>DATBGA010000098.1:0-27041 GCA_036558225.1 Candidatus Methylomirabilota bacterium | reverse complement strand
GGGAGCTGATCTTCGACGGCGCCGACCTCGGGCGCCTCGCGCGCACGCGCGAGACACCCTTCTTCCTGATCTCCGAGGAGATCCTGAGCCGGAACTATGCCCGCCTCGTGGAGAGCTTCTCCTCGATCCAGGACTTCGGGGCCTACTACTCGGTCAAGACGAACTTCGAGACCGGTGTGCTCCAGACCCTGCGGGAGCTGGGCGCGGGCGCCGAGATCTCCGGCGACCTCGACCTGCACGTGGCGCTCAAGGCGGGATTCTCCGCCGACCGGATCATCTTCGACGGTCCGTGCAAAACCGATCGTGAGCTGGATCACGCGATTCGCCGGGGGGTCCGGCTGATCAACGTCGAATCGGTGGACGAGATCCGGCGAATCGACGCCCTGGGGCGGCAGCACGGCCGCGTCATCGACATCGGTGTCCGCATCGACCCGATGACCCGGCGACCGTACTACGACAAGCTGATCACCACGTACAAGCAGAAGTTTGGCCTCCACATCAGCGCGTGCAGCGAGGCGTTCGCCGCGGCCCGCACGTGCCGGCACGTGCGCGTGGTGGGCCTGCATGCCCACATCGGGTCCCAGATCCTCAACCCGGGTCTGTACGTCGAGGCGCTCACCGCCTTGTTCGGGCTGGCGGCCGACCTCCGTCGGAGCGGCCACGCCATCGAAGAGATCAACATCGGCGGCGGCTTCCCGGCCCAGAGCCTCCGGGCCCTGCGTCTCGCGCGCCGTATCCGCGGGGCGCGCCTGCTCGAGCGCTTCCAGCTGCTCGAGAAGCGCACGCCTTCCATCGAGGAGTTCGGCCGCACGATCTCGGAGTCCTACCGAAACAACTGTCGCACGCACGGCTTCACGCCGCGGCTCAGCGTCGAGCCGGGCCGCATGCTGGTCAACAACACGTGCGTCCTAGTCGGGACCGTCCGCCTGCAGAAGCACAACTGGGTGTTCACGGACATCAGCGTGAACGACGTGCCCGAGAATCTCTTCTTCACCGAGTGGCGCGTGTTCTTTCCCGACAAGATGACGCACGCCCCCGTCGGCCACGCGAACCTCAGCGGGCCGACGCTCTCCACCTACGACGTGCTGTTCTTCCAGAAGGAGATCCCGGCCCTCGAGGTCGGCGACCCGATCGTCATCTACGACACCGGGGGGTATTCCATTCCGCGCGCCAACCAGTTCACTCGCCCCCGGAACGCCGTCTACTTCCTGCGCCGGGACGGCGAGGTGCGCCTCATCCGGCGGCGGGAGACCGTCGAGGACGTGGTCCGGATGCAGGCCTGGGATCGGCCGCCGGCCGCGGAGCCGTCCGCCGTACCCGAAGCCGCCGGCCACGGACTGAGCGAGACGCCCCGGTGACCGGCCGGCTCTTCGAGATCGTCGGCGAGGCTCCCTCGCGCCCAGGGGACGGAGGGCTCATCCGGTGAGCGCCGACGTGCTGGGAAGATTGAGCCGAATCATCGCCGAGACCATCCTGGACCACGGCTCGAGGCGCTCGGTGACGGCGGAGACCCCCCTCCTCTCTCACGGCCTCGACCTGGACTCGGTCGCCGTCTTGCAGCTGATCATGGCGGTCGAGGTGGAGTTCGGAGTCCAGTTCGACGAGCACGACATCTCGACCGAGCTGTTCAAGACCACGGGCACGCTCGCCGAAGCGGTGGCCCGGAAGATGTCGGTCTAGTCCAGGCCGCTCAGGCTTCGCATGTCCACGCAGCAGGCAGCGGGCCTTCCGACAGCTTCCGAGGCAGGGGGCGAGCTCGGCCTGCCGGGGCTGGTCGACCTGGCCCTCGGCTACCAGCGCGCGCAGGTCCTGCTCACCGCGAACTCCCTCGATCTCTTCCGCCTCCTCGCCGAAGGACCGAGGACGGCCCCCGAGGTGGCGGCTGCGCTGGGCGCGGAGCTGCGGGGCGTCGAGGCGCTGCTCGACGCGTGCGTCTCGCTTCGCATCCTTCACCACGGCCCGACGGGCTACGAGAATTCCCGGACCGCGCGGCTCTTTCTCCTGCCGACGCAGGAGACGTCGCTGGGCCCCGTCCTCCGCTTCTGGCAGCGCCACGGCTACCCGGCCTGGGGGCGGCTCGCGTCCAGCATCACCGGCCGAGCCACCCTGCCCGACGAGACCATCTCGGGCGACGTGTTCGAACGCATTCAGGACGAAGACGAGCACCTCAGGCTCTTCTGCGACGGTCTCGCCAGCCTGGCCCACTGGCCGGCCCGGAGAGTCGCGGCGCTGGTCGACCTTTCCCGCCGCCGGCATCTGCTCGACCTCGGGGGAGGCTCCGGCGTCTTCTCGGCCACGATCGCGCTCCGTTTCCCCCGGCTCCGCATCACCCTCTTCGACCTGCCCCCCGTGAGCGCACTGGCCCGGGAGCGATTCGGCCGCATCGACTCCGAGGGCCGCCTCCAGGCGGTCTCCGGCGACTTCTTCCGGGACTCGCTGCCGGCCGGCTGTGACGCCGTGCTCGTCTCCCATGTCCTGCATGACTGGCCCCCGGACGCGTGCGTTCAGCTCCTCCGCAAGATCCACGACGCCCTCCCCGAGGAGGGCGAGCTGATCGTCCACGACTTCATGCCGCCGGCGCGTGGCATGTCCTGCGAGGCCAGTCTGTTCGAGCTGACCCTCGTCCTCGACACTCCCCGGGGCCGTGTCTACACGTCGCCGGAGATCCGCCGCTGGCTGGAGGAGACCGGGTTCGGCGGAATCCGGCACGAGGCCGTGGCCGGAGGGACGAGTCTCCTGATCGGCGTGAAGAGCGCCGGGAGCGTACGGCGGGCCGGATGAGCACCGTGGCCGCCTCATTGCAGGTCATCCTTCACGAGCGGGTCGACCAGGCCCCCTCGGATCCCGCGCTCGCTTTCGTGGACTCGCAGGGCCGCTTCGCCTGGCAGTCGCGCGGGGACATCCACGACCGTGCGGCGGGCTACAGCGCGGCATTGCTGGAGCAGGGCCTGCGCCCCGGCGACGTGTGTCTCCTCGCGCTGCCCAGCACGGAGTCGTGCGCGACGCTGCTCGTCGCCACGCTTCTGCTCGGCGCCGTGCCTCTCCTGGTGGCGCCCCCCGTCCTCCCCGGCCGTGAATCGTTCCTGATCGCGCTCATCCGGGTTCTGATCCGGAAGACCGGCGCGCGCCTGGTCATCGTCCCGGCGACGCTGACGGATCTCGACGAGATCACGCGCGGCCACGGGGAATCCTGTCCCGTGGTCCGGGACACGGATCTCTCGCCCCTGAGGGGAACCCGGATCCCCCGAATCGCGCCGGCGGAGAAGTCGACGGCCGTGCTGCAGCTGACCTCGGGTACCACCGGATCTCCGCGGATCTGCGTATGGACGCAGACGGCAGTCGTCGCGTCTCTCGAGGGAATGGCGCTCGCCATGCGCCTCCGCGAGGGCGACGTGTGCCTGAACTGGACGCCCCTCTACCACGACATGGGACTGGCCAACAACTTCCTCCTCTGTCTGACGCAAGGTATCCCCCTGGCCCTGCTCAGCCCGACGGACTTCATCCGGAACCCTGCCCTCTGGCTGCGCGGCCTGTCGGACACGGGCTCGACCGTGACCTGGTCGCCGAATTTCGGCTTCGCCCTCGCGGCGCGGAAGGTCCGGGACCACGAGGTAGAAGGCGTCCGGCTGGAGCGCGTGCGGGCCTTCTGGAACGCCGCCGAGCGCATCCATCTCGACACGCTGGAGAGCTTCCACCGCCGGTTCGCGCCGCTGGGCGTTCGCCTCGACGCCCTGAAGACCAACTACGGGTGCGCCGAGAACGTGGGCGGGGCCACCTTCAGCGACCCCGATGGCGTGTTCACGGTCGAGCGCGTCGACGAGCGGTTGCTCCAGGAGAAGGGGATCGCGCGCCCTCTCCCGGAGGTGCCGGAAGGCACGCCACACGTCAGCGTCATCGGCGTCGGCCGGCCCTGTCCGGGCATTCGCATCCACATCCTGTCGCGCACGGGGCGCCCGCTTCGAGACGGGCAGATCGGCGAGGTGGCCCTGGAGACGCCGTCGCAGATGCGAGAATACCTCGGCCACGCGCGCGGAACTCGCCGCGCACTGCGGGATGGCTACCTCCGCACCGGGGACCTCGGCTATCTCAGGGACGGCGAGCTCTTCTGGGTGGGGCGCCTCCGCGAGCGCATCATGCTCCGCGGTCGGAAGCTGGACCCGAGCGAGTTCGAGCGGGTCCTCCTGAAGATCCCCGGGCTGCGGCACGGGTGCTTCGTCGCCTTCGGCGTCGACGACCCGGAGCACGGCACCCAGCGAGTGATCGTCGCCGTGGAGATCGCCGATCCCGCACTCGACCCGGACGGGCTTTCGGCCGCCATTCGCGGCGAGGTCCACCGGCAGCTCGGTGTGACCGTAGACGATCTGCTCCTGGTCTTGCCCGGCACGCTCGTCAAGACCTCCAGCGGCAAGCGGCGGCACCGCGTCTTCCGGAAGGCGTACCTGACCGGAGAGCTTCGGGCCGCCGCGTTCGTGGATCAGAACTAGGAAGAGAGGGACCATGAAGGTCTTGTTCGTCCAGCCACCGACGAATCCCCACGTGTGGGGCGGTGATGCCATCTTCGTCATCGAACCCCTCTGGGCCGAGTACCTGAGCGCGGGCATCAAGAGCCGACATGACACCCGGCTGCTGGACATGCGGCTCGAGAAGGCGCCCTTCGAGGCCACGCTCCGGGAGTTCCGCCCCGACGTCCTGGCGATGACCGCCTACACGGTGGACGTCAACACCATCAAGGACCTAGCGAGGCAAGCCCGGGAATTCGACCCGTCCATCCGCGTCGTGCTCGGCGGCTACTTCGCCAACCGGAACGCGGACCAGCTCCTCGAAGTGGGCGTCGACGTCGTCGTCCCCGGCGAGGGCGTCAACACGCTCCGCGAGCTGATCGACACGTGGCAGGACCGGGGCCGCCAGGCGGACCTCCGGGGGATCAGCGGTCTCGCCATCTCCGTCGACCAGCAGGTGCACGCCACCCCGGTTCGCGCCTGGCCGTCGCTCGACAGCTACCCGTTCCCCGACCGCCGCCTGTCCGCGCACATCCGCGACCGCTACTTCGACAGATGGATGAAGCCGGTCGCCTCCCTCATGAGCTCCTACAGCTGCCCCTTCCGCTGCGAGTTCTGCTGCCTGTGGCCCACGACCGCCGGCAAGTACCTCTCGCGCAGTCCCGAGTCTCTCCTGGCCGAGATCGCGGCCATCGAGGAGGACTACGTCTGGTTCACGGACGACGAGGCCTTCATCGACGGGCCGAGGATGGAGTCCCTGGCTCGCCTCCTCGAGTCGAACGGAATCCGGAAACAGTACTTCTTCATGACTCGCTCGGATAGCATCCGCCGCAACCCGCGCCGATTCGAGCTGTGGGCCCGCGCCGGCCTCAAGCGCGTAATGGTCGGCTTCGAGTCCATTCGCAGCCAGGACCTCATCACGTTCAACAAGGAGGCCACCGTCTCGGACAACGACGAAGCGATCGCGATCCTCCAGCAGAATGGCCTCGACATCAACTCGAACTTCGTCCTGACCCAGGACTACCAGCCGGTGGACTTCGCAAACCTCCAGCGATACGTGGAGGCCAAGGACCTCTCGTTCCCGCTCTACTTCATCCTCACGCCCTTCCCGGGCACCGTGCTCTACGAGCGCGTCAAGAAGGACATCTTCGTCCACGACTACGACTTCTACGACCTCCTGCACACGGTGCTCCCCACCGCCATGCCGCTTCGCGACTTCTACGCCAGCTTCTCCACGCTCTACGGTGCGGTCGAGCCCCTTCGCCGGGGCATTCTCGACTACGGCGAGGCACTCGACAAGCTCGTCG
Organism: Candidatus Methylomirabilota bacterium; assembly: GCA_036558225.1. Classification (GTDB taxonomy): domain Bacteria; phylum Methylomirabilota; class Methylomirabilia; order Rokubacteriales; family DASRDR01; genus DASRDR01. Next base: position 21,235 of record DATBGA010000098.1, on the reverse strand, counting down.
TCCGGAACGTGCGAAAGGTGCTGGAGAGCATGCGCTCCACCCCCGCCGCCCCCCCGCTCCAGCCCCTTCGATGAGGCACGCGCCGCCGATGGCCCTCGACGATCCTTCCTCCGAGGGAGGTGCCCGCGCGCGGGCCTGAGGTCCACCGCGGGGTTGCCTGATGGACCTGCTCATCTTCAATCCGCCTCGCTATCGGAACGGTCATCACCACAAGTTCAACAACGCGCTCCTCTGGCTGGCCTCGTACCTGCATCAACGGCAGGTCACGGTCCGCGTGGTGCCGCTCAACACGGAGCATTTCGCCGACGTGGTCGAGACCGAGCTCGCCCGGTATCGCCCGCGGTACGTCGCCATCTCGTGCAAGTGGTGGGACACCCTCTACTCCTCCACGTGGCTCGCTTCGCTCGTCAAGCGCTTCGATCCCGGCATCGTCACGATCGCCGGAGGTCACACCGCGACCTTCTTCGCGCAGGAGCTCGTCGAGCAGACCGATTTCGACGTCGTCGTTCGCGGGGACGGCGAGGAGCCCCTTCTACGCCTCGTCACCGGCCAGGTGCCGCTCAATTGCGTATTCAGGGGCGATCGGGAGCTGGTGCCCGTCCGCAAGCAGTACGTCCAGACCCAGGACACGCTCAAGGACATCTGCCTGGTCGAGGATCTCGAGGAGATCCTCTCCGATCTGAGCGTCCTCAACAGCTACATCTGGACCGGGAAGGGCTGCACCGAGACCTGCGCGTACTGCTCGGCAAACGCCTGGAACAACGTCCAGAGCTTCGGTCGCGCCCGGTTCGTGTACCGTCCGATCGGCGTGGTCCTCCGCGAGATCGAGCTGCTCGCCCGGTATCCGGGCTCCGGCCGAGTCACGTTCGATTTCGACCCTCTTCGAGGACAGACGCAGGAGACGTACTACCAGGACATCCTCGCCGCGCTGCCGCGGAAGCGCCACAACTGCTACTTCTACAGCTGGTCGCTGCCGAGCAAGCAGCTCGTGGACGCGCTGGTCGATACGTTCAACTTCGTCGAGCTGTGCATCGACGTCCAGACGGCCTCCGAGCGGCTGCGCAAGCTGCTCGGCGATCGCCGGTTCCTGAAGCCCTACTTCTCGGACGAGGCCCTCGACGATGTGCTGGCCCACTGCGCCCCCCACGACAACCTCGTCGTGGACCTCAGCACCCTCATGGGCCTGCCGCTCGAGCGGGACGAGGACGTCGCGCGGATCCGGCCGTTCTCGGACGACGTGTACGACCGCTATCCGGACGTGCGCTATCCGTACGTCTCTCCGATGAATGTCGAGCCGGGGTCGCTGTTGCTCCGCTCTCCGGAGCGGTACGAGATGGTGCTCTTCCGGAAGGACTTCCGGGACTTCCTGCAGTATACGCAGCGGAGCTTCGAGGAGAACATCAACTGCTACCAGCCGGAGTCCTACGGCGAGGGCGTCTTCCATCCGCTGGGCGTCGCCTCTAAGGAGGACGTCGAGCACGGTGACGTCTTCCGCGTGTACGAGACCTGGAAGACCGTGCAGGCCCACGTCGACCGGCGGTCGCGTGAGCGCCTCCTGGCGCGGACGCGGAAGTACCTCCGCTACGGCCTCCTGAAGCCCGGGATCCAGGGAGGCATCGACCGCCCCAATTTGGTCCGCGCCGAAGTCGAGTAGAAGATCGTGCGTCGCGGGCCGGAACGGAGCGTGCGACGGCGTGGCGAGCCCGGCGCACTCGCGGCCGAGTGGGCTCTCCGCGCCCCCCGGCCGGTGAACGGCCAGGTCCGGGAGCGAGCCGGTGACGTGGCCGCGTGCGGACCTCCCGCCGCGAGCGTGGCGCCGTGAGGCTCTGGGCGAGGCTGAGGGCCAAGGTCGCCACGGTGGCGGCGGAGTTCCGCGACGGGGAAGTCGCCCGTCCCCGGTGGATCGCCGCCTGCGTGATCGTCACCCGCGCGATCCCGTCGTCGCTCCTGCACTTCCGTCTCCTGGCCATCACCCGGACCAGGTCGATACCGGCGTTCCGGGCGAGGGTCGGCGTGAGGTACCACCGGCTCAAGCCGGAGGACGTGCCCGGCGCGTTCCGGCCGCGCGCCGGCACCCCCGATCCCGTCTACGAGCACCTGATGCGGGACCTGCGGAACGGCAGCGAGGTGTTCTGCGCGGAGCGCGACGGCAGGATCGTGGCCTACATCATGACGGCGTACGAGAGCCACTACATCCCCGAGGTGCGCTTTCTCCTGCCGCTCCGTCCCGATGAGGCCTGCACGTCCCGGGCGTACGTGGACCCCGATCTGCGGCGCTACTCCGGCGTCTATCCGGGCCTGGCGAGCTTCGTCTTCTCCGAGCTGAGCCGCCAGGGCATCCGCTCCCTCCTCGGCTACGCGATCCTGATCAACCGTTACTCGATGCGCACGCACCGGCGGCTGGGATACGAGCAGGTCGGCTGGGTCGGCCTGCTGCAGCTGCCCTTCGGGAGCGTCCAGGTCTCGCGCCTGGACTTCCACGGCGGCCGCCAGCGTTGGCGACTGCTGCCCCGAACCGTCGGGGTGAGACGGGCCGGCCGTCGCCCCGCGAGTACAGCGCGAGCGAGGCCCGCAGGGAGCGGTGCGCCCGTGAGGGGTGACGTGCCGACCCGCGTCCGGCCGGATGCCCGGGAGGTCGAGTAAACGCGTGGCGCGCCGCCGTGCGGCCACGATGCTGCTGTGCGCCGTCCTCGCCGCCAACGCCCTCTTCGCGCTGATTGTCGTGCCGCCGCGCGTCCTGCTCGGCGGCGAGCCGATCGCAAGGATCGACTACGCTCTGCACTTCAGCCGGGCGGTCACCGCCGACGCGTTTCTCACTCGCTCGGGGCGAGCCTGGGGATACGACCCGTACTTCATGGCCGGCTATCCCATGGGCACGGTCTTCGACGTCAACACCAAGTTCCTGCAGCTCGTGGTCTCGCTGCTCCACCACTTCGGCGTGTCGCTGCCGACGGCCTTCAACCTCTTCGTCTTCCTGTCCGTGCTGCTCCCCAGCTCCCTCGTCTGGCTGGCGGCTCGCAACTTCCGGGCCTCGCCGACCGAGTCCGCCCTCTCGGCCGGCATTGCGCTTCTCGTGTACGCGGTGGATCCGGAGGTGGCGAAGACGTGGCGGTTCGGCGTGATCACGTCGGGCATAGCCATGTACTGCTTTCCGCTCTCGCTCTCGTTCGTGTACCGGTTCGCCGAGGAACGACGGCCCCGCTGGTACGTCGCGTTCGTGGCATCGGCCATCCTGATGTCGCTGCTGCATCCGCTGTCCTTCCTGCTGTTCTACGTCCCGCTCTCGCTCTACCTCGTCCTCCGGGCCGGGCGGGTGGACTGGGGAATCTGGTCCGCGCTCCTCCTGATCGCGGGCGGGAGCCTCCTGGTGAACGTGTTCTGGATCGCGCCGGTCCTCGCCAATCTTCGATACAAGACGTACTCGGGCTTCCACTGGGTCGGCGACCTGGCGGCGCTCCGCCGGGACCTCCTCGGCCTCAAGGGTGGTCTCCGCCTCGTTGTCGCCATTCCGGCGGCCCTCGGCCTGGCCGCCTGGTCGCGCGCGGGGCGGCGAGAGGCCGTGCGGCTCCTCCTCTTCCCCATTCTTGCGCTCACGGCCCTCGGCTACCTGGGCGGCGAGCTGCCCCCGCTCCGCGAGGTCCAAACCTACCGTTGCAACCTGATCGTGGCGCTGCTCCTGACCGTCCCGGCAGGAGTGGGCATGGCCGGGATCCTCGCCAGGATCCGCGCGGCCCTTCCCCGGTATGGGCTGGCCCGGTGGGGATGGGCCGCGATCGCCCTCGTGGTGGTCCTCGGTCTCGCGGGAATGGGCCGGAGCCTCCACCGGCTGACGCCCCGCCTGCCGACGGGCCTCAGGACCTACACGCTGCGACCCCTGGACAAGGACGACCGCAGGGTCGTGGACTGGCTCCGCGACCATCCACTCGGCGGTCGGCGCGTCATGATCGAGCGCTGGCAGCTCGGGGCGCTGGTGCCGTGGCGCACGGGAGCGGAGGTCATCGGGGGCCCCTATCCCCTCATCTGGCTCCAGCACAACTACACGAACTTCGCGTTCCTCTCCTCGCTCGGAGTGCCCGAGGAGGTCCGTCTGTTCGGGCGGAAGCTGAGCGACTTCTCGCCGCAGGAGCTCCGGGACTACCTGGACACGTACAACGTGGGGTGGGTCGTCGCGTACACCGACGAGTCCATCGCGCGGTTCGGCGGCGCGGCCTGGCTCAGGGCCGTCGACCAGGTGGGCCGGTACCGGATCTACGCGAGCACCGATCCCGGCACGCCGTTCCTCAAGGGGACGGGGTCGGCCCGGGCGGAGTACGGCGCGATCCACGTGTCGGGCGCGTCCCGCGGGGAGCTCGTCCTGAAGTACCACTGGGCGCCCTTCCTCGCCAGCGACCCTCCGCAAGAGATCGCGCCGCAGACCGTGCTCGACGACCCAGTCCCCTTCATCAGGGTGCCGGCGAACGTCTTCTCCGATTTCGTGATCACGGACGGCGGCCGCCGCCCACGTCCAGGTTGATGGCGGCGCACTCTCCCGAGCACCAGATCCGAGGGGCGCCTATGATCCCCCCCGGGTCTGCGCCCCGCCGCCGGCCGGCCGGGCGGTCAGGGAACCTGGTAGAGGATCGTGAGCCGGGCCCCCCGGCTCGGTGAGGGGCTGCTCTCGAACGAGCCGATGCGCCGCGTCCGGGCAGAGCCGTTGTCCGCGATGAAGAGGGTCAGGCTGTGGCCGGACTCCCAGTCCGAGCGCGCCACGATCTCCTGGACCACCGACCTGAGCTCCGGGCTCGAGTTGAACGTGCCGGCCTGCCACAGCGCCGGAACGTCGTCGACGAACGCCTGGGTGCGGGGCCGGTTGGACAGGCTCCGGGTGCCCGCGTTGAACGGCGGGGAGTCCCCGACGTCCTCGGCGAGGTAGCGAAGGGCGACGCTCGATTTCACGTCGCTGATCCCGTAGAGCTCGAGCACGGCCGACTCGATGACGGCACCGGGCGGGACCTCGACGCCCCCGAAGCGCAGCGCCACGAAGTTACCCCGGCCGAGGTCGATGGACGTCTCGCCGGTCCTGACGACACCGTTGGAGTACTCCCGGCCATCGTCCGCCTTGACGTCGATGTCGGCCTCGACCGAGACGACGCCTTCCGGCGGCGGCGGCGGTGGTGGCGGTGCCGAGTCGACGAAGAGCGTCACCGGAACCGATCGGGGCGAGTTGGTCGCTCCGGGGGACGTGACGACGATCGTGCCCTGGTAGGCTCCTTCGGCCAGCCCATCCGGGCGCGCGGAGACCGTCAGGCTCGACGGAGTCGTCCCGCTCGCCGGCGTCACGGCGAGCCAGGACCCTCCGCTCGTGCTGGTGGCGGTGGCCGCCCACGTCAGGCTGCCCCCTCCCGCCTCGACGACGCTGAGCTGCTGGCCAGGAGGCGCCGGGGCGCCGGTGCCGGCCTCGAACGAAAGGCTGCTCGGGCTGACCGCGAGGCTCGCCGTCTGGCTCTGGCAGAACGGGAGCGCGATGCCCGTCAGTTGCTGCGTGTCCACGCTGTCGAGCGGCCGCATCCCGGCGCCCGCGACGACGAGCTGCGCCGCCGCGCACGCGCTCTGCGTGTCCACGGGCGGGCTGGAAAACGGGTTCGCCTCGCCGCCGATGCTGTTCAGGTCCAGCCCGTCGGCGCTGAAGTTCCCGCTGGTATAGGCGCGGGCCGACGTCTGCCCGTCGACGTACAGCGACAGGCCGGCGTTGCCACCCTGGGCCTTGTAGAAGTTGCTCACGATGTTGGCCCGGGCGCCGTGCTGGATCCACGTCCCGAAGCCGCTTCCGCTCCCCCAGCCCCAGATGAGATTGTTGCGGATGTCGGCCGTCGTGGTGGTGGCGGGAGGAGCGCCTTCGCCCATGCTCACCAGGGGATTGCGCGTCATCCCCTTCACGAACAGGTTGTGATGGAGGCTGACGTGCGTCGTGTTGTACTTGATGAGCATGTTCACCGAATCGCCGGCCAGGATGCTCCAGGACACTGTGACGTCTCGAGAATCCTGCGTGATGTCGATGTTCCCGTCACCCGAGCCCGCCACCGACACGTGGTCGATGACGACGTTGTAGGCGCCGTACTTGACCATGATCCCGTCGTTCGCCGAGGCGCGTACGCGAAGGCCCTGGACGATCACGTCGTGCGCGCCGAAGCTTCCCGCGATGACCAGGCTCCAATTGCGTAGCGTAATTCCCGGGCTCGGGGCGGTGAGCCCATCGATCGTGACGAAGGGCCCCTGCACGTACAGGTAGCTGCTGAGCGCGATCGCTCCCGCCACGTCGAACACGACCCGGCGATTCCCCTGGCTCAGCGCCGCGCGCAAGCTCCCCGCCCCCGAGTCGTTGAGGTTGGTGACGTGGACGACCGCCCCGCCCGCACCACCCGGGGTGGTCGCCCCGAAGCCCTGATAGCCGCCGGTCTGCGCCCTGGCCGCCGGCGTCCAGGAGAGCGCGGCCAGCATCGCGACCGCCAGTAGCCCGCCGACCCTTTGCCGGCCCTTCGTCGGCCACACCCTCGTCATGAGACCGTCACCTCCGAGAGCTTCGAATGCGGGATTGCGATTCGCGCATCGGGGCCGTTCACTGCGTCCGGTCAGTGGTTCGCGCCTCGGGCGCCACGGCGAGCTCCGGGCACGTCACGGCGAGCAACGAGTGCCAGGCTGCTCGCGCCGTTCTCGAGGCCCGGGGTGGCGGCGGAGCACGCCGGCACCGGAATGCGGGCCAGGTGCTCCTGGTCCACGCTGTCGAGAGGGCGCACTCCAGCCTCGGCCAGGACGCGCCGCGCGGCCGCGCAGGCGCCCTCAGTGTCCACCGGCATGCTCGGGAACGGGTTCGCCTCGTTGCCGATGCCGTCGAGTGCCCTGCCGTCGGCGCTCTGATTGCCCCTGACGTACGCGCGCGCGGCCCGCAGCATGATGGCCTTGCGCGAGGCAGTGTAGTAGTTGTTCACCACATTGGCCCACGCGCCATCGTGCAGCACCGTCCCGTAGCCGTTCGCCCAGTTCGCGATGACGTTGTTGCGGACGTCGCCGGTGGTCTCCGTCGCAATGCCGCCGTTGTTGTTGATCCGGAACTCGGGGTTTCGGTCGAGGCTGTCCGTGAAGACGTTGTGATGCAGCGTGACTCGAGACGGGTCGTACTTGACGAGCATGTTCTTGGTATTCCCCGCCAGGATGCTCCAGGACACCGTCACGTCGTGGGAGTTCTCGGTGATGTCGATGTTGCCGTCCTGCGAGCCTGCCACCGACACGTGGTCGATGACGACGTTGTACGCGCCGTACGCGACCTGGATGCCGTCGATCGCCGAGTTCCGCACTCGGATACCCCGCACGATGACGTCGTGGGCGCCCCGCTTGCCCCGGATGATGAGGCCTCGGTTGCGGAGGGTGATGCCCGGACTGGGGGCCGTGAGGCCGTCGATCGTGACGAAGGCGCCGGTCACGTTGAGATAATTGGTGAGAACGATGTCGCCCGCGACGTCGAAGATGATCGTGCGGTTGCCCCCCGCGAGGGCCTCGCGCAAGCTGCCGGGCCCCGCGTCGTCGAGGCTGGTTACGCGGACCACCGCTCCGCCTGCTCCCCCGGATGTCGTCGCCCCGAAGCCCTGGTAGCGACTCTCCGCCCCGGGCGCCGGAACCCAGAGGACCATCGTCACGAGCGTCGCCCGGAGGAGTGTACCGAGTCCCTGCCGCCCTGCCCGTCGTCTCCGTCTCCACTGCACTCTCATCGACCGGCCCTCTTCGTCACGAGGCGCGACCGTCGGACGCATCAGCGCGCCACCGGCCCCGGCTCAGGTCTCGACCAGAGTAACATAAAAGAGTAAAATACAATAGACTCTATGTAGTCGAAAGTATAGACATTCTAGGGTCGCCCGGTGTCAACCACGGCGTGCCGCGCGGCGGTTGACTCCGCCCCCTACGTATGGCTCCATGCGGTGCGGGAAATCAACTCGGCCCGCAGACCACGGGAGGATCATGCGCTGCAACGAGAGTCGGACGTTCCGGATCGGGAGCTGGGTGCCGCCCGTCCTCTGGGCCACGCTGATCCTGTCGCTGTCCACCCTGCCCGAGGTGTACTTCGGAACGCCTCAGAGCCGCGAGGGGCGTCGCATCCACTATTACCTGGAGGTCCTCGTCCACATCTGCCAGTTCTGCGTCTTCTTCCTCCTCGTGATCCGGGCCCTCCGCCGCTCGGCGCCGCCCCGGCAGACCAAGTTCCTAGGCTACGCCTACATCTCCGCCCTGCTCCTGTCGCTCTTGAACGAGTCCATCCAGACTCTGACCCCGACGCGGATGTTCGACTACGCCGACATGGCGATGGACGCCGTGGGCGGACTGGCGGGCGTCGGCCTGATCCTGCTCCTCGACGTGGCACGCGGACGGACTCGGCTCGAGGGCGGACGCGAGCCGTGCTCGCCCGCCTCGGTCTCCCGAAGCGTACCGTAGCGCGGGAGCCGGTCGTACCGGGGGCAGACGCTCAGGGCCTCACCGCCGGGACCTTCGGCAGGCGATCGCGGGCATCGGGGACCGGCTCCGCGCCGAGACGCCGTAGCCCGTCGTGCGCCCAGTCGACCAGCGCGGGCTCGGCCGCGGGCTGGACCGTGATCTCGCGGAGCAGGGCCACGGCCTCGGCCGGACGGCTGCGGGCGAGATAGCTCCGCGCCGCTCCCTGGAGACCCCGGGCGGCCCACATCGTCTCCGGATAGCGCCGGCTCGCCTCCAGGTAGGCCGCGATCGCGCCGTCCAGATCGCCCCGGGCACGGAGCGTCTCCCCGAGCCAGAACTGCGCCTCCGCGGCAACCTGCGGGGCTCCCCGGGCTCGGGCGGCCTCGAGCGCGGGCTGCGCCGCCTCCCATCGTCCCTCGCTGACGAGCAGGCGGCCGCGGACCAGCTCCACGAATGGAGCGAGGGGATCGTCGGGGAACCGGGCGAGGAACGATTCCGCCGACCGAAGGGTGAGACCATGGCGTCCCTGTGCCGCGTGACTCCGCAGGACGAGGACGGAGGCCGCCGGGATCCGGGCGTCGCCGGCGGGGGCTTCGCGGAGGAAGCCCTCCGCCGCGCGCTGGGCGGCCGCCGGGTCCCCCAGCGCGAGCTCCGTGTCCGCGAGACCGACCAAGGCGTCCAGTCGAAGCCCGTCGGGCACCGGGCTCGCCAGGACCTCGCCGTACACGCGCCGGCGGAGCCCGGGCCGCGCCACTGCCGCCGCGGCGAACTGCCCGAGGGCCTCGCCGGCGTACTCGCTCCTTGCGTGGTCTCGGACCAGACGAGTCACCCACTCCTCTGCCCGCTCGACGTCGCCCTGGGCGATGGCATCCGCGGCCAGAGCACAGAGGAGGCCCGGCGTCGCGTCGTGTGCGGGCTGGGCGTCGACGAACGCCGTGGCCTGCTCCCGGAACGCCGCCTCGTCTCCGCGCTGGAGGGTCACCAGGAGCAGCCCGTAGGCCGCGGATGCCGCGGTCGCCGCGTCGGCACGCGCCTGCGCGCGGGCGAACGCCTCCTCGGCCTCGACCAGTCGACGCTGAGCGAGGGCGCTCAGGCCGGCGCCGAGCCAGCCCAAGGGATCGTCGGGCATGAGCTGCGTAGCCTGCCGGAAGTCTTGCTCGGCGGCCTCGTACTGGGTTGCCCGGTAGCGCGCCAGCCCGAGCGCTCGCCGGGCGAGCGCCTGCCGGGAAGGATCGCCGAGGCTCGGCACGAGCGGCTCCAGCGCGCGCGCTGCCTCGTCGTCCGCGCCCGCGCGCGCCGCCAGGATTCCCCGGTCGAGCGCGACCGCCTGGACCAGGGATGGGGGGCCGGACAGGCCACCGACCGACCGCAGCGCATCCAGGGCCAGGGACTCGCGCCCCTCGCGCATCGCGATCTCGGCGATGGCGAGGCGGGCGAGCGTCTTGGTGTCCGGAGCGTCGGCCTGGACGACCTGACGCCATTCCGCGAGCGCCTGCTCGGGGTCGCCCTGGTCGAGATGCGCCCAGCCGAGCGCGAGCCGGACCCGGTCGGCCCGGGGTGAGTCGGGAGCGGCGCCCAGCGCCGCGGCCAGAAGCTCGCCCGCCCGACCAGCGTCCCCGTCCCGGGCCGCTCCCTCCGCGGCCAGAAGGAGCACCCCCTCCCGAAGCTCGACGAGCGTGCCGGCCCGCAGGAGCGCTTCCCCTTCCCGGCGCGCGTCGGCCGGATCGCCGGCATGGAGCGCCAGGAGGCCCAGGCGATAGACGGCGCGCTGGGCGATGGCCTCGTCGCGCCCGGCCTCGCGCAGGCGGACGTATTCCGCGCGCGCTTCGCCCAGGCGCCCGCTCTTTTCGAGCGCTTCTCCCAGACGGTAACGGGCGTAGTCCTCGACGGGAGACGCCGCCGGCAACCGCAGGATGTGCCGGTAGGCCGCCTCCCCGTCGGCCGTCGCGCCCGACCGCATCGCCGCGCCGGCGACGGAGAGCAGTGTCGGAATCCCGAGCGGATCGCGCCTCGATTCGGCGATGAGCCGGGCCATCACCTCCGACGCTCGAGCGGTCTCTCCCCGCGCGCGATAGGCGCGGTACAGCCCGGCCTCGACGTGCGGCCGGAGCTCGGCGCGCGCCCCGACCGACGTCGCCTGCAGGAAGAGCCGCGCCGCCCGGTCGGCGGCGCCGCGCTCGAGCGCGATCCATCCGGCCTGCGCCAGACCGTCGGCGCGCAGCGGGTGCCTCGGAGGCACGTCCGCCACAAACCGCTCGAGCGTCTCGAGGGCGCGCTCGAGCTCGCCGAGCCGGGCCTGGGCGACACCGCGCCAGAACGGAAGCTCCTGCCGGAGCGCCTCCGGCAGGGGGCCGGCATCGGCGGAATCGAGTGCCACGAGCGCCTCGCCCGGCCGATCGCCCAGCAGGAGGCCGACGCCTTCCAGGAACCGGCCGAGACGAACGACGGACGAGGCGGGATCGGCGCTCCGGACCGGGTCCAGCGCCGCGAGCGCCGCGGCCCAGTCGCCGCGCTCCATCCTGGCCCACGTCAGGCCGAGCGCCGCGTCGCGCGCGGCGTCATCCTGGACGCCGCGGGACAGGACCGTCCGGTAGGCCTGCTCGGCCTCGTCCCGGCGGCCCTCGCGCAGCGCGATCTCCCCGAGCCAGAGAGTCGCCGTCGGCGCGCGAGCCCCTCGGGGATCGACGGTCACGCTCTGCTCGAGCGCGCGCCGCGCCGCGCTGAAGTCCTGCTGGAGGGCCCGGTGGATTCCGCAGTCGACGATGGCCTCGCCAGCGCGGAATGCCGTGAAGGCGCACGACAGGGCGCCGGGGTCCCGGGCCTCGGGCAGCGGCTTGACCGCGGCCGTCGTGAATCCCGGCAGCGGGACGGGCCCGTTCTCGAGCGCCTCCCGCGGAGCCGGCGGCGGCCCCGGCACCGGCAGCGCGGGCCGCGTCATGCCCAGCGGGACCGGCGCGAGGGCAAGGCGCGGCTCCGGCATCGGCAGATTCGCGCACGCAGGGCCCGACGGCGCGCCGCGCGCCAGCGAGGCGCTCCCGACGAGCAGGACCGCGGTCAGGAGCGGCGCAGCCTGGAGACTCACCTGCACGGCCTCCGCGATCGAGCGCAACGGCGAGACGGCGGAGGGTAGGTAGGCCCCGCTCATCTCCCGGCGGGACGGGCCGCGACCTGGCCCGCCGGCTTCGGCACGAGGAAGTACAGCTCGCCGAGCTGCTTCATCTCGCTCGCGGCCAGCTCGGCGTCGCCGCCGCGTCCCCAGAACAGGTCCACGCGCCCCGCGCCGCGGATCGCCCCGCCCGTGTCCTGGTTGAGGACGAAGCGGCTGACGGGACTCCACCCCACGCGCCCATCTCGGAGCCGGATCGGGCGCTCGGTCCGGACGAAGGCAAGCCCCCCGGCCGGGAAGACCCGCGCGTCGGTGGCGATGGAGCGAGCCGGGGTGAGCGGCACCCCGAGGCTCCCCGTAGGCGGCCCGTCGAGGCGCCGGAAGAAGACGACCGACTGGTTGTACCGGAGGACGCGGGCGCGCTCCGACGGGTTGTCAATGAGCCACGCGCGGATGGAGTCCATGGAGACCGTGTCCTCGGTGAGCCGCCCCTCGTCGATCAGGAGCCGTCCGATCGACCGGTACGCGTGACCGTTGGTGGCGGCGGGGCCGACGCGGACCTCGCGCCCGTCCGGGAATCGGAGGGTGCCGCTCCCCTCGACCTCCATGAAGAAGACGTCGACCGGGTCACGCGCCCACGCCAGAGCCCGCGCGGCGGCCCCGAGCCGACCCGCTTCGATCTCGGCACGGCTCAGATTGCGCGGATATCGCCAGCCGACAGGGAAGTCCGCCGGCACCCCGAGGACCGGGACGGGATACCGCGGGCTATGACGGTCCGAAACCTCGACCACGGGCTCGTGGTAGCCGGTGAGGAGCACCGCGCCATCGCTCCTCCCGACGCTCGACAGCACGTCGAACCCGGCGAGAACCCGCTCCTCGAGGACCTCCGGGGGCGGATCGCCCGCGAGCATCATCAGCAAGCGGCGCAACCCCGCCGCGTACTCCTCGGTCGTCATGCGCCGCGGGCCGAAGGTCAGCCAGCGCCCCGGCGGCTGCCGGTCGAGCCAGGCCAGGCTCTGCGCGACCGCCGCGCGGAGTGACTCCGGGTCGCCGTCGTCGAGGAGGGATGGTCGGTCTTGGGGCCGGAGGGCCAATGCTCCCGCGCCTGGAACTCCCTGCGCCCAGGCGCTGGCCGGGATCGCCGAGAGGAAGGTTCCCAGCAAGAAGACGCGGCCCATGGCCCACATCCGGGCCGTCCTCGCGCGTGGCTTCCGGGCACGAGGATTACGGAGGCCTCTCGGATCGACCGATGGGCTGATCTGGCTCTCGCCGCGCATGTTTGGTCGGACGCGTCCCGACGTCCTTTCGAAAGTCTAGCATCCGGTGGCGTCGCCAAGACCGCCGGGAGCCGGCGGAGCGGCGACCGACCCAGCCCCGATTGGCAGGACTCGGTCCCTGCGTTCCCCATTTCGTCACAGCCGGGAGCGCGGGACGGGCATCCATCCGCCTCGCGGCAGCCTGAACTCCGCGATAGATCGTGCTTTTCTGGCCGGTCTGGTCGCCCCACTGGCTGGCATGCGGCTTGTACCTCTGGGCCGGGGGAGACGTTTGCCGTGCTGACGCTGCGCCTGAGCCACAGGCTCTTCCTGGCCTTCGCCCTGATCGTCGGGGTGGTGCTTTCCCTTGCCGGCTGGAGCCTCCTCACCACGCGACGGCTGACGGCAGAGAACCGCAGGATCATCGATCGCGCGTTGCCGGCAGTGCGCCTGGAAGTCGGTCTACTGGAAGGCGTTGCCGCGCTCCGTCGGCTGGAGGCGCGTCACGCCGTGCTCCAGGACCCCGCCTATGCCCGACTGTTCGCCGAGCGCGCCTACGCCATCGAGAGCGACCTCGGGACGCTGCGCGACCTCGTGTCGACGCCGGAGGAGGGACAAACACTCGTAGAGGCCGCCGAGCAGCTGCGCAGCTACCGGGCGCTCGCGGAGCGCCCGACGGCGGAGAAGGCGGGCACCGAGCAGGCCGCGATGCGGCTCGAGACGCTTGTCCAGCGGCTGTACGGGCAATCCAGCCTGGAGCTTCGCCGGCGCGGCACCGCCGCGGGGGGCCTCGAGGAGCAGAGCCGTCTCGTGGCCCTCCTCGCGATCGTGGCCAGCCTGGCCGTGTCCCTGGCGATCGCGCTGTTCGCAAGCTATCGGATCGGCCGGCCCCTGAGGGAGCTCAGAGCTGCGGCGCGGGACGTCGAGCGCCGCAAGCTTTCCGAGCCCATTCCGATCCGGGGCCGTGACGAGATCGCCGAGCTCACGAGCGCCTTCAACCGGATGGCGGCCCGGCTCCGCGAGCTCGATACCCTCAAGCAGCACCTGTTCTCGGCGATCACGCACGACCTGCGAACCCCCCTCACCGTCATCGCCTGGTCCGCCGAGCGGCTCGGGAAAGGCGCGCCGGCCTTGCTGGGAGAGCGTCAAGCGTCGCTCGTCGAGAACATCCGGATGAGCACGGACCGGCTCCTGAGCCTGGTGAGCCAGCTCCTCGACCTGGGAAAGCTGAAGGCCGGCAAGCTCCAGCTCGATCTGGACCCCAGCGATGTCGCCTCCGTGATCCTGGGCGCGGTGGACGAGATCCGCCCGTGGGCCGAGGACCGGAGCTTGCGTCTCGAGGTCACGGTCTCGGACACCATTCCGAAGCTGCTCCTGGACGCCAAGCGCATCCACCAGGTGGTGGTGAACCTCCTGGCGAACGCCGTGAAGTTCAGCAAGGCGCCGGGGCTCATCACCGTCACCGCGGAAGTGGCCGATCGGGACGTGGTGGTGAAGGTGTCCGACACGGGCATCGGGATCCCGGCACACCTCCAAGCGACGGTCTTCGACCGCTACGAGCAGGTCCACTCGGAGCGCGGCGGGACGGGCCTGGGTCTCGCGATCGTGAAGGGCTACGTGCTCGCGCACGGCGGGCGCGTGTGGGTCGAATCCCAGGAGGGGAAGGGCAGCTGCTTCGGGTTCACCCTTCCCCTGGAGGCGCCCGAGCCATGAGACGCCTGGCGCTCATCGCGACGTTGATGGCGCTCTCGGCCTGCAGCACGGCGCACTGGACGCGGCTGACGTCGTCGATGGAAGCGGACCGGCTCGTCCGGGACGCCGACGCCCAGGTCCGGGGCGGCAACATGTCGGCGGCCGTCCGCATCCTCGAGGACGTGGTTCGGCGCTTCCCCGACGCTCCCGTTCACGATCAGGCCCTCTACGACCTGTCGCGCGCGCTCGTCCTCACCGCGAACGGCGGACGCGAGTACCGCCAGGCCTCGACGCACCTGGACCGGTTGCTGCGCGAGTATCCGGCGAGCCCGTACGCCGCCGACGCCCGGGCCTTGCGGATCGCCCTCGCCGCATACGTCGCGCGGACGGTGGAGCTCGATCGGCTGCTCGAGCGCCTGAAGGCCATCGACCTGGAATTCGAGCGCCCTCGCCAGCCCTGATCCCGCCATCGCGCGCTGCCGCGTCGCATCGCCGCAGGGCCGATCGCGCGGGCGACGCCGGGCGCGCCGGGTCGCGTTAGACTCGTGGGGTGACCGGCAACGAGCACGCCGCCCTTCGTCTGGGCGTCCTGGATCAATCCCCGATCCGCGACGGGCAAACCCCGGCCGAGGCCATCCGGGAGACGCTCGATCTCGCGCAGGCCGCCGACCGGCTCGGCTACCACCGCTACTGGCTGGCCGAGCATCACTCCACCCCGGGGCTGGCCGACGCCGCCCCCGAGATCCTCATCGGCGCCGTCGCCGCGGCGACGCGCCGCATTCGCGTGGGGTCGGGCGGCGTCATGCTCACCCACTACAGCCCGCTCAAGGTGGCCGAGCAGTTCCGGATGCTCGAGACGCTTCACCCGGGACGCATCGACCTCGGGATCGGCCGCGCGCCCGGCAGCGACGCGCGCACCGCCCTCGCCCTCCGCCGCGGCGCCGAGGCGCCCCGGAGCGTGCGCGTTCCCGACCCCTGGGGGGAGGACGAGGTCGCGCGCTTTCCCGACCAGGTCGGCGACCTCATCGGGTTCCTGACCGACGGGCTGCCGCCCGATCACCGGTTCGCCTCGGTGCGCGCGATGCCGGCGTGCGACGGCGTCCCCGAGATCTGGCTCCTCGGCTCGACCGATGCGAGCGCGGCCTGCGCGGCCCACTTCGGCACCGCGTTCTCGTTCGCCCACTTCATCAACGCGGACGGCGGGGCGGCGGTGACGCGGGCCTACGCGCGGGCGTTCCGACCCTCCCCGGCCCTCCCGGCGGCCCGCGCCAGCGCCGCCGTGTTCGCCGTGTGCGCGGACACCGAGGCGGAGGCCGAGCGCCTCGCGCGGAGCCGGGACCTTTTCATCGTGCGCCTCTATACCGGCCGGTCGGGGCCCTACCCCTCGGTCGACGAGGCCGAGCGCTACCCGTACGCCCCGCGCGAGCTCGCCATCGTGGAGCACGCACGCCAGCGCCGGGTGGCCGGCGCGCCCGAGCAGGTGCGGGCCCGCCTGCTCGCCCTGGCCGCCGAGTACGGGGTCGACGAGCTCGTCGTCGTCACCATCACCCACGACCCGAAGGCGCGACGCCGCTCCTACGAGCTCCTGGCCGACGCGTTCGGGCTTCCCGGAGGCCCTGCATGACCCTGAGGATCGGCGCCCTCTGCTGGAACCAGTACACGCAGTGGCCCGCGCTCCTCGAGGCCGGGCGCCGGGCTGACCGCCTCGGCTACGAGTCGCTCTGGACCTGGGATCATCTCTACCCCATCGTGGGCGACTCGAACGGTCCGATCCTGGAGGGGTGGATGACGCTCGCCGCCTGGGCGCAAGCGACCACCCGTGCCCGGATCGGGCTCATGGTATCGGCCAACACGTTCCGGGAGCCCGCGCTCACCGCCAAGATGGCCACCACGCTCGACCACATCTCGGGCGGCCGCGCGATCCTCGGGATCGGCGCGGCGTGGTTCGGAGAGGAGCACGTCGCCTTCGGGGTACCGTTCGGCTCCGGCGCGCCGGAGCGACTGCGCTGGCTCGCGGAGGCCCTGCCGGTCATGCGCGGGATGCTCCGGGGCGAGACGCCCAGCGCCGCCGGCGGGCGCTACCACGTGAAGGCGGTCCGGAACCTCCCCGCTCCCGTCCAGGCCAGGCTCCCGCTCCTCATCGGGGGCGGCGGCGAGAAGGTCACGCTCAAGCTCGTCGCGCGCTACGCGGACGCGTGCAACATCGGGGGCGGCGTCGAAACGGTCCGCCGCAAGGAGGCGATCCTCCAGGAGCACTGCCGCGCGGTGGGGCGCGACCACCGCGAGATCGAGCGCACGACGATCGTCGGCGCCGTCGTGATCCGGGACTCGCGGGCGGAAGCCCGGCGGGTCTTCGAGGGGCTGTTCGAATCGAACGGCCGGGCCCGGCTCTGGACCGATCAGCCGGTCGGCACCCCCGACGACGTGGCCGCCGCGATCCGCCCGTACCTCGAGATCGGGCCCGGGTACCGCCACCTGCTCGCCGGCTTTCCGGCCCCGTACGACGAGGAGTCGATGACACGCTTCGCGACCGAGGTCCGCCCCCGGCTGGAGCGTTCTCCGGGGCGCTGACCGCCGTCAGGCCTCGGGCAGGCGGAGCCCGCGCGCCGCCTCGTAGACCGGCCGCGGGTCGGCGAGGGGTGGCCAGCCGAGGATTCCGATCGCGTCCTCCACGTAGGCGGGCCGCCGCATTCCCACCAGCACCGCGCTCACGCCCGGCGTGCTGGCGAGCGTCCAGAGCGACTTCTGCGAGAGCGTCGCGCCACGCCGCTCCGGCGGGAGCACGGGGTCGATCGCCGCGGCGACGGCCCGGCTCTGCCCCTGGCTCCGGGCACCGGCCTCGGCGCGGAAGCCATCGAGCAGCCGGTCGAGCTCGGGCAGGTACCGATCGCGCCACGCGCGCCACCGGCCGGCCAGCTCCCCCGCGATGCCGGCGTCGAGCGCGCCGACCACCCGGGCCGTGAGACCGCGGACCTGCCACTCGATCTGCTCCCAGTAGGTGACGCTGGTGACCCGCTCCCTGACGCCGGCGAGCTGATCCGTCCAACGCAGGAAGTTCTCGGGCTTGTCGCTGTCCGGCCCCGCGCGAAGGTGCGCGGCGATCTCCTTGCGGTACTCCGTCTCCAGCTTCCGCAGGGCCTCCAGACGGTGACCGAGCGCATCGGCCGGCGCCGCGGCGAAGTCCGCCAGCCGGACCATCGCGCGTCCGACCACGGCGTTGAGCGGGCGGTTGACCAGGACGCCGATCCCTTCCGCCGACGCGAGGGCGAGCGCGGTGCGCCGGGACCCGGCCGGAGCGCCCGGGGGGTTGTTCGGCTCGAGGGCGCCCCCCGCCTCGAAGAGGTTCATCGGGAGCTGGAGGACCCCGAAGTGATGACCGGCGCCACCCGCCTCCTCGGCGGCGGCCAGCATCCGGGCGAGGCTCGTGGCCTCCGGGCCGTCGACCGGATGTGTCACCGTGTTCGACGACACGCCGTACCACCCGAGCACCCCGGCCGCGACGCGCTCCTCCAGGAAGCGGAACGCCGCCGTGAGCCGCCGGTAGAGCTCGTCACGGCGGGCCTCGAGCGCCCCGCCACCCGAGTGGGCCGCGTCGGACAGGAAGTACTCGGGGTTGTGGAGCAGGCAGACGTCGAGCGTCTGGAGACCGAGGCGGTCGAGCGATCGGGCCAGCTGGTCCTCGAGGAACTCGGGATGCACGCAGTGCCAGCAGCCCGGCTGGTAGTGCACCACCTCGGGAAAAGGGCGTCCGGCGGCCTCGCGCTCCTGGGCCAGGGCGAGGTTCTGCCCCTGCACGTAGCCGATCTTCGAGACGACGACGATCTCCTCCCGCGCGAGGCGTCCCTTCCGCATCGCGTCGCCCACCACGCTCCCCACGAGCCGCTCGCTGCCGCCGTCGGTGTAGTTCGTCGAGGTGTCGACCAGGTTCACGCCGCCCGCGAGCGCCCGCTCGAGCGCGCTCTGGTGGACGGGGGTCTCGTCGTTGACGCGGTAGCCGCCGAAGCCGAGACGACAGACTGTGAGGCCGGTGCGGCCCAGCGGCCCGTACGCCCCCGTGCCCGCCGCGGTCCGGCGCTCCGAGTAGGCCCGGGTCCCGGCGGAGCTC
The DNA here is from genome assembly GCA_036558225.1 of Candidatus Methylomirabilota bacterium. Classification (GTDB taxonomy): domain Bacteria; phylum Methylomirabilota; class Methylomirabilia; order Rokubacteriales; family DASRDR01; genus DASRDR01. Next base: position 2,616 of record DATBGA010000098.1, on the reverse strand, counting down.
GCGCCCCCGGCCACGGCCTGTCGTGCTCTCGGTGTCACGAACCGTCCTCTCCCGGCAGGCACGCCGCCTCGCGCGCCTCGCGCGTCGCACCATCCTACCCTGCCGGATGGCCGGTCGACGGCGTATACTCTGCCTCGGTCGCCTCGCCGCTCTCCCCACGGCCGCGCGCCCGCGGCACGGCGTCTCAGGAGGACCGGATGACGACGTGGCTCGGCCTTCTCGCGCTCTTCCTCCTCCTCGCCACCCCCGCGCGCGCCGACGTCACGCTCCCGCCGGGCTTCACGACTGAGGTGTACGTGACGGGCCAGGGGTTCGACACCACGGTCGAGCGCGGAGTCACCGGCATCCCGTCCGTGGGAACCGTCGGCGTGGACGCCGCGGGCACCCTCTACATGTCGCGGACGGGAGCCCGCTTCCGCTCCGGAGACGTCGAGGATCTCTGGGCCATCTACCGCGTCCCGGTCGGTGGGGCCCGGATGACGCCGGATACCGAGGCGCGGTACGTCTACGGGCCGCCGCTGCCGAATCCGCAGATCGGAGCCGTGTCGGCGAGGGGGCTGGTGTGGGTGACGACCTACGACCGCGAGCGGCGGCTCGGGGCCCTCTACAAGTTCGTGGACGGCAGGCCGACTCTCTTCGCGGGGGGCCGCCCCGCGGTGGGGGCGGCGCCCGTCCTGCGACACCCCGAGGGCGTGGCGATCGGTCCCGCAGGCGACGTCTACGTGACCGACCGCGAGGAGGGCGCGATCGTGCGCCTGGACCCGCGTGGCAACCTCGTCAACCCCCGTCACGCCACGCTGCTCCGGCCGCGCATCGTGACGATGGACGAGGGCGGCACCCTCTGGGTCGGTGGCGACGGGTCGGCCGAGACGCCGTTCGGCGCGGGCAGCGGCGAGATCTCGCGCGTCACGCCGGACGGCCGCGCCCAGTCCGTGCTCCAGGGGCCTCTCCCGGCCGCCTTCTCGCAGAGCCCGGGCGGGGCGCTGTTCGTGGCTCAGAGGCGAACGGGCCAGGTCTTCGCCGTCATGCCCGACGGCCGCCGCCTGGACTTCGCGACGACCCGGGACGGCAGCTTCCTCCGGAGCCTCGCGTTCATCCCCGTCACCCCCGAGACGCGGCGGGCCGGCATCGCCGGCGACCTCCTCCTCGTCCTCGTCTCACGCTCGCTGTGGCTGCTCAACGAGGTGGTACGAGTCTCCGGGCCGTTCGACGACTGGGTACGCCAGGAGGCCAGTCGCGCCGCCCCCTAGGGCGCCGGGGCCGTCCCTCGTCCGCGCGCCCCGTTGGCGCAATCCGGCCAGTTGACAGGCGGGGAAAGCCGGGCCAAAGTATCGACACTGCAGACCCCGTCCGGTGCCGACAGCTCTGGGGCAGCCCGTGAGCGATCGTCGACGGTGAGCTCGTTTACATGAAGATCAGGCCGGTCATGAGGGGGCTCCTGACGTTCGTGCCCGGGGTGCAGAGCCACCTGCCGATGCGTGGCACGCGCACCTCGGTGTCGGCCTCCTACTACTACGGCGTGTGGCTCAAGCATCTCACGCTCTTGTGGGCGAACGGGGTTCGCTCGATTCCGAGGACCTTCGCCGAGCTTGGGCCGGGGGACGCGCTCGGAGTGGGGCTGGCCGCGCTCCTGTCGGGCGCCACCCGTTACTACGCCCTGGATGTCGTGAGGTACTCCAACATCCCGGCGACCCTCAAGGTCCTCGATGAAATGATCGAGCTGTTCCGGACCCGCGCGCCGAAGCCAGCGAAGGGATTTCCCAATGTCGACGCCTACCTAGGCCCGGACCTCTTCCCCCATCACATCCTGACCGAGGAGCTGTTGGCCAGGTCTCTGGCTCCGGAGAGAATCGCCTCGATCCGAGAGATCGCCGAGCATCGCGACCGCCCGGGCGCCGTGAGCATCAAGTACATGGTTCCGTGGACGGACGCCAGCGTGATCGAGACGAACAGCGTCGACCTGCTGTTGTCGCACTCGGTCCTCGAGCACGTCGTCGACCTGGAAGCCGTGCACCGGTCGATCCACCGGTGGCTCAAGCCGAACGGCGTCATGAGTCACCAGATAGACTTCACGGCCCACGGGCTGTCCAGCAAGTGGAACGGATACCGAGCGTACTCCGAGCTCCTGTGGAAGTTCATCCTGGGCCGGCGGCCGTTCCTGATCAACCGAGAGCCTTGCTCCGCGCACGAGCTCCACGTGAAGAATCAAGGCTTCGATCTCATCTGCAGCATGAAGAACTATCGTAGAGACGGCATTCAGCGATCCGAGCTGTCCCGTCATTGGAAGGACATCTCCGACGACGACCTGATCTGCTGCGGCGCCTTCATCCAGGCCAGAAAGCCGCCCGAGGCGACCGACGAGCGCGGCCAGGCGATGAGCGCGTCCCAGGCGCCGGTCCACGCTTCCAGCGGCGCGTAAAGGGGGCCGCGGTCCGGCCCGGGCCCAGCCGGAGGACGCGACCGCCCCGGACCGGGCGGGCCCGACGCTCGCTGCTCCCTACTCTCGGAACTCCTGGTCGAGGATCTCCCGGATGAACCGGTCGATGGACACCGGGTAGTAGCGGACGTCCGGGGAGCGGATGACGCCGGTGTTGATGACCTCCTGCCGGAGCAGCT
>DATBGA010000097.1:0-37707 GCA_036558225.1 Candidatus Methylomirabilota bacterium | reverse complement strand
GCGTAGAGCGGGACGATCGAGGTGATCCCGACGTCCTGCCCCGCGTAGAAGAGCCGCGAGACCACCTCCACGCGCCGGCCCTGCTCCAGGAGGAAGTCGGCGGTCGACAGCCCCTGCTGGGTGTGGACGTCGTCCACGACCACCACGCGCTCCCCGACCTCGGCGCGACCCAGGAGCACGTCGCGGTCGGTGACGACGTGCTTGCCGTCGAGCCCGGGGAGGGACGGGACGTAGGCATGGGAGCCGGTCGCCACCACGACGGCGTCGGGCGCCTCGGCCAGCACGCTCTCGACGGACGCCTCCGTCGAGAGCCGGCCGTCGACGCCCAGGCGCTCCACCTGCCGCGTGAGGAACCGCACGATCCCCGCGTAGTCCGCCCGGGCCGGCGTGCGGGCGGCGACCAGGACCTGCCCGCCGAGCTCGCGCCCCTTCTCGAAGAGCGTCACCCGGTGGCCGCGGAGCGCCGCGACCCGCGCGGTCTCGAGGCCCCCGACCCCGCCGCCGACCACGACGACGCGCTTCCGCGTCGGCGCGGGCGAGATCTCGCCGAGCTCGGACTCTCGCCCGGCGCCGGGGTTCTGGATGCACGTGACGGGCTTCCCCTGGTAGATGCGGTCGATGCACCCCTCGTTCGCCCCGACGCACTGGCGGATCTCGTCGAGGCGCCCCTCGCGCGCCTTCCGGGGCATCTCCGGGTCCGCGATGAGCGCGCGGGTCATGCCCACGACGTCGATCGAGCCGTCGGCGAGGATCTGGTCGGCGTGCACGGGATCGACGATGCGGGTGGCATGGAAGATGGGGACTTCCGGCACCGCGGCCTTGATCGCCGCCGCCAGCGGGACGTAGACGGCGTTCGGAAACGACATGTTCGGGACGGCGCCGGCCTGGAGCGCGAAGGTGTGGGCGGCGCCGCCGATGATCGACAGGAAGTCGACGAGCCCCGAGGCGGCCAGCCGGTGGGCGATCTCGGCCATGTCCTCGGCGGTGAGGCCGCCGTCGGTGAACTCGTCTCCTGAGATCCGGGCGCCGACCACGTAGTCCCGGCCGACCTGCCGGCGGATCTCGTGCAGGGCCTCGAGGCCGAAGCGCATGCGGTTGTCGAGGCTCCCGCCGTACTCGTCCGTCCGCTGGTTGAAGATCGGCGACCAGAACTGGTCGACCAAGTGGTTGTGGGCGAAGGAGAGCTCGACGCCGTCGAGCCCGCCCTCGCGGCAGCGCCGCACCGCGTCCCCGAACGCGCGGACGATCATCGCAATCTGGTCGGCGTCCATCTCGTGAGGAATCTCGCGATGCACGCGCTCCGGGATCTGGGAGGGCGCGAGGAGGACGTGCCAGCTCTCGTTGTCCGACTGGGCCCGCCGGCCCATGTGGGTGAGCTGGGTGAACACGTGAGCCCCGTGGCGATGGATGGCCTCCGCCATCGCGCGGTACGCAGGAATGATCGAGTCGTCGTGGTTCGCGGGCATGTTCCATGCGCTGGCCGGGGAGGACGGGTGGACGCTCGACGAGCCGCCGAAGATCGTGAGGGCGCAGCCGCCGCGCGCCTTGCCCTCGTGGTACGCGCGGAGCCGGGGCCCGGGCTTCCCGTCCTCCGCCATGGCCTCGGCGTGGCCCGTCGAGAAGATGCGGTTCTTGAGGGTCAGCGCTCCGACGCGGATCGGCGTGAAGAGATAGCGGAACTCGTGCGCCATAGCTCCCCCGGGGTCGTCTCGGCCGTCCGGCCGCCCTCGACGCGCGCTCGGCCGGGTCGCCCCGCCGAGTGCCTCTGACCGGGATCATACCGGGTTCCGGGCCTGCCGGCACCCTGGCCTGCGCGACCGGATCCCGCGCCTCGGGGAACGGAGGACCTTCCATGCGACCCTAGGACCCGGGCACGGACTGGCCCGGCGAAGGGTGCTATTCCGCTCCGCGACGTCGAGGCGATCAGCGCCACGGCGAGCCCATCCCACCGCGAGCGGATGCCCTGAAGCGAGAGGATCGACGCGCTCCCGGGTTATCGGGTCGGCAAGTCCATCCTCGGAGTCTGGCGCAAGCATCCCGCCCGAGCGGGGGCCGGGATGGCGCCTCAGTCGGAATTGGGGTACAAGAATCGCCATGGCACGCATCGTCGGCGGCATCGGCACCTCGCACGTTCCCACGATCGCGATCGCCTTCGACAAGGGCAGGCAGGAGGACCCGGACTGGAAGCCCTTGTTCCAGGGCTACGCGCCGGTGGCCGAGTGGCTGGCGGACAAGAAGCCCGACGTGCTCTTCGTCTGCTTCAACGACCACGCCACCACGTTCTTCTTCGACCACTACCCGACGTTCGCGCTCGGCGTGAGCGACGAGTACCGCATCGCGGACGAGGGCACGGGTGTCCGCAAGATCCCGCCGCTCAGGGGCCACGCGGCGCTGTCGCGTCACATCGCGCGCTCTCTGATGGAGGACGAGTTCGACCTGACGATCTTCCAGGACCTGCCGCTCGACCACGGGCTGCACTCGCCGCTCACCATGATGTGGCCGTCCCAGCCCGACTGGCCGGGGCGTGTGGTGCCGCTGGTGGTCAACGTCCTGCAGCACCCGCTGCCCAAGCCGATCCGCTGCTACAAGCTGGGCAAGGCCGTCGGCAAGGCGATCCGGTCCTATCCGGAGGACCTCAAGGTGGCCATGGTCGGCACCGGCGGCCTGTCGCACCAGATGATCGGCGAGCGCGCCGGCTTCAACGACGAGGCGTGGGACCGCGAGTTCCTCGACCTGATCGACCGCGACCCGGAGCGCCTGGCCCGGATGACCATCGAGGACTTCGCGCGCCTGGGTGGCAACGAGGGCGCCGAGGTGATCATGTGGCTCATCATGCGCGGCGCGCTGAACGACGGCGCGCGCAAAGTGCACGAGAACTACTACCTGCCCATGACCACCGCGATGGCGGTCGCGCTGTTCGAATGACGTACGTGTTCGACCTGGAGCGGAGCGGCCGGGGGCTCCGGCTCAATCGCTTCCTGCACGATCTGATCGCGAGCGAGAAGCGAAAGATCTTCCTGGAAGACCCCGAGACGGCCATGCGGGGCCTGACCGACGAGGAGAAGGACATGCTGCGCCGCCTGGACTGGAAGGCGCTGCAAGACTACGGCGCGAGTTTCTTCTGTCTGGAGAAGCTGGCGCGGACCAAGGGCGTGTCGAACCCGGAGATGGTGGCGGCGTTCCGCGGCGAGACGCTGGAGGAGTTCCTGAAGACCCGCCGGGTCCCCGGGGCGCGCTGAGATGAGCGGGACCGTCGTGCGCAACATCCACCGCGCCGAGGCGTCAACGATCGCCACCCTCCAGCGCCTCGGCGTGGCGACGGTGCACGAGGCCCAGGGTCGGAGCGGCCTGATGCAGCCGTACATGCGCCCGGTGTGGCGCGGCGCGCAGGTCGCCGGCAGCGCGGTCACCGCGCTGTGCCATCCGGGCGACAACTGGATGATCCACGTCGCCTGCGAGGTGCTGAAGCCGGGCGACGTCCTGGTGGTCGCCTGCTCGAGCGAGAATGCCGACGGCGGGTTCGGCGAGCTGCTCGCCACCTCGGTCAAGGCGCGCGGCGCCAGGGGCGTGGTCCTCGACCTGGGCTGTCGCGACGCCGCCGGGATCAGCGAGATGAGGTTTCCGGTGTGGTCGCGCGCCATCTCCGCCAAGGGCACCGTGAAGGCGAGCCTCGGCTCGGTGAACCTGCCGGTGGTGTGCGCCGGCGTCAGCGTCAAGCCGGGCGACGTGGTCGTGGCGGACGACGACGGCGTCGTGGTCGTGCCGCGGCTCGACGCCGCCAGCGTGGCGAAGGCGGGCGAGGAGCGGGAGAAGAAGGAAGCGGTCAACCGGGCGCGCCTCGCCAAGGGCGAGCTCGGCATCGACATCTACGGCATGCGCCAGAGCCTGGCCGACAAGGGGCTCCAGTACATCGACGGTCCGCTGGATTGAAGGCGCTCCTCGGGGACTATCCCGTCACCCGGCAGTTCAAGCAGCGGTCGTCCCTCGAGTTCGCCGACGTCGAGGTCCCCAACACCGCGTTCAAGCGGGTCGTGCGGGACCTGGAGTTCGACGTTGCGGAGCTGGCGCTGATGACCTTCCTGCTCGCGAAGGCCCACGGCAAGCCATACCGCCTCCTGCCCGCGGTGCTGACGGCGCGCTTCCAGCACGCGACGCTCGCCTACAACCCGGAGCGCGGCACGCTGTCGCCGGATCAGCTCGCCGGGAAGCGGGTGGGGATGCGATCCTATTCGGTGACCACTGCCACGTGGGTGCGCGGCATCCTCGCCGAGGACTACGGCGTCGACCTCGGCAAGGTGCGCTGGGTGACCCTCGAGGATCCCCACGTCGCGGAGTTCCGCGATCCCCCGAACGCCGCGCGTATGCCCCCGGGCACGGACCTGACGGCCATGCTGCTGGCCGGAGAGCTCGACGCCGCCGTCCTCGCGGAGCCGCCGAAGGATGGACCGCTCCGGACGCTCATCCCGGATCCGGCCGCCGCCGCCCTAGCCTGGAAGGCGAAGCACGGCGCCATCCAGATCAACCACATGGTCACGGTCAAGAGCACGGTGCCCGATTCGGCCGCCCGGGACATCTATGCGGAGCTCGAGAGCAGTCGCGAGGCGGCGGGCAGCCCCGAGATGAATCCGTTCGGCGTGGAGGAGAACCGCCGCAACCTCGAGGTGGCGATCGATTGCATGGTCCGCCAGGAGATGATCCCCCGGCGCTTCGCGGTGGAGGAGCTGTTCCGATGATCGTCGATTGCCACGGCCACTACACGACTGCGCCGCAGGCCCTCTGGGACTGGCGCAAGCGGCAAGTCTCCGGCGAGAAGGTCTCCGAGAAGGCGCTCCACATCAGCGACGACGAGATCCGCGCGAGTCTGGAGGGGGCCCAGCTGAAGCTGCAGAGAGAGCGGGGCAGCGATGTCACGTTCTTCTCGCCCCGGGCGGGGTCGATGGAGCACCACGTCGGCGACGCCGCGATCAGCGCGCAGTGGGCGCGCGTGCAGAACGACCTCATCCACCGCGTCTGCGCGCTCTACCCGAAGAACTTCGCGCCGGTCTGCATGCTGCCGCAGTCGCCGGGCGTCTCCCCGGCCAACTGCGTCGAGGAGCTCGAGCGCTGCGTCAGGCAGCTGGGCTTCATCGGCTGCAACCTCAACCCCGATCCGTCGGGCGGCTGGTGGAAGGAGGCGCCGCTCACCGACCGGTGGTGGTATCCGATCTACGAGAAGATGGTCGAGCTCGACGTGCCGGCGATGGTGCACGTCAGCTCGTCGTGCAACCCGGCGTTCCACTTCACCGGCGCCCACTACATCAACGCCGACACCACCGCGTTCATGCAGCTCATCCAGGCCGACCTGTTCCGGGACTTCCCTCGGCTCAGGCTCGTCATCCCGCACGGCGGCGGCGCGGTGCCCTATCACTGGGGGCGCTACCGCGGCCTCGCGCAGGACATGAAGAGACCGCTGCTCCGGGACCACCTGCTGGGGAACGTGTACTTCGACACCTGCGTCTACCACCAGCCGGGCATCGACCTCCTGCTCAAGGTGATCCCGGTGGAGAACCTCCTGTTCGCCTCCGAGATGGTCGGCGCGGTGCGCGGCGTCGACCCCGAGACCGGGCACTACTTCGACGACACCCGGCGCTACATCGACGCGGGCGGGCTCGACGCGGCGGCCAAGCAGAAGATCTTCGAGGGCAACGCTAGGAAGGTCTACTCGAGGTGGAGGGCGTGAGCGGACCGCGTCCGTCCGCTCCTTGGGGGCGTCATGGGGGGCGCCAGGCGCCGCCGCCGAGCCGGAGCGCTGGGCACCGATGAGCGGCGTCGCGTGCCAGATCGCGAGGCGCCCGGATCGGGCATCTCCGGCGCGGACGCCTGGGCCTGGTATTTCGGGGACGGTCGCACGGCGAGCGCAACCACGTCCCGCGGGAGGAACCGATGTCGTCATCCGCTGAAAGGGGCACACGCTTCGTGTCCGCGAATCCCGGCCGCGACGTGCAGCGCGTCGGCACCGCGCGCTTCCTCGGGCAAGACCCCGCGAAGATTCACGACCCCGTCTGGGCCGTGACCGGGAACCTCGGCGACAGCCAGTGCTACGTCGGCGTCGGCCGGAAGGTCGAGGCGATCCAGGCGGCCCTCGCGGTACGCATCCGGCGCGACGACCTGCCGGTTCGGCTCATCCCGCCGGCGTACACGCTCGGCGTCTCCGACGGGCAGCTGAACGGCACCGACCGCATGCGTTTCTCGCTCATCGGGCGCGAGCTCGCGAACGACTCGATCGATGCGCATCTCAACGCGAACGACGTCCAGGGCCTGATCGCCGTCGTCGCGTGCGACAAGCCGCCGGTCGGGACGCTCGCCGCGGTCCTCGAGCACGACGCCCCGGCCGTTCTGTGTTCCGACGGCTCCATCACGCCCGGCGCGGATCCGGAGACCGGCGAGCGCCTCGACATCGTCGCCGCGTTCCAGACCGCCGGCGACCCCGATCCGGCCCGGCGGACGCGCGTGGCGCTCCACGCCTGCCCGGGGCAGGGCAGCTGCGGCGGCATGTTCACGTACAACACGATGCAGACGTTCATCGCAGTGCTGGGCATGGAGCCGCTCCACATGGTCGCGCCGTCGTCGGACGACCCGCGGCGCCTCCAGCGGTTCCCCGACGAGCTCGTCGACTGCCTGGTCACGCTCACGCGGAAGGGCATCACGCCCCGCCGGATCGTGACGCCGGTATCCCTCCGGAACGCGCTCGCGGTCGCGATCGCCATGGGCGGCTCGACGAACGTCGCGCTCCACAGCGTGGAGATCGCCCGCGCGGCCGGCATCGACCTCTGGAGGGACGTGATCAGCCAGGACGAGTTCAACGCGCTCTCCCACCGACTCCCCGTGCTCATCAACGCGCGACCCTTCGGCGCCTACTCGATGGTCGACATTGACGCGAAGGGCGGGCTTCAGGTGATCGTGAAGGAGCTCCTCGACGCCGGCGTTCTCGACGGGCGCTGCATCACGTGCACCGGCGAGACGCTCGCGGAGCAAGTGCGTCGCCTCGCGCCGCCCCCTCCCGACGGCGACGTCATTTATCCGGTGGCGAGGCCGTTCAAGAAGACCGGCGGCCTCCGGCTCTTGCGCGGGAACCTCGCGCCCGAGGGCGGCGCGATCCTCAAGATCGCCGGCGTCGAGGGCGGCATGGAGCAGGGCGTCTTCACGGGCCGGGCCCGCTGCTTCAGCAGCGAGCGGGAGCTCATCGCGGCCCTCGAGAGCATGCCGGACGTGTTCCGGGACCGCGACATGGTCGTCATCCGCTATGAGGGGCCGCGCGGCGCGCCCGGCATGCCGGAGCTGCTCGACCCGACGTCGCGCATCACGGCGCTCTGCCGGCAGAAGAAGATCACGATCGCCCTGATGACCGACGCGCGCTTCTCCGGCGGCTCGGTCGGCCTCGTCATCGGCCACGTCGCGCCCGAGGCGTACCTCGGCGGCCCGATCGCGCTCGTCGAGGACGGCGACACGATCGTCGTCGACCTGAACCGGGACCGGCTCGACTGTCGCGAGCTCGCCGACGCGGCGGTCGCGGCGCACCGCGCGCAGGCGTGGCAGGACGCCGCGTCGCGGAACGGCGGCGTCCACCCGGCGGTGAAGCCGGTGGCGAACCGGCTTCTCCGGCGCATGCGCGTCACCGCGCGCCCGGCGCTCGGGGGCGCGGGCATGGCGATGGGCTGAGCGACTCCCGGCTCGTGGGGGTCACGACCGGTACATCAACCAGGACGAGGCGATCCTTCAGGGCTTGCAGGTCGCGGACGAGCTGCCCAGGTTCATCGACACGGCCAACGTGTACACCGACGGGCGCTCGGAGAGCGCGATCGGGCCCGCCGTCAAGGCCCGGCGTGACCGCTGGGTGCTGGCGACGAAGGTGGCGCAGCCGACCGGGCCCGACATCACCGACCGGGGCCTGTCGCGGCGACACGTGATGAAGGCCGCAGATGCGAGCCTCGCGCGCCTCGGGACCGATCACATCGACCTCTACTACATCCATCGGGTCGACCCCGACACGCCCTGGGAGCAGACGGTCGCCGCCTTCGGCGACCTCATCCGCCAGGGCAAGGTCCGCGAGTGGGCGCTCTCCAACGTCCGGTCCTGGCACATCCCTCACGTGCACCACCTGTGCCGGCAGCTCGGAGTGCCGCCGCCGGTCGCGCTCCAGCCCTACTACAACCTGATGAACCGCCAGCCCGAGGTCGAGCTGCTGCCGGCGGCCCGGGCGTTCGGGCTCGGGGTCGTGCCCTACAGCCCCCTCGCGTGCTGAGCGGCAAGTACCGGGCCGGCCAGGCGGCCGACCCGGGGACGCGCGCCGGCCGCCGGGACAAGCGCATGCTGGAGGCGGAGTGGCGGCCGGAGAGCCTGGTCATCGCCGAGAGGCTCACCGTGCACGCCGCGGAGCGCGGCACCAACCTCGTGGGGTGGGCCTGCGCCTGGCTGCTCAACAACCGCGCGGTCAGCTCGATTATCGCCGGGCCGCGGACCTTCGATCAGTGGACCAGCTACTTCGCCGCGCTCGACTACGAGTGGACCGCGGAGGACGAGAAGCTGGCCGACAGCCTGGTGGCGCCGGGCCACGCCTCGACGCCGGGCTTCACGGATCCGGCGTATCCGGTGGAGGGGCGGTTCCCCAGGGTCGGTTAAGCAGGACGACCTGCCTGGTCGGTTGGATCGGGCGCAGGCCGCTCCGGCTCGATCCGCCAACCTCGCGGTCGAACCCCGGCAGGATCGCCTTGAAGAAGGCGTTCTGGATCAGCTTCAGGATCGCCTGCACGGTGCTGGTCTGGGGATTGTCGAGGCGACCCGAGATGTCGACCTCCGTGGCGACCTCCTTCCGGGGGACGTTCTTCATCAACTTCGCGACGCCGGTGACGACCTGCTCGTACAGCTTGCGCATGGCGCTCTTGTCGCGGTCCTGCGCGGGGTCGTAGGCCTGCACGTCCCTGAACAAGGGTTTCACGTACCCGCGGACCTGCGCGTTCTTGACCGCGAGCTCCGAGTAGAACGAGAAGACCCCGGCGACGACGTCGAACTTGCCGTGCGCCCGCAGCATGTCGTTCATCGTTCTGAGGTCGGTCGCGTCGATCGCCACCCGCATGTCGAAATCCGGCCCGTCGACCTCCGGCCGGAAGTGGGCCGTCACCTTCATCGGCCCGCTCGCCATGAAGCGGCCGTCGAGTGTCGCGGTCATCTCGCCTTCGCTCCGCTGGTTCGTGAAGTTCTCGAGCTGAAGCCGGGCGACGTCGACGAAGGCCCGGTAGACCGGCGTCGTGCGCTTGTTGAAGAAGCCGACGCGGCTGTCGGTCAGCTCGACGTGCCGGGCCCGCAGCACGAGGTCCGGCGCATTGTTGGCGGCCTCGACCGCCTTCACGGCCTTGCGCGCGGCCTTCTGGGGCACGCCGGCCGTCTGCGGCGTCTGCACGTACTCCACCTTCATGCCGCTGATCGTCGCGTCCTTCAGGTCCGCGACCCGCACGGTCGGCCCGTACTCGAAGGCGCCGGCGGCCGAGAGCGTCCCACCCTGGATGGCGACGCTGCCGTGGTTCAGCACCGGCTTGAAGTAGTCGAGGGCGATGCCCTCGAGCTTCACGTCCCCCTGGACGCCGGGAATCGGCTCCGCCAGGAAGTCCGCGTGCCCGTCGAGAGCGATGCGTCCCTGCTGGAAGACGATGGCGTCCAGATGCACGTCCGACGGATACGTCCGGTCCTTCGACCGGATGTTGCGGATGTTCCGGGCGGTGAGCGTCAGCCGGCTCAGCTCGAGCGGCGCGAAGGGCCCGTCGTCCACGTACGTCACCTGACCGTCCGTCGCCTGGACCTCGTTGATCTTCAGCGGGTAAATGGCCTCGAACGCCTCCTGCCAGCCGTGGTCCTTCACCGGGGCGGGATCCGCCGCCTCCGCGCGCAGCTGCTCGAGGTTCACGTACACCGCGGGCTGGGCCAGGGCGAAGTTCGCGACGAGCCGGCCCCGAAGGAGCGCCTTCCACTGGACGCTCGCGTCGAGGCGGCGCGCGAGGAAGACGGGCGGGTCCGGGTGGGCGTCCTGGACGAAGGTGAGGTCGTACAGGGTCAGCGACAGTCCCACGGGGTGGAAGCTGAGCTTCCGGACGTCCGCGTGGTACCCCTTCAGGCTCTGGTTCATCCGCCGCACGACGACTTTCCGCAGGGGCTCGTCGACGAAGAACGACGCGACCACGGCCAGGCCGACCAGGAGAAGGAGGGCGACGGCCCCGCGTCGGAGCCACCTCGCACGCTTGACGGCCCGCGTTCCCTGCGAAGACATGACAGTCCTCTACTTCTTGTGCAAGCGTGTTGCCGCTGCCGACCGGAGTCACAACGCGGGAAGAGAGGCGTGGCAGGCCTGCGATTGTCGCGACAGGACGTCGGCGCCGCGTCAATGTGGCCGCGTCCGGGAGCTTCGATCTCGTCGAAGCGGTCCCGGCGACGCCGCCCGGCCGCGTCACCGCGCTCGGGCCGGCTCCTCTCAATCGCGCGAGGAGCGACCCCGGTGGACGACGCGGCGAGGCTACAGGCTAGGTGGGTGAGTCGACTGGGGCGACGTCGACCAGCGCCTCGGTGATCTGGCCGAAGCGGCGCTCGCCGAGGGAGAGCTCGGCGCAGAGGACGTGGCGCCCGCCGGCGCCCGGCGGCACCTCGACCACGAACCGGAGCACGCTGCTCTCCCCCGCGACGATGGCGGCCTCGGCTTCGCCCGGTGACACGGACCACCCGGGCGGCGCGACGAGGCCCGCGCGGGCGACCGCGTCGCGCGCCCCGTGGTTCGTGACCCGGAGCTCGAGGGGCAGCCGATCGCCCGGCCGCGCCGGGTTCCGGTACGGATGGAGCGTCGCGAAGTTCGGATCGAGCGCGAAGTTCACCTCCGCCGGCACCGCGACCAGCGTCCGGAAGACGCCCTCCAGCTGGCGCGCCCAGCCGTGGAAGTCGTCCAGCATCTTCCGGTCGACGCGGAGCGCCCCCGTGTGGCCGGTGAGGATGAGTTCCGGCTCGAAGTCCATCAGCCGTCGCACGCCGACCGCGATGGAGTCCACCAGCATCTTGTTCCGGTACACGGGCGCGGCCGCGCGGAGCGGGCTCACGGTGCCCTGGAGGAGGTTGTCGCCCGTGAAGGCCACGCGCGTGCCGTCGATCTCGCCGAAGAGGCCCAGCGCCCACCAAGTGTGTCCCGGCATGTGGAAGACGTCGAACGTCCAGCGATCCCACGACACGCGCCCGCCGTCCGGCAAGGCGCGGTCCACGCGGATGGGGTGGGGCAGGAGGCACGGGATGTTGTAGCCGGCCGGGTCCGACACGATCTCGGCGAAGTTCTCGAAGATCCAGGCCTTGGTGTTCTGCGTCTGCTGGAGCCAGGGCAGCCCCGCCAGATGGTCGTCGTGGTAGTGGCTCGGGATGACGACATCGACCGCCCGGAGGCCGGCGACGGCCTTCAGGTCGTCGAGCGAGTGCTCCACGAACCTGAGGTCGGCGGCCATGTGATCCCAGCTCGGGAAGCCGTAGTCGAGGAGCAGCGCCCGGCCGTCGTCGGCCATGAGCGCGTAGCAGTTGGCCACCGAGTGCGGGTTCGCCCAGAGATGAGGGAGGACGTGGGCCTTCGGCTGGTCCACCGCATGCGGCCAGACCGGCCACACGCGGTTCTTCCGCATCTCGCCCTGGAGGCCGTACAGGAGGCGGAGCTTCGGCTCCAGCAGCCGGAGGGCCGCCCCCGCGTCGTCCGTCGGATGGCCGTGGGACGGGCAGAGCCGCTGGAGCGGGAGCCCGGCGAGCAGCGTCACGGAGTGGAGCGCCGCGCCGGCGGCGTCGGGGAGGCCGTACTGCCACTGGAGGTCGTGGATCGTGTGGACGTGGCCGGGCTCGGCGACCAGGTCGCCGCAGAACGCCGTCGGCACGCCGTCGATCTCGGTCGCGAAAGTGACCGAGCCCTTGGTGTGGCCCGGCGTCGGCAGCACGCGGATGTCGTAGCCGCGCCAGGCGAAGGTCTCGTAGTCGCGGAGCGTCCGGGCGACGGGAACCGGCCGCGGCAGCGTGAACCCGATGTTGGAGACGTCGTAGTTGTCGTAGATGCGCTTGAGCCGCCAGAACGCGTCCGTCTCGGCGAAGAGCGCCGCCTCCCGCTCCGGCACCGCGATCGGCACGCCGCGCGCGGCGAGGAGGTGGTCGCCCTGGCACTGGTCGCGGTGGTGATGGGTGTGGAGCACCCACTCGACCTCGCGCACCCCCGCCTCGTCGAAATGCGCGAGGATTCCACCCGAGCCGAAGTCGATCAGGAGACCGCGGTCTCCCCGGACAAGGAGGTACACGTTGCACGTGTCCGGGTACCAGTAGAGGCCCGGCGACAGCCGGACGAGCGCGCCGCCGCGCGCCGGGGGCGCCGGGGAGTGGCCGTGACCGGCGGGGTGGTGCGCGTGCATCCGAGGCCTCCTGTCAGGATCGCGCGGCGAGGCGGTGGCTCGCGGGCCCGACCGACGACACCGCGGCTCGCAACTCGCCCCGGTTCACGATACTCGACCTGCCGTGGGACGCGCGAGAGGGCGACGGCCGTGGCGGGAGATCGGTGGCGCCGCTACTTGCTCACCGTCCAGAAATCGATGCTCCACACGGGGTGGCTCGTCACGCCCTGCACCGTGGAGCGGAACGCGTACCCGGAGGCCGGCTGGAAGAGCATCACGTACGGGCCGGCCCGGGTGATCCCCCGCTGGAACCGGACGAGCAGCGCAACCCGCCGCGCCGCGTCGCTCTCCGACTCCGCCTCCTGCGCGAGCCGGGCCAACTCCTGGGCCGCGGGACTCGCGTCCGCCGGCCAGCCCACCCGCCGTCCGACGACCCGCCCCGGCGCGTAGACCAGGAAGTTCGTCGCGTCGGGGTAGTCGGCCATCCAGCTGGCGAGGCCGATCTGATTCTTCCCGTCCTGGTAGAGCCGGAGCGCAAGGGGCCGGGGCAGGCCGTTCAGGCTGACCGACATCCCGACGGCCGCCAGGTCGGCCTGGACCTTCTGGGCCAGGAGCCTGAGATCGAGCCCGTGGACGCTCCGGTCGGCGGCGAACGTGATCGTGCCGGTGACCGCGGGAAGGCCGGCCTCGCGGAGAAGCGTTCGTGCCCGGTCCCGGTCCATCCGGATGGCCTCGCCGGGATCCAGGGCTCCGGCAAGGCCCGAGGGGATGACGCCGGCGAGTCGGACCGAGCCGGGCGCGGCCAGCGCCAGGATGCCGTCGTAGTCGAGCGCGTAGCGGACGGCCTCCTGCACCTTGGGATTCGCGAATGCCCCGCCGACCTGGGGATCGTTGTTCAGCAGGACGGCCATACTCGACGGGAGCAGCCTGGTCCTGACCGTGACGCCGGGCGCGGCCCGGAGCGCCTCGACGTGATCGCGGTCCAGGTCGAGGGCGATGTCCAGGTCGCCGCGCTCGACCAGCTGCCTCCGGATGATGGGCTCGGGAACGTGGCGGATCACGATCCGGTCCAGCCGGGGCTGGCCACGCCAGTGGTTGGGGTTCGGGGCGAGGACCACCTCCTGGTCCGGCACGTACCGCTGGAGGACGTAGGCGCCGGTCCCGGCGGACTGGCCGTTCAGGAACCGCTCCGCGCCGTCGCGCTCGTTAGCCTGGGGGCCGGCATCGCCGCCGTGGGCGATGAGGAGCGTGCTGTCGAGGATGGCCAGGCCGGGGCTCGTGAGGATCGCCAGCAACGCAGGGTTCGGCGCCGCGAGCCGCAGCACAACGGTCAGCGTATCCGGGGCGGTGACCTCCTGCACCGTCGCGAGGAGCAGTCCGGAGGTGCTCTTGAGGTTCTTGGCGCGCTCCAGGGACCACTTCACGTCCGCCGACGTGAGCGGGTTGCCGCTGCTGAACCGCACGTTCGGCCGCAGCCGGAAGGTATATATCCGGGCGTCACTCGACACGCTCCACCCGGTGGCCAGGGACGGCCTCGGTGTCCTGGTGTCATCGCCCTCGAACGTCAGGAGCGAGTCGTACACCGAGTGGCCGACCATGACCGTCGTGAGGGTCAGCGTGCGGCCGGGGTCGAGACTCTTGAGGCTGAAGCTCTCGCCGACGACGAGCGTCTGCTCCTGGGCGGCGGTCGGGCCGGCCAGGATCGCCAGCAAGAGGACCGCCGAGCACAGCGCCGATGTCGAGTGCGCGGCCGATCCGGTCATGCGAGCGTCACCCCGACTCCGGGAGCGTTGCATGCTAGACGGAGCGTAGACCAAGCACGCGCAGGGTTGCAAGATCCGCGGTGGCGCGCGGGGCCCGTCGCCCGCGTCTGCTATGCTCAGTCGCCATGCCGGCGATCGCCATCCACACTCATCCCGCGCGGATGCTCCGACCGTATTACCTGGTGACCCACCTCGTGGAGCTCTGGCGCCAGGCCGGCATCCGGGTCGAGGTGGTCGGCGGGCCGGACCCGGTTCCCGCGGTCTCCATCGGCCTGCTCCACGTCGATCTGACGCGCGTCCCGCCGGAGTACGCGGCCCTCGCGCGATCGTATCCGGTTCTGCTCAACGGCGGGGTCCTCGACATCGGGAAGCGTCGGCTGGGAGTGGGCCTCGTCGAGCGTGACTCCGCGTACGACGGCCCCGTGATCGTCAAGAGCGATCTCAACGCGGGCGGCAGTCCGGAGCACGCCGCGTGGCAGTGGGGCCGCACTCGGGCGGCCCGGGCCTGGTCGCGGCTGCTCGATCACGTGGCCGCGAGTCGGCCCCTGGGGCGCCAGTGGCGCGAGACCTATCCGGTGTACCCGAGCAAGGCGCAGGTCCCCGCCTGGGTCTGGAAACGACCCGATCTCGTCGTGCAGCGCTTCGTCGCGGACCCCCTGGGCGGCGGCGAGTACGCCCTGCGCCAGTGGACCTTCTTCGGCGAGAGCGAGCTGAGCGTGGTGCGGGGTCTGTCGGGGCCGGATCGCGCGACCGCGAAGTTCACGACCATGAGGCCCGGCGGCGACGTGCCGCCGGAGCTCCGGGCGTTGCGCCGAGAGATGCGGTTCGACTTCGGGAGGTTCGACTACTTCCTCGAGGACGGCCGGCCGATGGTGATCGACGTCAACAAGACGCCCACCTACCGGCTGAGCAGCCCCCTCCGCCGAGAGGGGCTGCCGCGCCTCGCCGAGGGCCTCAAGGCGTGGCTGTGACGGGGACCTCAGCGGACGACGAGGACGGGGACCGGGGCGCGGCTCACGGCGCCCTCCGCGACGCTGCCGAGGAAGAGCCGCTCGACCGCGCCGACGCCCCGCGCGCCCAGGACGAGGACGTCGGCGCTCCGCGCCGTCTCGACGAGCTCCTCCAGCGGGCGGCCGATCCGGACCTCGATCTTGACGCGCCAGCCCGCCTGCGCGAGCCGCGCGCCGGCGGCCTCGAGCTGACGCCGCGCCGCGGCCATCTGCTCGCGCTCGAAGTCCGCCACCTCGCGGCTCACCAGGGAGCGCACCCGGGCGGGGAGCATGCCGGTGGAGGGCGGCCGGACGGGATCGACGACGCGCAGGAGGCGTGCCCGGCCTCCGCGCGGCGGCCGGAGTCCGGCGACGAACGCCACGGCGTGGCGCGCGTGGGGCGAGCCGTCGACCCCGATCAGGACCCGTCGCGGAGCCCGCGCCATACCCCGCACCACCAGCACGGCGCAGGGCGCCCGGCGCACCACCGCCCGGCTCACGCTTCCAAGGAGGAGCCGGCCGACCGCGCCCAGCCCCCGAGAGCCGAGGACGATCACCCCCGCGCGGAGCTTCCGGGCGCGCGCGAGGATGCCCAGGACGGGCGGTGCGGCGGTGACGAGGACCTCGGCGTCCGGCCAGCGCCGGCGAAGGCGGCGCTCCGCGCGGCGGGCCTCGAGCCGCCCCGCCTCCAGGAGCGCCTCCCACACCGCCGGGCTCGCGTCGGTCAGCACGGGAGTGCCCCGCGCGATCACGCCGTGCCCCGTGCTGCCGGGCGGCCAGGGGAAGGCGACGGCGGTCTCGACCGCGATGCGGGCCTGCGGGCTGCCGTCGGTCGCCACGAGCACCGGGAACCTGCGCTGGGCCATGGGTCTCCTCGTCCGCCGGCGTGTCGTCGCCGCGTCGAGCGTGCTCGCTCGCCGGCGGCGCGGGCCTCCGGCGAGCGCCGCCGGCCGACCCCGCGCTTGTTCCTGCCGACGCGGGTAGTGTACCGTCGCTTCGCGTCCGGATGGGGCGACCCCGCTGGACTGGAGGAGGCCGGATGGCGACCGCCGAGGAGCTGAAGGCGCGCCTGTGCGCGGAGATCGAGCGCCGCAAGGGCGAGATCGTGGCGATCAGCGAGCACATCATGAAGCATCCCGAGCCGGGTTACCGCGAGGCGCGGACCGCCGAGTTCGTCGCGGGATGGTTCCGGCGGATGGGGCTCGAGTGCCGGGAAGGGCTGGCCCTCACTGGCGTGAAGACGCGGCTCCGCGGCCGCTCGCGCGGCCCGACCGTCGCGGTCCTCGGGGAGCTCGACTCCCTGATCGTCGGCGAGCACCCGTTCGCGGACTCCACGACCCACGCGGCCCACGCGTGCGGGCACAACGCCCAGGTGGCCTCGATGATCGGCACCGGGATGGGGCTCCAGGCGGTCATGGACGAGCTCGACGGCGACGTGGTGCTCTTCGCCGTGCCCGCGGAGGAGTACATCGAGGTGGAGTGGCGCCTGGGACTCCGGGAGCAGGGAAGGATCGAGTTCCTGGTGGGCAAGGCGGAGTTGATCCGGCTCGGCGAGTTCGACGACGTGGACATGGCGATCATCACCCACACCAACGCGCGCCCGGAGGACGGCCTGGCGAGCGTCGGGGACACGCACAACGGCTGCGTCGTGAAGTTCATGCGCTTCCTGGGGAAGGGCGCGCACGCCGGCGGCGCGCCCCATCTCGGGATCAACGCGCTCAAGGCCGCGCAGATCGCGCTGCACGCGATCGACGCCAACCGCGAGACATTCCGCGACGACGACACGATCCGCGTGCACCCCATCGTCACGCGGGGCGGCGAGGCGGTGAGCGCCGTGCCGGCCGACGTGCGGCTCGAGACCTTCGTCCGCGGCAAGACGGTGGAGGCGATCGCCGACGCGGCGCGGAAGGTCGACCGGAGCCTGCGCGCCGGGGCCCAGGCCATGGGCGCCCGGGTCCAGATCACGACGATCCCGGGCTACCTGCCCCAGCAGATGGATCCCAACCTGGTGGCCTTGACGCGCGCCAACTGCGCCGCCGTCGTCGGGGAGGCCAACATGGGGCGGCCGCGCCACTCCACCGGGTCCACGGACGTCGGCGACCTCGGGTTCATCATGCCGGAGGCGCATCCGCGGGCCGGCGGCGTCGTCGGCGTGATCCACGGCGCGGACTACGTCGTCGTCGACCACGTGCTGGCGGCCGTCAATCCCGCCAAGGCGATGGCGATGACCGTGATCGACCTGCTCCACGACGGGGCCCGGGAAGCCCGGCGGGTCAAGGCCGAGGCGGGGCCGAAGCTCTCGCGCGACGAGTACCTCGCGCTTGTCCGGCGCTCCGGCTCCTTCGAGGAGTATCCGGGGGCGTAACGCCGGCTCCCGGACCCAGGGCCCCGCGCACCCGCCGCCCATGGCGGACTTCGCCGCGCTCCGGCGCCGGATGGTCGACACGCAGCTGGTCGCCCGCGGCATCCGGCACCCCGCGGTCCTGCGCGCGATGGCGGCCGTGCCGCGCGAGCGCTTCGTGCCGGAGCTCGACGCGCCCGATGCCTACGAGGATTCGGCGCTGCCCATCGGCCATGCCCAGACCATCTCGCAGCCCTACATCGTCGCGCTCATGCTCGAGGCGATCGCGCCGCGGCCCACCGACCGCGTCCTCGAGATCGGCACCGGCTCGGGCTATGCCACCGCGGTGTTGGCGGAGATGGTGGCGGAGGTCTACACGGTGGAGCGCCTCGCGACGCTGGTGGCCACGGCGCGGACGCGCCTCGCCGAGCTGGGCTACCGCAACGTCCACGTGCTCGAGGGCGACGGATCGCTCGGGTGGCCCGAGCACGCGCCCTACGACGGGATCGTCGTGACGGCCGGGGGACCGGACGTCCCGGCGCCCTTGCCGTCCCAGCTTCGTGTTGGCGGCCACCTGGTGGTCCCGGTGGGGCCGACGCGCGGGGCGCAGGAGCTCGTCCGCGTCACGCGACGTGGGGTGGCCGAGTACGCGAGGGAGTCGCTCGGAGCCGTGGCATTCGTCCCGCTCATCGGGGAGGCCGGATGGTCCGAGCCGGGTCCCCGCCGTCCTGGTGCCGGACCCTGAGGGACCGAGCCCGCGGCGCGTTCGGCCGACCGGCTGCGCGGGGTACAATGCGCGGCGGCTGATGGCCGAGGTAGGGGCGGCGCCTGCCCACCGCCGGCCGCGCGGGGGCGCTCCAGCAGGCGGAGCTCGCCCTGCTCGAGTCGCCGGCCACGGTGCCCCCTGCTGCTGGGCGCCCTTCCTCCTGCTCGGCGCGTGCTGACGGCGGCTCCGGAGGGCCCGATGATCGACATGACGCTCGAGATCGCTGAGCGGGCGGTGCGCGCCGCGCAGGCGCGCGCCCGGGAGCTCGGCACTCCCATCACCGTCTCGGTCGTCGACGAGGCCGGCCGGCTCGTGCTGTGCGCGCGGGGGGACGGCACGCACTTCCTCACGCCGGACACCTCCCGCGGGAAGGCGGTGGCCGCCGCGGCGTTCCGCCGCCCGACCAAGGAGTGGGCCCAGACGGCGCCGGAGCACGCGCTGTTCTGGCACTCCCTGTCGAGCCTCGTCCCGGGCGAGATCATGCCCAGCACGGGCGGCGCGCCCATCACCGTGAGGGGTCGCGTCATCGGGGCGATCGGCTGCGGGGGCGGCACCGGCGAGCAGGACCACCAGTGCGCGATCGCGGGGGCGGCGGCCGTCTGACGGCTGGCCGCCCCGCGCCGCGGCCGTCGGTCAGGCGATCCGGGGCCAGGCGACCATGCCGGTCCCCGTGCGCCAGGCGAGCGTCGGCGCGTAGCCGAGCACCTCGGCGGGTCCGACGGTGAAGGGGAGGGCCGCGAGCCAGGCGAGGAGCTCCGCCGTCCCCCCCGAGCCCGCGGCCTCCATCCGGTCGACCGTGCACTCGCGCACGATGCGCCGGTGGTCGCCCTCCGCGAGGCGCTCGAGGAACCAGCGGTCGAAGGACTCGTCCACCTGGAGGTAGCGCGGCCCGCCGGGCTCGTGGGAGAGCCCGCCGCTTGCGACCACCGCGACGCGGACCCCCACCGGCCAGCGCGCCGTCACGATCTCGCGGAGCACCTCACCCAGGTGATAGGCCCGCTCGGAGGAGGGGATGGGCGGCACCGTGCAGTTGAGCGTGATCGGCACGAGCGGGACTTGCATGTCCGGGGTGAGGTAGTGGAGCGGCACCGAGATCCCGTCGTCCAGCTCGAGCCGGTTCAGGTACGCGAACATCACGCCGAGGCGGGCGCCCTCCCGGACGATCGAGCGCGCGAGGTCCGGACGGCCCTTGACCCGGTACTTGGGGAGCGCGAGCCACTCGTCGAACCAGTCGGCGGGGCCCACGTGCTCCTCGCCGATCCCCACCGTGTAGTCCGGGATGTTGTTGATCGGCCAGTTCAGGAGGTGGTCGTTCGAGAGCATCAGGAGGACGTCGGGCCGCGCCGCCTCGAGCCGGCGGCGGAGCTCGCCGTAGCCGTCGAGCACGAGCTTCCGGTCGGCCTCGGGCGCCCGGTCGAACCACCCGGTGAGCCCCGGGGCGTGAGTCGCGGCCATCACGGCGACGACGGTGGCCATCGCGGCCGGCTACCCCGCGTGCTCTGGGTACGCGCGCCGGAAGGCCTCGAGCGCCGGGTGCGCGTTCGAGGCGTCTGCCGCGCCGAACGAGAGCCGGAGGATCTGGGAGACGTAGTACTGGTGCACGCCCATGTCGTTGAGCCGGCGGACGTCGGCAGCCTTGACCGCCGCGATCTCGTCCGCCGAGAGGCCGAACTCGCGGGCGAGGGCGTCGAAGTCCTCGCGCCATCGCCGGCGGAGCTCGGCGTCGCGGCGGACGTGAAAGATCATCTGGTTCAGCGGGAGCGTGCGGTCGACCTTCTCGACGTGTCCCATCGGTCACACGTCCAGGACGAAGTCGAACGCCGCGGCTTTGGCGCCCGCCTCGTCCCGCACGGCCATGACCAGCTCCGGCCGGAAGATGAAGTCCGTCCGGTTCCCGGGCTCGTCCGGAAAGTAGAGCTGGGTGGTGAGGATCGGCCGGTTCGGCGCCTGGACGCGAACGTGGAAGTGCCGCGTCCTCCCCGAGTAGAGCCCGGGGACTACGGTCTCGAGCCGGTAGCGGCCCCGCTCGTCCGCGAACTGGTGGCCGCGAAGGCGGAAGCTTGCGTTGTCGTACTCGCCCCGGTTGTCGGCCTGCCAGAAGTCCAGGAGCGCGCCCGGGATGGGTCGGCAGCCGGTGGACTGGACCGTGCCCGCGACGACGATCCGGGTCCCGACTATGCCGGGTTCGAGCAGCGAGGCGCGCTGAGGCGAGCGCGGCTTGAAGAAGGGGCCCGCCGTCTGGGCCAGCGTGGGCGCGCCCTTGTCGGCGCAGCTCGGTGTCGGGGCCAGCGGCCGCGGCTGGGCCAGGGCCCGGCGCCCGCCGAGGGCGACCGCGGGGAAGGCAAGGACCGCTCGAAGGAAGGCTCGACGTGCCGGCCACCAGGCCCGATTCCACCTCATGACAGGACCTCCATCCAGTCCGCGCCTCGGCCGCGCGTGTCCATGGGGCCACGGTAACGGATCGGTCAAGCTCCGTATAGGATGAAGTGGGTCTCGAGACGGGCCTGGATGGGAGACCCACGATGCGAGTCGCCTCCGTGTCGGCCTTGGCTCTCCCGGCGCCGCGGGCGCTCGGATAGCCGTGGGATCGGCGCCTCGCCGGCGGCAGTTTCTCCGCACCTTCGCGGGCCCACTACCGGACGAGCCGCCACCACGCCTAGCCGCGCGGCGGCGCCGGCCCCGGCCCCTCCAGGAGACGTCCTGACCGGAGGACGACGAGGGTGAGGAGCTGGGAGATCAGGAGCCGCAGATGCGTCGCCTCGGCCCCGGTCTCGAAGATCAACAAGAGCTCGTCCAGAAGGATGAAGACGGCCCAGAGCGAGATGCCCACCACGAAGGCCGGGCCGTGCCATGGAGCGCCGCCGCTTCGGGCCGCCCGCCAGAAGAGGACGGCGGCCAGCCCTTGCCAGGCGACCACGCCGGCGAGGAGGACGGGGTTGACCCAGGGCGGGATGCCGAGCTTGCCGGTGGCGCTCGCCATGAAGGCCAGGTTCCCCGAGATCCAGCGCCAGTCCGCCGGCAGAAGGTGGACGCTCCGGAGAAGGTCGGCCAGGTTCGAGAGCGCGACGATGCCGAAGTAGAGCGCCCAGAAGCCCAGGAGCCCGATTCCGAGCCCCCGGAGATCGAGCCACTGCCTCACCGGGTCGGGCTCCGCGACGCCGTCTGGCGCTCATCCACCGGCGTTCCCATCCGCGCGATTGTACGACGGCGGGCCATCACGACGCGCCTGGACGGCGCCATGTGACGGTGGCGCGTCTTGCCGGCCCTGGGCTATCCTGAACCTGAGCGTCGAGGCCGGACGGCGCCGGACGGGTCGGGTAGCATCGTGAAGCAGACCCTGGAGCGCGAGTTGAAGCTCGATGTCGAGCCGGGCTTTCGGTTGCCCAGGCTTCCCGGCCGGCCCCTGGTGCCGCGGACCTTTGTCTCCCGCTACTACGACACGCCGGACCACCGCCTCGCCCGCCACGGCGTGACACTCCGCTGCCGGATCGAGAACCGACGGCCCCTCTGGCAGGTCAAGCTGCCTCGTCAGGCGGCGCGCCTTGAGCTGGAGCTGCCCGGTTCTGCGCTTCGCCTCCCGGACGAAGTGGGACATCTCCTCCACGTCTACACGCGGGGGGCCGAGCTCGGACCGATCGCGACGCTCCGCACTCGGCGCGCGGGTGTCCTCGTGCGCGAGCGTGGGCACCCGGTCGCCGAGGTGGTGCTGGACTCGGTGGCGGTGCTGGACGGACGGAAGGTCAAGCGCCGGTTCCGCGAGGTCGAGGTCGAGCTTGTCGGCGCCGTCGATGCGGAGGTCCTCGAGCGGCTCGGCGCCCGCCTCCGCGAGGCGGGGGCGGCGGAGAGCGGCGGAACGCCAAAGGTCTTCCGGGCGCTGGGGCTCGACCTCCCCGTCGACGTCAAGCCTCCCGACCCGTCCGCCGCGCCGCTCGAGCGCGTGCTGGCGATGATGCGGATCCAGCTCGAGGCGATCCGCGCGCACGATCCGGGCACCCGGCTCGGGGAAGACCCGGAGGAGCTGCACCAGATGCGCGTGGCGAGTCGCCGGCTGCGCGCCGTCCTGAGGGCGGCGAGGTCGATGTTCGCCGAGGAGCCCATCAAGACGCTCCGCGACGAGCTGGCCTGGCTGGGACGGGTCCTCGGCGGCCAGCGCGATCTCGACGTGATGCGGGAGCATCTCGGAGCGGAGCTCCGGATGCTCGATGCTCAGGACCGAGCGGCGGCCGCGGCGCTCGTCAGGCGGCTCGAGAGTGCGATCGCGCGCTCCCGGGAGGAGATCCTGACGGCCCTCGATAGTCCCCGCTACTTGACCCTTCTCGACCAGATCGAAGAGACGATCGCCCAACCGCCGGTCGTCGCCCCGGACGTGTCACTGGTCGACGTTGCGGCGAAAGAGTTCAAGAAGCTTCGCAAGACCGTGAAGGCGCTGCCGGAGACGCCGACCGACGCGGACCTCCACGGAGTCCGGATCAGGGCCAAGCGAGCCCGCTATTCGGGTGAGCTCGCGGTCGCCGAGTCGGGCCATCCGGCCGCGCGCTTCGTGGACCGTGTGAAGAAGCTCCAGGACATCCTGGGCGAGCACCAGGACGCCGTCGTGGCGGAAGCGCGCCTTCGGGAGCTGGCCAAAGACGCGCGGGGGCCGCGGGCCAGCTTCGTCGCCGGCCTCCTCGTCGAGCGCCAGCACGCGCGCCGGCAGTCCGCGCGCGCGGCGTTCGGGGAATGCTGGCCGGAGATCGAGAGGCGAGGACGCAAGGCGTGGCGGTGATCCCGAGGCAGGAGACTCGCGCGAGGCGGGCTCGGGTCGCTGTCTCCAGTCGGTGACCGTCAACTGTCGAGACGGGAGGAGGGTCCGATGCTGCGGACGCTGGCACAGAACTGGTGGGCGATCGTGCTGCGCGGGGTGTGCGCCGTGATCTTCGGCCTGGGGGCATTCGCCTGGCCGGGCATCACGCTGGCCGTACTGGTCCTGCTCTACGGGGCCTATGCGCTCATCGAGGGCGTGCTGGCGGTGGCGTGGGCCCTCATGGGGCGGCACGCGGGCCCGTTCCCCTGGGGCGTGCTCCTGGCCGGCCTGGCGGGTGTGGCCGTCGGGGTCGTGACCTTCCTGTACCCCGGGCTCACGGCGCTGACCCTCCTCTACCTGATCGCCGCATGGGCGATCATCCGCGGCGTCTTCGAGATCATCGCGGCCTTCCACCTGCGGAAGGAGCTCGAGAACGAATGGATGCTCGCGCTGAGCGGCCTCCTGTCCCTCGCCCTCGGCGTGATCCTGATCGCGGCTCCCGGCGCCGGTGCGTTGGCGGTGCTTTGGTGGATCGGCGCGTTCGCCATCCTGTTCGGGATCCTCACGATCATCCTGGGCTTCCGCCTGAAGGGCGTGAAGGACCGGCTCGCACAACGAATGGCATAGCCTCTGGCGCTCGGGCCCGGCCCGGGACGCGCCGGGATCCAGGTCCCGGGCGCTCAGGCGGACAGGGCGACGCTCCGGTCGGCCTCGTCCGTCAGGGGCCCCGATGCACCGTGCGGAGGGCGTCGTCGGCGGCCGCCACGAGCCGGTCGATCTCGCCGCGGTCCAGATGGGTGTTCGTGATGCCGTACGCCCAGCGGTAGCGGTCCTGGTCCAGCACCGCGTCGAGCGGCACGTCGGCGATCCGGTCGAGGTCCTCCGTCGGCGGGAGATAGCCCAGGTAGTCGTTGCAGTAGCCGAGCACGAGCGTGGTCTTGAACGGACTCCGTTCCCGGATGCCGCGACCGGGCCCGCTGAAGAGCTCGAACCCGTTGCTGGCGATCGCGATCTCGCCGATCGCGAGCGCCTGGACCTCGGCCTGGACCGGCACGTCCTGGCGCCGCCGCATGTCCCGGTACATGGAGAGCGCCCCGCGCTGGTAGTGGAGCGGGAAGCGCTGGGCGGACGTCGCCGTGTGGACCTCGTCGGGCCAGGCTTCCGGGAACGCCGGCTCGGACTCGGCGGCGAGGCGCCGCTCCACGCGATCCAGGTCGGCGTCGGACCACGGGAGGCGACGCCGGCGGAGCGACACCAAGCGGCTCTCGATGGCGAGGTCCGATTCGCCTGACGTCCAGATGGTCGGCAGGACCCGGCGCACCTCGGCCGCCAGGGCTCCGCCGACCCGGGCGCGGGCCGGGTATCCGTGAGGGACGGCCGCCTCGTTCCCGAACCAGAAGTCGAGCGGAGCCAGGTCCCCCGCGCACGCCTGGAAGAACAGGCACTCGGTCCCCGGGTGGGCCCGCTCGACGGCCGTCCTGAGGGCGTGAGGGAAGTCGGCGTTCCACCGCAGGGTCTGGCCGCCCACGCACGTCCCGTGGCAGGCGAACCCCGCAAGGATCGCGATCACCCCGTTCTCGCCGTCCACGCGGAGCACCGTCAGCGTGTCGTCAACGGACCGTCGCGGGTCGACGCGGTTGACGGAGATCCCCGGGGCTCGCCCGATGCCGGCGCCGATCGCCGCCGGCTGCCGGCGGGCGTTGGCGCCGAAGACGGCCCCGGCGAGGCGATCCGGCAGCGCGGTCGCGTAGCCGTCCAGGCCCTCGGTGCGCACGGCCGCGCGCACGCTGTCCGGCTCGAGGAGGACCGGCGCGCTGTGGTTGTGGGAGGCGTTCAGGAGCACGGCGGCGGGCGGGATCCCCGTCAGGGCCGCGATCCGGCGCCGCGCGGCCTCGGCGACATGCCGCGGCATCCAGAGGAGATCCGTGGCGACGAGCGCGATCCGGCGGCTGCCGTCATCGAGCACGAGCGCCTGCGCGAGCAGCGGCTCGTCGACCCCGTCGGCGCGGCCCGTCCGGAGGCGCCAGGCCCCGGGCTCGACCCCGAGCGGCGGGGTGATGTCGACGCGGCACACACCGGCCCGAAGACGACCCATGCGCGATCCTCCCTTGGAGCGGCTGACCGGTTCCAGCCTCCGAGCCGATGGTCTCGACGGCCGCTCCGTCGCCGCGGGCGGCCAGCCCGTCGCTTCCGAGTGTCTGCTATCCTACTGGCTCGCAGCCCGTAGAACGACGAATCACGGGCGCACCGCCGAAAGGAGCCAGGTCCGCATGGCAGACGTGCCGCGCACAGCTGATGTGGTCGTCGTCGGAGGCGGAGTCCACGGGGCGAGCGTCGCCTACCATCTGGCCCGCCGGCGGGCGGGCCGGGTGGTCCTCGTCGAGCGCAAGTTTCTGGCCTCGGGCCCGACGGGCCGATCGTCGGCCCTGGTCCGCCGCTTCTATGCGATGGACTTCCTCACCCGGACCGGCAACACGTCCGCGAATCTGTTCCAGCGCTGGGCGGAGGCGATCGGCGGGGGAGACCCGGGGTTCCGCCAGGTCGGGATCCTCTGGCTCGCCGCGGCGGACAGGGCGGCGAACCTCACCGAGAACGTCCGGCGGGCCCGCGACCTCGGCGTGAAGGTCGACCTGATCACGCCGGCGGAGTTGCAGGCGCTCGTGCCCGCCATGGCGGTGGACGACCTGGCCGTGGCGGCCTACGAGCCGGAGTCCGGCTATGCCGACGCCTCTTCGACGACCAACGCGCTGGCCGCGCGCGCGAAAGAGCTGGGCGCCACGATCATCCAGCACGTTCCCGTGAAGGCCCTCATCGCGGCCGGCGACCGGGTGACGGGCGTCCGAACGGAAGCAGGCGAGATTCACGCGCCGGCCGTGGTGGTGTGCGCGGGGCTGTGGGCGCCCGCGCTCCTCGCGCCGCTGGGCATCGCGGTGCCGGTCGCCCCCAAGCGCCACCAGATGTGCTTCTTCAGGCGCCCGCCAGGGTTCGACGGGCATCCCGGCATGATCGACCGGCCAAGCGGCACGTACATGCGGCCCGAGACCGGGAACCTGACGATCCACGGCGTCTCGACCTACCAGGAGGTGGTCGATCCCGATCAGTACAACGAGGGCGCGGACCCGCAGGAGGTCATGCGGAATGCGGAGCTGATCGCCCATCGCTTCCCGATCATGGAGCACGGCCTCTCGATGGGCGGCTACTCGGGGGTCTACGACGTCACGCCGGATCACGAGCCCGTGCTCGGTCCGATCCCGGAGTACCAGGGTCTCCACGCCGACTTCGGGTGGAGCGGCCACGGGTTCAAGCACTCGCCGGCGATCGGCGCCATCATGGCCGAGGCCGTGATGGAGGGCCGCGCGGCCGGGTGGGATCTGGCGCCCTTCCGGTGGTCGCGCTTCAAGGAGAATGACCTCCTGCCGCCGGCATCGGGGACCGACGCGCAGCACCCGAAGCTCCACGCGGCGACGACGAGTTCGTGACGGTCTCGCGGGACAACTCCAAGGCCGTCTACCAGGGGATCAAGTCCGCCGGCGTCCGCTTCCTCACGGCGCTCCCCGAGACCTGGCTGGTCTACCTCCTCCAGCTGGCCGAGGACGACCCGGAGATGACGCTCGTCGAGGTGGCCAAGGAGGAGGAGGCGATCGGCATCGCGGCCGGCGCCTACTTCGCGGGGGCCCGGAACGCGCTCCTCATGCAGAACCACGGCTTCCTCGCCAGCATCAACGGCATCGTGTCGCTGGCGATGCTGTACCGGATCCCGCTCCTGATGCTGATCGCCCACCGCGGGCACTTCGGCGAGCCGTACCCGTGGCACACCCAGGGCGGCATCGTGACCGAGCCCGTGCTGCGGGCGCTCGGGCTCCCGTTCGAGCACGCGCGCGATCCCGGCCGGGTCGGCCAGCAGATCCACGACGCCCAGGCGCTGGCCTGGTCCTCGCTGGGGCCAGTGGCCCTCCTCCTGTCGCGCGATCTCATGGAGGACTGACGAGCGATGCGCGTCACGTCTCGGCGCCGGGCACGCGGATGAAGCGGGCGGACTGCCTCGGCGCCCTCTACCCGGAGCTGGGCGACCGGCTCGTGGTGACGATCATGGGAGCAACGGCCCAGGAGCTCTACGACCTCGGCCACCGCGAGACCTTCTTCTACCTCCAGCACGCGATGGGGCTGGCGTCTTCCATCGGGCTCGGGCTGGCGCTGAACCGGCCGGCGGCGGGCGTCGTGGTCCTGGATGGCGACGGCTCGGTGCTGATGAATCTGGGCGGGCTGGCAACGCTCGGCCGCTACCGGCCGCCGAACCTGACGCACATCGTCTTCGACAACGGGAGCCTGCTCTCGACCGGGGGCTTCGTGTCGCACACGGCGTCGGGACGCACCGAGCTCGCCGCCGTGGCCCGCGCGGCCGGCTGCCCGCGGGTGCTGGAGGCCCACACACTCTTCCAGTTCATGGAGGCGGTCGCCGAGGCTTTCGCGGCCGGCGAGATGACGACGATCGTCGCCAAAGTCGAGGCGGTCGGGCCCGACCAGTTCCA
Source organism: Candidatus Methylomirabilota bacterium (assembly GCA_036558225.1). Taxonomy (GTDB): domain Bacteria; phylum Methylomirabilota; class Methylomirabilia; order Rokubacteriales; family DASRDR01; genus DASRDR01. The sequence goes on along the minus strand of DATBGA010000097.1, from coordinate 10,117 downwards.
CATGGATCTCGCGCTGCCGGAGAACGCCTTCCGGTTCCGCCGGGCCGCCTCGGCGTCCTGAGCGCGCGCCGGGGGACCCCGGTGCCAGGCCGCTGGACGGCGCTCCTCATCCAGCGCGGCGCCGCCGCGGCCGGGACGCCGACTCTGCCTTCTGAAGGGCCGCCAGGACCCGGGCGATACGCCGACGGAGGTCGGGCTCGGCGGCGTACCGCTCGTCCAGCCAGACGCGGACCTGTCCGAGGGTAACGCGATTCCTGGGACGCGGCTTTGTCGAGCGCTGGAGCGGCTTCCGCATCTCTCTCCCTTTCTGTCACCGTCGGTGATTCCGGCCCGCCGACCCTATCAGATGCGGAGTCCGAGCGCCAGCAGGGGAGTCCCCGGGGACGGCCTCTACCGCTTGATGAACGCGAGCATGTCCGCGTTGATGACGTCATGGTGCGTCGTGCACATGCCGTGAGGCAGACCCTTGTAGACCTTGAGCTGCGCGTTCTTGACGAGCTTGCTCGAGAGGAGGGCGCTCGCGCCGATGGGCACGACCTGGTCGTCGTCACCGTGCATGACTAGCGTGGGGACGTCCATCGTCCTGAGGTCTTCGGTGAAGTCGGTCTCGCTGAACGCCTTGATGCAATCGTAGGCGGCCTTCACGCCGCACATCATCCCCTGGCGCCACCAGTTGTCGACGATGCCCTGCGAGACCTTCGCGCCCGGACGGTTGAATCCGTAGAAGGGACCCGTGGGAACGTCCCGGAAGAACTGCGCCCGGTCGGCGAGCAGGGCGCTGCGGAAGCCGTCGAACACCTCGAGCGGCAGGCCGCCGGGATTGCCGGCGGTCTTGACCATGATCGGAGGGACGGCGCCCACGAGGACGGCCTTGGCCACGCGGCCCTTCGCGCGGTCGCCGCCGTGTCGGCCGATGTAGCGCGCCACCTCGCCGCCGCCCGTCGAGTGGCCGATGTGAATCGCATTCTTCAGATCGAGCTTCTCGGTCAGGGTGACGAGATCGTCGGCGTACGTGTTCATCTCGTTGCCGCCCCACGTCTGAGTCGAGCGCCCGTGGCCGCGACGATCGTGCGCGATGCACCGAAAGCCCCGCGACGCGAAGAAGATCATCTGCGCATCCCAGTCGTCCGCGCTGAGCGGCCAGCCGTGACTGAACACGATGGGCTGGCCGCTGCCCCAGTCCTTATAGAAGATCTGCGCGCCATCTTTCGTGGTGACCGTGCCCATGAGGTCCTCCTGGAGTGTGCTGCGCTTCGGGACGCCCGAGTGTCACTTCCTACCCAAGACGGTGTCGGCGTAGGCGCAGTTTGTCAAGACGCAGAGGCTCGAGCACTCTGGACTGGCGTCGCGCGTCGCCCTGTGGGAGACGGGGCCCTGGTACTCTTGAATGCGGCACTCGAGTGGCGTCGGCCGGTGGCGTCGATCGAAGGCGTCCAGGCCTCGCCCCGCGACACGTCTGTCGCGTCTCTCATGTTCGCCACCGAGTAGGACGTGCATGGATCTGAGTGGTAGCGTGGAGTGGCTCGAGCGGTACAGCATCGTCATCCTGCCGGCGTTGGTGGTCGCCGAGCAGATCGGGATTCCCTTGCCGGCGGTCCCCGCGCTGCTCGCGGTCGGGGCCCTGGCGGCGCAGGGACGCATCAGCCTTGTGCTGGTGATCGGCGCCATTGCGATCGTGGCCCTCCCCGTCGACCTCGTGTGGCACGAGATCGGCCGTCGACGCGGAGCGCGTGTGCTCACGGGGCTGTGCCGGCTCTCGCTGGAGCCCGACGTCTGCGTGCGGCGGACGGAGAACATCTTCCTCCGGTACGGCGTGCGTGCGCTGCTCGTCTCGAAGTTCCTTCCCGGGCTGACGACGGTGATGCCCCCGCTCGCGGGGATCTTCGGCGTCGCGCGTCTGCGCTTCGTGCTGTATGACCTGGCCGGGATCGTGTTGTGGGCGGGCTTGTGGGCAGGGATCGGCTACGCGTTCAGCGACGCGCTCGAGGAGGTGGTCCGGCGCGCCAGTGCCCTCGGGCACGCGGCGGGCGCCACGGTGGTCGGGGCTCTCGTCGCCTACGTCCTGCTCAAGGTCCTGCGTCGATGGCTGTTCCTCCGGCGCCTCCGGATCGCCCGGCTCTCGCCGGAGGACCTGAAGAAGAAGCTCGACGCCGGGGAGGACATCGCGATCCTGGACCTTCGCACGGCGCTGGACGTTGCCGCCACGCCGTACGCGATCCCGGGCAGCCGGTGGATTTCGGCGGAAGCGCTGGACGCGCATCAATCGGAGATCCCCCGCGATCGCGAGCTCGTGCTCTATTGCTCCTGACCGAACGAGGCCACGAGCGCCCGGGTGGCGCTGCTGCTGAGGCGACGGGGGATCACGCGCGTCCATCCTCTCGAGGGGGGAATGGCGAAGTGGGTCGCGTTGGGATACCCGGTCAGCGAGCTCACGTTGCCGGCACCGCCGGTTCTCGGCGCGAAGGAGATGACGCGATGATCCGGATTCGACCCGCCGGGGAGCGAGGCCGCACGGATTAGGGCTGGCTCGACAGCCGACACACCTTCTCGTTCGGCGGTTACCGGGATCCCGCGCGCATGGGCTTCAGGACGCTGCGGGTGATCAACGACGACCGCGTGAAGGCCGGGGCCGGGTTCGGGACCCACGGCCATCGAGACATGGAGATCCTGTCCCACGCCCTCGAAGGCGCGCTTGAGCACAAGGACAGCTCGGGAGGCGGGGGCGTGTTCGTCCGGGCGAGATCCAGTTCATGCGAGCCGGGACCGGCGTCACGCACAGCGAGTACAACCACTCGAAGCGGACCCTGTGCACTTCCTGCAGATCTGGATTTTTCCGGATGCGCGCGGGCTGAAGCCGGCCTATGCGAAGCAGGCCTTCGACCGGGAAGCGGCGGCCCGGGCGTTCCTCCGGCTGGCGCCACCGGAGGGATGGGACGGCGGGCTGTCGATCCACCAGAAGGTCATGGCCTCCTCGGCCTGGCCGTTGAACCACAGGAACGGCGTGATCCGGCTCGTCATGTCCTCTCCTGATCCGGGCCCGGTGGCCACCCGGTCGGCTACGACGCATCGCGGTGATCCTGAATTGTCACGTTGTATCCTATCGACTCTAAAGGCAAAGTGTCCGACCGGCGTACCCCGGACTCGAGGCGGACGCGGCTAAGCCCTTCATTCTCTAGTTGCGGAGTCCGCGCGAAATCGACATGGCTCGGCGGTCGGTCCGGCCGGGCACGGGCCCGCGGGACTGATCCCGACCCGTCTCCGGGAGTTCATGCGCGCGTAATGCCGGCGTCACTCCTCGCCCCTAGACTCCTGGCGAGATGAGAGCGCTACGAACGAACTGGCGAGCAAGGAGACGAGGACCATGCTGACCGCCGACGACTGGCGTCCCCGCCGATGGCGGGTCGCGCTGGTGGCCCACGATGCCAAGAAGACCGCGCTGGTCGCTTTCGCCCAGCGGCACCGAAGCCACTTCAAGGACTGGGAGCTCGTGGCCACCGCCTCGACCGGCGAGGCGCTCCGCGACGCCACGGGCCTCCGTGTCCGGACGGTGCTGGCGGGCCCTCACGGGGGCGACGTCCAGATCGGGGCGGAGATCGCGGCTGGGGAGGTCGATGCGCTGATCTTCCTGCGCGATCCCCTGACGGCGCAGCCGCACGAGCCCGACATCGCGGCCCTCCTGCGGGTCGCCGACGTGCACAACGTGGCGCTCGCGACGAACCTGTCGAGCGCCGAGTGCCTCGTGCGGGCGCTCAGCCCCGAGGGAACCCTCTCGATTCGGGACTAGCGTTCGGGACGGGACGCCCCACGCGCCCCAGCGGCGGCGCGCGGGGGTTCGACCTCCGGAGGCCGGCCGTCAGCCCGCGGGAGACAGGTCGATCGAGTGGAGGACGGCGCCCGCGAGATCCCGGTGGCTGACCGTCATGACGCCGCTCTGGTCGTCGATTCGGACGTGACCGAAGTAGAGGCCGCCCTCGGTCGGGGCCGCATTCACCCGGCCCGCCGGGTTCTTCGTGAAGACCACGCGGGGGCCAAAGGTGTCATCGAGCTCGTTCGGGCCGAAGCCGCCCGCGTGGAGCGGGCCGGATACGAACTCGTAGAACGGCTCGAATTCCGTGAACTGCGCGCGGCCGGGCTCGTAGAGGTGCGTGGCGCAGTAGTGGACCATGACGTGCCTCCTCGAGCGCCTTCCGGGCGCATTCGGCGAGTCCTGGCATCGTGCGGGAGGCCCCCCGATCCAGTATCGCAGGGCCGAGTACCGCGCCGCCGCGAATCTAGCTGCCCGGAATCTCGGGGCCGTGACCGCCCGGTGAAGGTTGCGCGACACTGGCTCAGGTTCGAGCTCCGGAAGCTTGCCCTGTCACGGGTTCCTGACGTCGAGGCGAACCGAGCCACGAAGCCGTGCGTGGTCACGTGTCGCCGGTTGAGTGAGAGAAGGATCCGGGAGGTTGTCGTCGAGGGTGGGCGAGCGAGATCAGAGTGTCATCCATCTGCAAACGTCCGTTCACGAAGCTTCGCTAAGCGTAGAGGGTCAGCTCTTGGGATGTCTCAGCCACCACCCACTGGAGGGAACCATGCCGCAACACGCTGCCAAACGCGGGAAGAGTCCACAGGGGACGCGTCCGTTTAACGACGATGGCGTCCATTCCAACCCGGTCGTCGACGAGCGCGCGACATTCCAGGAGGTCGTCGAAGCACGCTTCCGCCGGCGAGATTTCTTGAGGGGCGTCTCCGCCGTGGCGGCGGGGGTCGGCGTGTCTCGCATCGGCGGGTGGGACGCCCTCGCCCAGGACTCCAGCCTGACGTTCAAGGAACTGCCCCACGGCAACGACGAGCGATTCCACGTCGCCGAAGGCTACGAGCAGACGGTCCTGATCCGGTGGGGTGATCCGGTCGAAGGCGGTGCGGCCCCGTTCGACCCGATGCGGCAGACGGTCGGCGCTCAGCTGAAGCAGTTCGGCTACAACAACGATTTCATCGGATACCTTCCCCTGCCGGCTGGATCGAAAAGCTCGGACCACGGGCTGCTGGTGATCAACCATGAATACACCAACACCGATCTCATGTTCCCGGGATTGCCGGAGAAGGACTTCAACAACGTGCTGAGCCGCGAGCAGGTCGATGTCGAGATGGCTGCCCACGGGCTCTCGGTCGTCGAGGTGAAGAAAGAGGGCGGCAAGTGGACGGTGGTGCCGACCAGCCGTTACGCGCGACGGATCACCGCATCGACGACCGAAATGCGCGTCGCGGGCCCGGCGGCGGGACACGATCGGCTGAAAACTTCGGCCGACCCGACCGGCACGCGGGTCGTCGGAACGCTCAACAACTGTGCCGGCGGGATCACCCAGTGGGGCACCGTGATGACCGCCGAGGAGAACTTCAACGGCTACTTCAGCGGTGACGGCGCCAACACCAAGGAAGCCGCCAATCACAAGCGCTACGGTCTGCCCAAGGTCAGCTGGTACGGCTGGCACCGCTACCACGACCGCCTGGTCGTCACGAAAGAGCCCAACGAGCCCAATCGCTACGGTTGGATGGTCGAGTTCGACCCCTACGACCCCCTGTCCGTCCCGGTGAAGCGCACCGCAATGGGGCGTTTCAAGCACGAGGGCGCCAACACGATCATCAACAAGGACGGTCGGGTCGTGGCCTATTCCGGTGACGACGAGCGATTCGACTATCTCTACAAATTCATCTCCGACCGACGCTTCGACCCAGACAACCGAGCCGCCAACAAGGACATTCTCGACTCGGGGACCCTGTTCGTCGCCAGGTTCGACGCCGACGGCACGCTGACCTGGCTGCCGCTGGTGTGGGGTGCCGGGCCACTGACGCCGGAGAACGGCTTTGACAGCCAGGCGGACGTCCTGATCGAAGCACGTCGCGCGGGGGACCTCCTCGGGGCCACGCCGATGGATCGGCCGGAAGACGTCGAGCCCAGCCCGATGATGGGCACCGTCTTCGTGATCCTGACGAACAACACCAGTCGCTCCAAGGACAAGGTGGACGGACCCAACCCACGCGCCAACAACAAGCATGGCCATGTCGTGGAGCTCGTGCCGCCGGGAAGCGGCGCCGACTCCGACCACGCCGCCCTCAAGTTCCGCTGGAACATCCTGTTGCTGGCGGGCAATCCCAAGAACCCAGAGGACGGCGCCAAGTACCACCCCGAGGTGACGGAGGACGGCTGGCTGTCGTGCCCCGACAACTGCGCCGTCGACAGCCGCGGACGCCTGTGGATCGCCACCGACGGGGCCCCCAGCGCCGCGGGCTTCGCCGACGGCTTGTGGGGCACCGACACGGTCGGCAACGGCCGCGCGCTGACCAGGCACTTCCTCCGGACGCCGCGGGGGTCCGAGTTGTGCGGGCCGTTCTTCACGCCCGACGACAAGACCCTGTTCGTAGCGGTCCAGCATCCGGGCGACGAGAAGGGCTCGACGTTCGAGAAGCCGACGACCCGCTGGCCCGACTTCAGCGCGAGCATGCCTCCGCGCCCATCGGTGGTGGCGATCACCAAGGTGAACGGCGGGGTGATCGGCTCGTAGCCGAGAATCGGCCAGTTCGGCGCTGCCCGCGCCTGCTACATCACCGCACGCAGGCCGGGCACGCCGAGCCTCCGTCCGAGGTACCGGACACGCTCCCCGCCGCGCTCTTGCGCGCGGCCAAGCCTGCGTTATCATCAAATCGGCAGTTCGGGGTGGTTCGGCCTGCGCGGCCGAGCCTGAGAACATACCCGTCGAACCTGACCCGGGTAATGCCGGCGTAGGGAGCGCCCATGATCCCGACCGTCCTCACCATCGCAGGCTCGGACTCCTCCGCGGGGGCCGGCATCCAGGCCGACCTGAAGGCGATCTCCGCGAACGGGGGCTACGGGGCGACCGTCATCACGGCCGTCACCGCCCAGAACACGCGGGGGGTGACTGCCGCAGCCGAGCTCGACCTCGACCTGATCCGGGCCCAGGCGGATGCCGTTTTCGGCGACCTCCGGGTCGCCGCAGTCAAGAGCGGCATGCTCGCCTCGTCCCCGGTGATCGAGACGGTCGCCAAGATCCTTCGGGACCATCGGCCGTCCCACTACGTCCTCGATCCGGTCATGGTTTCGAAGACGGGCTTTCCGCTCCTCCGCCCCGAGGCCGTCACGGCGCTCACCGAGCTGCTCCTTCCCCTGGCCACGCTCGTCACGCCGAACGTGCACGAGGCACGCGCGCTGACGGGGATGGAGGTGCACACCGTCGCCCACGCGGAGGCGGCCGGGCGCCTCCTCGTTGCACGAGGTGCGCGGGCCGTGCTCGTCAAGGGTGGGCACCTCGAGGAAGGTCCGGCGACGGACGTCCTCGTCACGCCCGGGGGCGTGCGGGCGTTTCCGGGAGCGCGCATCGACGCACGGCACACTCACGGCACCGGCTGCACCTTCTCGGCGGCTATCGCCACGCAGCTCGCGCATGGCCGGTCCCTCGAGGACGCGATCGGCCGCGCGAAGGCCTACGTCACCGAGGCGATCCGGGCGGGGCTGGCGGTCGGCCAGGGGATCGGCCCCACGGACCACTTCTTCTACCTCCGGCAGCCGGGCGAGTGCGAGCGCTGGCTCCTTCGCCTCGCCGGCCCCGGGGCGTGCCGGTGAAGCCTCCTGTCGGGCGCATCCACGTGATCACCGATGCGACCCTCCAGGACCGCTTCTCGCACGTCGAGTTGGCGCGCCTCGCCGCCGCCGGGGGCGCCGACGCGGTCCAGTTCCGCGAGAAGCGGCCGTGGACCACGCGGAGCCTCGTCGACACGGCGGCCGCCATGCGCCGGGCGCTCGAGGGCACGCCGGTCGGCCTCGTGGTGGACGACCGGGTGGATGTGGCCCTGGCCGCCGGGGTACGTGCGGTGCACCTCGGCCGGGACGACCTGGACGTGGCGACGGCGCGCCGGATCATCGGGGCGGACGCTCTGGTCGGCGGGACGGCGAACAGCCTCGCGGAGGCGCTCCGCGTCGCGGCCACCGACGTGGACTATCTCGGGGTCGGCCCGGTGTTCGGCACCGGATCCAAGACGAACCCGGCGCCGCGGCTCGGCCTCGACGGCTTCCGGGCCATCGCGGCCGCCGTGTCGAAGCCCGTGATCGCGATCGGCAACGTGACGGCCGACCGGGTCGGCGAGCTCCTCGAGGCGGGGGCCCACGGCGTGGCGGTGATCGCCGCCGTCGCGTACCAGGCCGACCCGGAGGCGGCGGCGCGCGAGTTCCGCGAGGCGGTGGACGCGTGGCTCGGAGCGCGGGTGGCATGACCGGACTGCCGGCGCGGAGCGAGGTGACCGTCGTCGGTGGGGGCGTGATCGGCCTCTCGGTCGCGTACGAGCTGGCCCGGCGCGGCCGCCAGGTCCTCGTGCTGGACCGCGGCGACCTGCCGGGCGTCGCGACGCGCGCAGCGGCCGGCATGCTGGCGCCGACCTCCGAGGCCGACCTCACGGAGCGGGCGCTCGTCGAGCTCGAGCTCGACAGTCTCCGACGCTATCCGGAGTACGTCGCCCGCCTCGAAGGCCTGACGGGCCAGTCCTGCGGTTACCGCACCGACGGCACGCTGTGGGTGGCGCTCAACCGCGACCAGGACGGCGACCTCGGGCGGCTCCTCGCCATGCAGCGCGCCAAGGGGCTGGCGGCGCGCCGGCTGTCGGCGGAGGAGGTGTTGGCCCGGGAGCCCCACCTCTCCGGCCGCATCGTCGCGGGGCTGCTCGTGGAGGGTGACCATCAAATCGATCCCCGCGCTCTCGCAGAGGCGCTCCGTGTCGCGCTCGCTCGCCTCGGTGGTGCGGTCGTCACGGGATGTCACGTGACGCGGATCGAGCACGCGGGCGGCGCGGTCGTGGCGGTCTCGGGGACGGTCGGGGACCGTCCGCTCCGGGTCCGCTGCGAGGCCGCGGTCCTGGCCGGCGGGGTCTGGAGTGAGGACGTGGACGCGCCCCTGCCGCCGCTCGGGTTGCGCCCCGTCAAGGGTCAGCTGGTACGGCTCGCCGGCGGGGAGCTGGTCCGCCACGTCGTCCGTTCGCCCGACGTGTATCTCGTTCCGCGGCGCGGCGGAGAGCTCCTCGTCGGCGCGACGATGGAGGAGCAGGGGCTCGATGCCCGCCCGATGGCGGGGGCCGTCCTGGGCCTCCTGCGAGAGGCCTGGCGCCTGCTTCCCGGGATCTACGATCTGGCGGTGAGCGAGTTGTCGGTCGGGTTCCGGCCCGCGGTCCGCGATCATCTTCCGGTGATCGGGGCGGCCGCGACGCGCGGTCTGTACGTCGCTGCCGGACACTTCCGCAACGGGGTCCTCCTCGCGCCCGCCACTGCCCATTACCTGGCGGAGTGGATCGTGGGGGGCTCGCCGCCGGCGGCGCTCGCCCCATTCGGGGTCGAGCGGCTGGAGGCGAGAGCCGCAACGGCCGAGATCCGTACGTGAGCGGGCCTGCGGCACTGGCGACGGTGGAGCTCTGGGTGAACGGCCAGCGTCGGCAGGTGGCGGCGGCGAGCGTGCGCGCGCTCCTCGCCGCGCTTGGCCTCGACCCGGCGGGTCGCGGCCTCGCGGTCGCCCGGAATGGCGAAGTCGTCCCGCGGGGACACTGGGACACGACGGCCATCTCGCCGGGCGACCGGATCGAGATCGTCGGCGCCGTGCAGGGGGGATGACGGACATGGCGGAGGATCGCTGGGAGCTGGCGGGACTGTCGCTCGGCTCGCGCCTGCTCCTCGGGACGGCGCGCTATCCGAGCCGCCAGGTGCTGCTCGACGCGCTCGCGGCGTCGGGCACCGAGCTCGTGACCGTGGCCGTTCGCCGCGTGGGGCTCGGCGCGGGCGGGGAGAACCTCTACGACGCGCTCCGCGCGAAGAACCTCCACCTCCTGCCGAACACGGCCGGGTGCTTCACGGCGCGCGACGCCGTGCTGACGGCCGAGCTCGGACGGGAGGCGCTCGGCAGCGACCTCGTCAAGCTCGAGGTGATCGCCGACGAGGACACACTGCTGCCCGACGTGGAAGGCCTGCTCGCGGCGGCGCGCGAGCTTGTCGGCAAGGGCTTCCGGGTCCTGCCGTACACCAACGACGATCCGGTGATCGCGCGGCGGCTCGAGGATCTCGGGTGCGCGGCGGTCATGCCGCTTG
>DATBGA010000096.1:0-8495 GCA_036558225.1 Candidatus Methylomirabilota bacterium | reverse complement strand
GGCCGTGCGCTCCCGCTCGCGCTCGGTCCCGATCGTGAGGAGGCCCGGCGGCTTCTCGATCACCAGGAGCGCGTCGTCCTCGTGGACGAGGCGGAGCGGCGCGGCGAGGGCGGGCGGGGGCGCCGGGCCGAGCGTGACCCGATCGGCGGGCACCACGAGGGTGCGCGGGTCGCGCGCGATGTCGCCGTTCACGCGCACCCGCCCGGCGACGAGCCACGCCCGCACCCGCCGCCCCGACGAGTCCGGGAACTCCGCCCTCAGCCGCTCCAGCAGCGTGCTCATCAAACTTCGGGGTCAGGCCTTAACTTTGATATTCAGGGCGAAAACCAAAGTTAAGGCCTGACCCCGGCGTTTGAGAAGAGGCGGCGGCCGAGGCGGTCCTCGAGGACGTGGGTGACCGCGGAGAAGTCCTCGGCGCCGGAGCCGCGGCGTTGCCCCTCGACGTAGGCGGCCAGCGTCTCGCGGAGGACCGGGAGCTTCCCGAGGAGGTCCCCCGCCATCTCGGTGGCGAGGGCGACGTCCTTCAGCATGAGCTCGAGCGTGAACGTCGGCTCGTAGCTCCCCTCGACGACGCGCGTAACGCGCCGGTCGAAGTAGGTGGAGTACGCCATGCCGCCGCCGTTTTTCACGACCGCGTAGTACGTCCGGGGGTCCACGCCGACCGCGTCGCAGAGCGCGAGCGACTCCGCCACCGCGACCGCGTTGACCGCGCCGAGGGCGTTGTGGAGGAGCTTGATCCGGTTGCCCGTGCCGGGCGGCCCCACGTGCATCGTGAGCCGCCCCATCACGTCGAGGAGCGGCCGGATCACCGCCATCTGGGCCTCGTCGCCGCCGACCATGAAGAAGATCTCCCCCGACTCCGCCTGGGGCGTCGACCCGAGCATCGGGGTGTCGAGGTGATGGATCCCGCGCCCCGTCGCCGCCCGGTGGACCTCGAGCGTCAGGCCCGGGCTCACCGTCGAGCAGTCGCAGGTCACCAGGCCCGCGCGCCCCCCGGCGAGGAGCCCCGCCGGCCCGAGGTACGTCTCCCGCACGACGGCGTCGTTCGGGAGGGCGGTGAAGACGACGGCGGACGCGCCCGCGACCTCGCGGGCCGAGGCGTGGGTGACGACGCCGTTCACGGCGCCCGCCCGCGCCAGCGCCTCCGCGGCCACGTCGTGGGCGTGGACGCGATAGCCGGCCCCGGCCAGGTTCCGCGCCATCGGGAACCCCATCCGGCCCAGCCCCACGAATCCGATCTCTCCCTTCGTCATCGGGCTACCTCGCTTGGTGTGGTGGCGGACCGGGCTGTCCCGATCCGTGGGTGACCGCCTCGGGACTCGTCGAGATCCGGTTCGGACCCTGAGGTTTCACTTGAACGGCTTCCCCCGCCCTTCCGTCACGCGAGGCGCTCGGCGGCGAAGCGGGTCCCCGGGCGGACGAGGGCCTCCTGGGCGCGGACGAGCGGCAGCTCGTCGGCGTCCGTCGCCTCGGCGACGGCGAGCACCTCGTCGACCGCGGCGACGGCGTGCTCCAGCGCGGCCCTCGCGTCCCGGCGGCCGAGATAGACGCCGAGGAAGAGTGCGGCGAAGGCGTCGCCCGTGCCCCAGACTCGCACCGCCCGCCGGGGATGCCGGACGAGCCACGCCTCGGCGCACGTCACCGCCAGCACGGCGAGCTCGCCGGGCGCCTCGGCCAGCCGCAGGCCGGTGGCGACGACCAGGCCGGGCCCCCGGTCGACCAGGGCCCGCGCCGCGGCGCGCGCGGCGCCGAGCGTCGCGGGCGCCGTGCCCGTGAGGAGCTCCAGCTCGAACGGGTTCGGCGTGACGACGTCCGCCAGCGGGATGAGCCGCTCGCGGAAGGCCTCCGGGATCCCGGCCCGCACGTACACGCCGCGCCCCACCTCGCCGATGACCGGATCGCAGCAGTAGAGCGCGTGGCCCCGCGCCGCCCGCACCCGCCGGACGGCGTCCTCCACCACCGCCGCCGTCGCCGCGTCGCCCAGGTAGCCGGAGAGGACCGCGTCGCAGCGGCCGAGCACGCCGCGCGCCGCGAGACCGTCGACCAGTGCGGCCACCTCGTCCGCGGGGACGACCCGACCGCGGAACGCGCCGTGCGCCGGGTGGTTCGAGAAGGTGACGGTGTCCACCGGCCAGACGTCGTGCCCCAGGCGCTCCAGCACGGGCACCGCCGCGCGGTTCCCCACGCGCCCGTACACCACGCTGGACTGGATCGACAGGACGTTCACCGCGTCGGCCGGCGGCGGCCCCGTCGCCGCTCAGTAGCCGCGCGCGCGGTCGACGGCGTGGCGGAGCGGCTCACCGTCGAGGAACCGCCGGAGGTTCTCCACGAACAGGGCGGCCACCAGCTCGTCCCGGGCGGGGTGGAGCCCGCCGAAGTGCGGCAGCACCGTGATGCCGGGCGTCGTCCAGAACGGGTGGTCGTCGGGCAGGGGCTCCGTCCGGAAGACGTCGAGGACAGCGCCGGCGATGACGTGGCGCTTCACCGCGTCGACGAGGTCCAGGTCGACGACCAGCTCGCCCCGGCCGTAGTTGAGGAGCCACGCCGTCGGGCGCATCCCCGCGAGGCGCCGGGCGTCCATGAAGTCGCGCGTGGCCGGCGTCACCGGGAGGAGCAGCAGGACGAAGTCCGCCGCGCCGAGGACCTCGGCCGCGCCCTCGGGCGGGAGGACACGCGCCACGTGCGGGACCGGCGCCGGATCGCGCCGGGTCCCGATGACGGTCAGCTCGAGCGCGGCCGCCTTCCGCGCCACCTCCTGGCCGATCGCGCCGAGCCCGAGGATGCCGAGCGTCTTCCCGGCCAAGGGCTGCGAGACGCGGCGCGTCCACCGGCGCGACTCCTGGTCGCGCTGGGCGGCGGCGAACGGCTTCGTGAGGTGGAACAGCGCCCCCAGGATGTTCTCCGGCATCTGGACGCGGTGGGTCCCGCGCGCGCAGGTGAGCGTGAGCGCCGGCGGGAGGTCCGCGCGCGCGAGCCAGCCCTCGACCCCGGCGGTGAGCGTCTGGACCCAGCGGAGGCGCGGCGCGGCGGCGAAGGCGCCGCGCGGGATGCGCCAGGCCAGCGCGCCCTCGGCGCGCCCGAGCAGCGCCGGGTCCGGCGTCTCGCCCATCTTCACCGCGGCCAGCTCCACGCGCCCGCCGAGCCCCGCGCGCTCGACGGCCCGCGCGTAGACCTCCGCCTCGTCGAGCCACAGGAGGACGAGGGGACGCGCCACGCCGGTACGATACACTAACGCTCGCGAGGCCGCCTGGCCGCGCCGCACCCGCGTCCCGTCGAGGAGGAGGCTCCCATGTCCGCGACACACCGGCTCGATGCCACCGTCGTCCACCACGAGTGGAACAACGCGATCCCGCCGCGTCTCGTCGCCGAGCCCGGCGACACGCTCGTCCTCGACACACGCGACGCGGCCGACGGCTACTACACGGCCGCATCCACCAGCCGGGACACGGCGACGCGCGGCCCGTTCAAGGGCCACCCGCTGACCGGCCCGGTCGCCGTCCGGGGCGCGCGGCCGGGGGACGTGCTGGTGGTCGAGATCCTGGACGTCCGGCCCGCCGCGTCGTTCGGCTGGACCCACATCCGGCCCGGCCGCGGGCTCCTGCCGGAGACGGATTTCCCGGAGTCGTTCCTCCAGATCTGGGACGTGGCCGACGGCGCCTTCGCGCGGATGCGCGCGCGCTCGGGCGCGCGGGTGGCGGTGCCGCAGGCGCCGTTCCCGGGTGTGATCGGGACCGCGCTCGACGAGCCCGGGGGCCACAGCACGATGCCGCCCCGGAAGAACGGCGGGAACATGGACATCAAGCAGCTCACCGCCGGGACGACCGTGTACCTTCCGGTGTGGGTGGACGGCGCGCTCCTCTCGGTCGGCGACGCCCACGCCGCCCAGGGCGACGGCGAGGTCTGCGTCAGCGCCGTCGAGATGTCGGCGCGCGTCTCGCTACGGATCGACCTCCGGCGGGGCCGCCCGCTGCGGGAGCCCCAGCTCCGGACCTCCGGCCCCCAGCCGAGCCGGGGCGCGGAGTTCGCGACGACGGCCCACGGTCCCGATCTCTTCCTGTCCGCCCAGCAGGCCGTCCGCTACCTGATCGAGCACATGGTGGCGGAGCGCGGGCTGACGCGCGAGGAGGCGTACGTGGTCGCGAGCGTCGCGGCGGACCTCCGGATCAGCGAGATCGTCGACGCGCCGAACTGGATCGTCTCGGCGTTCCTCCCGGAGGCGATCTTCGGCTAGACCGGCGCCGGGGTCCCGGGGGCGGACCGAGCGCATCGCCCGCTGGATGGACGCCGCGACGCCGGGCGCGGGGAACGGCGCCGGCGGGGACGGCGGCAAGACGTGGAGCGGGCGCGTCGCCATCGCGTGCCTCCTCCGGTCGCGCGCGGCCGGCGGCCCGAGCCTCCCTCGCGGCGATGGCGACCGTGTCACGACCGCGTGAATTTTCCGTGGCGCCCCGAGATCCGCGTCCACGCTAGACTCGCGCCGTGAGAGGACGGAGATGGCCGAGCTGAACTTCCTCGATCCCGCGTTCCTCGAGGACCCGTATCCCGCCTACCACCGGCTCCGCGCCGAGGATCCCGTCCACCGCCATCCGCTCGGCTTCTACGTCCTGACCCGGTACGACGACGTCGCCGGCTTCCTGCGCGACGGGCGATTCGGCAAGGGCGGGTACCAGGCCCTCTTCGAGAGCCGCTTCGGGAGCGGACCGGACGGCCCCTGGCTCCCGATGTCGATGCTGTTCCGCGACCCGCCGGACCACACGCGGCTCCGTGCGCTCGTCAGCAAGGCCTTCACGCCGCGCGTCGTGGAGGGGCTCCGCGCGCACATCCAGGCCATCGTGGACCGTCTCCTGGACGGGCTGGCCGGCGCGGGCCGCGTGGACGTGGTCGAGGCGCTGGCCTATCCCTTGCCGGTGACGGTGATCTCGGAGCTCCTGGGCGTGCCCGCCGGCGACAGCGAGACCGTGAAGGTCTGGTCGCGGGACGTGGCGCGGGCCCTCGACGCGATCGCGCTGCCGGTCGCCCCCGAGGTGATCGAGCGCGGGAGCCGCGCGACGGAGGAGATCGCGCAGTACTTCCGCGGCCTCGTCGAGGAGCGGCGCCGCCGGCCCGGGGACGATCTCCTGAGCGGCCTCGTCGAGGCCGAGGAGGCGGGCGACCGCCTGAGCGAGCGCGAGCTCCTGGCGACCTGCCTCCTGCTCTACGTCGCCGGCCACGAGACGACGGTGAACCTCATCGGGAACGGGCTCCTCATCCTCCTGCGTCATCCGGCGGAGCGGCGGCGTCTCGAGGCCGACCCGGGCCTGTTGCCCGGCGCCATCGAGGAGCTCCTGCGCTACGACGGGCCCGTCCAGCGGGTGGGCCGCATGGCGTCGCGCGACGCCGAGATCGCGGGCGTCCAGATCCCGCAGGGCTCCCTCGTCCTCGGGCTCCTCGGCGCCGCGAATCGCGACCCCGCGCACTTCCCCGAGCCGGACCGCCTCGACCTCGGCCGGGACCAGCCGCGCCACCTGGCCTTCGGCTCGGGGATCCACTACTGCCTGGGCGCCCCGCTGGCCCGGATCGAGGCGCAGGTCGCCATCGGGACCGTCCTGCGACGATTTCCGGCACTGGCCCTTGCCGCGGAGCGTCCGGTCTGGCGGCCGTCGAGCACGCTCCGGGGGCTGGAGGCTCTGACCGTGGTCCTCGGGAACGGCCGGGCCTAGAGGAATCCCAGGGCGGCCTCCTGGGCCGGGAAAGTCTCCAGGGGCGGGGAGGATCGCCCCCCGCGTCGCCCCGGTTCGCAGCCGGTGATCCGCTCCTGGCGGGGCTTGCGGATCCGGCACGGGCTCTGCATGGGATAATCGCCGCGATGGCCAACCGCCGGGATCTCCACGCCCAGATCGCCCGATTGGAAGCCAATCTGTCACGGGCCCTCGTCGGGAAGGCAGACGTGGTCCGGCTCGCGGTGGTGGGCCTCCTCGCGCGTGGCCACCTCCTGATCGAGGACGTGCCCGGGGTGGGGAAGACCACGCTGGCCGCCGCCCTGGCCCGGTCGATCGGGGCCGGGTTCCAGCGGATCCAGTTCACCTCGGACATGCTCCCGTCCGACGTCCTGGGGGTCGCGGTGTACGAGCCCGACAAGCACGAGTTCGTGTTCAAGCCCGGCCCGATCTTCACGAACATCGTGCTGGCCGACGAGATCAACCGCACGACGCCGAAGACCCAGTCGAGCCTCCTCGAGGCCATGAACGAGGCGCAGGTCTCCCTCGACCACACGACCCACGCCCTGCCGCGTCCCTTCATGGTGCTGGCGACCCAGAACCCGCGGGAGCACGCGGGGACGTTCCCCTTGCCGGAGTCCCAGCTCGACCGCTTCCTCCTCCGGATCCGGATCGGCTATCCGAGCGAAGCCGACGAGCGGACGATCCTCCGCGGCGCGGGGACGCCGATGGCGGACGCGCTGGAGACGGTGCTGGACGCCTCCGACGTGGTCGAGCTCCAGGAGGCCGCCGAGCTCGTGCGGGCCGACGACTCGGTCGTGGACTACGTCCTGTCGATCGTGACCGCGACGCGGCGCTCGCGCATGCTCGCACTCGGGGTGAGCCCGCGCGGCTCCCTCGCGCTCCTCCGCGCCGCGCGGGCCCACGCGCTCGCCGACGGGCGCGACTACCTCGTGCCCGACGACGTCAAGCGCCTCGCGGTGCCCGCGCTCGCTCACCGGGTGCTCCTGTCGGGCGCCGCGCCCGACGGCGCCGGCGCGGGCGCCGAGGCGGTCATCCGCACGATCGTGCAGGACGTCCCGGTCCCGCGCTGACCGGGGGGCGCGAGACGACGCGCCCGGAGGCGGAGCCATGATCCGGCTGGCCCGGCGCCTGGCGAGCTGGTGGTGGCGCCGGACGAAGGCCATCCGGCCGACCCGCGACGGCTGGTGGTGCGTGTTCGCGGCGGTCGGGCTCGGCGTCGCCGCGGTGAACACGGGCAACAACCTCGCGTATCTCCTCTGCTCGATGCTCCTCGCCCTGATCATGGTGTCGGGCATGCTCTCCGACCTCACGATCCGCGGTCTCCAGGTGACCGTGACCCTGCCCGACGCGATCTACGCGACCCAGCCCGCGCTCGTCACCATCGTCCTGGCCAACCGGAAGCGACGGCTCGCCTCCTATTCGGTCGCGCTCGAGGCGCTGGACCGGCCGCTGCCGGGTCGGGGCGGGCGGTTCCCCCGCTGGCGACCCCAGCGCACCCTCGACGACCGGCTCCGCGCCATCGGGCTGAAGGACCGGCGTGGCCTCGGAAGCCCGCGGCGCCTCGCCTACGTGCCGCGGATCCCGGCCGGGACCGAGCGGATGGTCGGGTGGGAGATCACGCTCGCCGCGCGCGGCCGGCGGCGGCTCCCGCGGCTCCGCGCCACCACCGCATTTCCCTTCGGGCTCTTCGTCAAGATCGGCCCGCCGCTCTTCTACGACGAGGAGGTTCTCGTGTACCCGGCCGTCCACCCGGTCCAGCCGCGGCACGTCCGCGAGGCCGCCAGCGGCGAGGCGGCGGCCCGCCGGCGCGGCCGGGGGCACGACCTCCACAACCTCCGCGCGTACCGAGCCGGGGACGAGCCGCACCTGATCCACTGGCCGACCACCGCCAAGTCCGGCAACCTCATGGTGCGGGAGCTCGAGGAGGACGCGACCGAGGACACGCGGATCGTGCTGGTCGGCACCGGCGCGGCCGGCGGCGAGCGTCTCGAGCGAGCGCTGTCGGAGGCGGCATCCCTCGCCGTCCACCTGCTCCGCAGCGGGACCGGCGTGGAGCTCGCGGGCGCGGCAGGGGCCGTGCCCCTCGACCGGGGCCGCGGCCAGGAGCGGCGCATCCTGACGGCGCTGGCGCTCTACACCCCGGCCGGGCGGGGCGATGGCGCCGACATCGCCGGGGGCGAGGGGTTGCGAGAGATCCGCATCGAGCTGGACGCGGCGTGATGGCGCTGCCGGTCGTGCTCCGGATCGCGCTCTACCTCCTGGTCGCGGACGGGCTGTTCGCGCTCTACCTGGCCGAGTTCCTCGACATTCGGGCGCTCCTGCTCGTGGCGGTCCTGTTCGTCTCGACGTGGCTCATCCAGCTGCGGGCGAAGGCCCTGATCACGGGCTGGGCCGGCGGCCGGCTCCTCGTGCCCCTGGCGGCGCTGGCCTCGGTGGTCGACATCGCCTACCTCACCACCAGCGTGCTCGACGCCCTGGTGCGGCTCCTGCTCTTCCTGGTCCTCTACAAGCTCGCGACGCTCCAGAGCGTGCGGGACTCCCGCACCGTCGCGTTCCTGGCGTTCTTCATGCTCGTCGCGGCCTCGGGGTCGGCGTTCGGCGTGGGGTTCCTCTTTGCCTTCGTCAGCTTGGTCGGGCTGCTGAGCTGGATCGCGCTCCTCCAGCACCTGGTGAGCGAGTCCACGACCGCGGGGCTCGCCGCCGGGGGCGAGACGGTGGCCACGCGCCACCTGGTCGGGCTGGCGAGCGTCGCGGCGGTGGCGGTGTTCCTGGTGG
>DATBGA010000095.1:0-9321 GCA_036558225.1 Candidatus Methylomirabilota bacterium | reverse complement strand
GCTGATGCAGGCCCGGCGGCCGTCGTACTCGCGCGTGAGGATGGCGCTGTCCGAGGGCCACCAGTGCCAGCCGAGGCGATCGAAGCCGCGGGCCATCGTCGCGCCCAGCGTGTCCAGCGGGACCGGCGGCGTCTGCCGCGGCGACTTCGGGGGGTACGCGGGGTCGCCGGTGACGCCGGCCACGCCCATCATCCGGTCGTTCAGGTCGAAGTAGGGCTCGAGCGTCGCGTAGTCGACCGGCCAGTCGTCGGCGACGCCGTCGAGCGTCCGCACGCGAAAGTCCGAGGGGCGGAAGCGCGGGAAATGGGCGCTCCAGTGGATCGTGCTTCCGCCCACCGCGTTGTACATGAGCGGCGCGATCGGCGACCCCGCGTCGTTGACCGGGTAGTCCTGGGGAAGCCGCCGCACGTTCGGCTCGGGGCTCCAGTCGGTGTGGCGATGCAGCTCCCAGTCGGTCCGCCAGTGCGGAAGGGCGCGCGGGTCGACCCAGTCCCCCTGCTCGAGGCACACGACGCCGATGCCCGCGCGCGCGAGCATCCAGGCGACGGCCGCGCCGGCGGCGCCGGCTCCGATCACGAGCACGTCGGTGGGATCGTCGCCAGCCACGCTCGCCTCGCTCAGGCCGGGTCGATTCCGGGATCGCGTCGACTCGGCTGCGTCCCGGGAACACTTCGCACTTCTATCTGCCCGAATGACGCCGGCTGCGCCTTCCCCGACGGCGGCCTCAATCTAGTAGTGCATGGGCTCATCCGAGTGGACACCCGATCGTCTACACTTCGGCAATGTACCAAATGCGTGCCGTGACACCAGCACCACGCTCGGTTCTCCTGCACAGCCGTCATCGCCGACCGGTCGCTCTCACCTCGGTCGCCACTCTGGGGACCCTGGCCTCGATGACCGAGCTGATCCTCCACGGCGGTCACGGTTCGGCGCCCGCTCTGGTGGCCGACCGCGCACCGCGGTTGTCGGGCGCGGTACGGTGATCTACCCTACCCGGCATGAAGATCACGAAGGTCGTCCCCCGGATCGTCCGCCGCGACATGGGCGGTCGGCTATGGAACCCGCGGACGCGCTGGCAGGAAAAGGTAATGATCCTGGTCTTCCTCGAGACCGACTCGGGCCACGTGGGCGTGGGGGAAGCCTGGAACACCGCCGCCTCGCCCCAGGCCCTCGTCGCCACCGTCGAGGACGACCTGGCACCCCTCGTCGTCGGCGAGGACCCCTTCTTCGTGGAGCGAGTGTGGCAGCGGGCGTTTCGCCCGACCGAGCTCTCCTCCCGCACCGGCATCGTCACCGCCGCGCTCTCGGCGGTCGACATCGCTCTCTGGGACCTCATGGGCCAAGCTCTCGGCCTGCCGCTCTACCGCCTGCTCGGCGCCCACGCCGACGAGGTCTACTGCTACGCGAGCGCCGGCCTCTACGGCGAGGGCAAGACGGCGGACGCGCTCGCGCAGGAGATGGCCGGCTACGTCGCGCAGGGCTTCACCGGCGTCAAGATGAAGGTCGGCGGCGCGCCACTCTCCGAGGACGTCCGCCGGGTGGCGGCCGCGCGCGAGGCCGTGGGCCCCGAGATCCGTCTCATGGTGGACGCAGTCTACAACCTCGGCGTGCCCGAAGCGCTGAGGCTTGCGCGGGCCTTGGCGCCCTACGACATCTACTGGCTCGAGGCGCCGGTCTCGCCCTATGACGTGGCCGGGCAGGCGCGCGTCCAGGCCCAGGGCCCGATCCCCGTCTGCGGCAACGAGACCGAGTACGGCCTCGATCGCTTCCGCGAGCTGATCATCGCGGGCGCCGTGGAGTTCGTGCAGTTCGACGTGGCCGCGTGCGGCGGCGTCAGCGAGGGCCGACGGATCGCGGACCTCGCCCGCGCGTTCCACCGTCCGTGCTCGCTCCACTCGGCGTCGAGCGTCGTGGTCATGGCCGCAAGCCTGCATCTCGGGGCCGCGCTCGCCAACTGCGAGTCGCTCGAGTACCACATGCTCCACCAGTGGCTGTGGGACAAGGTTCCGAGCGGCACGTTCGCGCCGCGCAAGGGCTTCGTCCGCCCGCCGGCCGGCCCCGGTCTCGGGCTCGCGCTCACGCCCGACGACGTGTAGGTGGTCGCCCATTGAAGATCACGGACGTCCGGGCCGTGATCCCGCGGGGAACGAACGAGCCTCGGGACTGGCGGACTGCGATGGCCCAGATCGCGGTCCTGGTGGAGACGGACGCCGGGCTGACCGGTCTCGGCGTCGGCGGAGGCGGCGCCGCCGGGGTCCATGTGGTCGACACGGTCCTGCGCGACGTCCTGGTCGGGCGCGACCCGTTGGACATCGACGGCCTCTGGCATGCGATGTACCGCGCCACCTTGCCCTTCGGGCGGAAGGGTGTCGCGGTGTGGGCACTCTCGGGCGTGGACCTGGCCCTCTGGGACCTGGCGGGCAAGGTCCGCGAGCAGCCGGTCTACGCGCTCCTCGGGGGGCTCCGGAACCCGATCGTTCCCGTCTACGCCTCGATCGGCCACGAGGTCCGCGACGAGGCCGCGCGGGGCTTCCGGCACGTGAAGCTCCACATGCCCCGCCCCTCGCCGGGCTTCGCCCAGAACGTGGACGTCGTGCGCCGGGCCCGCGAGCGGCTCGGGCCGGCGATCGCCCTCTACGTGGACGCGTTCCTCGAGTGGGACGTCGAGACGACGCTGCGCCTGGCCGACGCGTTCGTGGCCTCCGACGTCCGGTGGATCGAGGAGCCGCTCTCGCCTGACGACCTGGACGGCTACGCGACGCTCTGCCGCCGCTCCCCCATCCCCATCGCGGGCGGCGAGCACGAGTGCAGCCGCTGGGGGTTCGAGGAGGTCATCGCGCGCCGCGCCCACCAGGTCCTGCAGCCGGACGCCTCGTGGTGCGGCGGCCTCACGACCCTCCGGGAGGTCTTCCGTCTCGGCGCCGAGTCCGACCTCTGGGTCGTGCCGCACCGCGGCGCCGAGGTGTGGGGCCTCCACGCGATCGCGGCGCTCAGCCCGGCGCCCCTCGCCGAGAGCGGCCGGCCCTGGGTGACGTGGCTCCGCGGCGTGCCCCGGATCGAGGCGGGCATGATCCGGCCGACGGACGCGCCGGGCTTCGGCGTCGAGCTGGATCCCGCGGCGCTGCCCTGACGCCGGACCGCGCCGGAACGCTCGTTCCGGCGGTCCGATCGCCAGGCTACTGCTTCACCGCGCCGGCCGCCAGGCCCGCGCTCAGCTTCGTCTGGAGCGGCAGGAACAGGAGGAGGGGCGGCAGGGTGGTGAGCGCCGCCGCGGCCATCACCATCCCCCACTCCGTCGTGTGCTCCCCGAAGAACGCGTAGAGCGCCAGCGGCATCGTCTTCATCTCTGTCCGCGTCAGGAAGGCCAGCGCGAACAGGTACTCCGACCAGCAGAGGAGAAACGCGTAGGTCGCGGTGGCGATCACGCCGGGGAGCATGATGGGAAACACGATCCGCCAGATGACCAGGAACGGCGGGCACCCGTCGATGATCGCCATCTCGTCCAGGCTCCGCGGCACCGACTCGAGGTAGCCCACCAGGAGATACACGGAAAATGGGATGGTCACCGCCACGTAGCAGACGACGATGCCGAGGTACGTGTTCAGGAGCCCGAGGTGCGCGAAGAGGATGAACACCGGGGTGACCAGGATGATCCAGGGGAACGTCTGGCCCAGCATCACGCCGCCGAAGATGGCCGTCTTCCACCGGAAGCGCCGCCGCGAGAAGACGTAGGCCGCGATCACGGACACGAAGGTGGAGATCAGGACGGCCGTCAGGCTGATGATCACGCTGTTCGCGATGTGCACGCCGAAGCCCGACGCGAACAGCTTGCGGTAATTCTGGAGGGTGTAGTCGGCAAACTCCCCCGAGAAGAGCGTCTCCTGGGTCTTGAAGGAGGCGAAGAAGACCCAGACCGTCGGATAGACGAGGAGGGTCGCCGCGACCAGCGCGATCGCCAGCACGAGAAACTCCCCGGGCCGGACTCGCCGCCTCCAGCGGGCCACCGCATGAACCAGCGCACCCGTCTCGACCACCTCCGTCGGCGGGGTCGGCGCGGCTCCCATCGCTCAGAAGACCTCGCGCAGCTCGCGCCGGATGACGAACCGAAGATACAGGAGCCCGAACGCGGTCATGATGGCGGCCATCACGATGCCGAGCGCCGAGCTGTACCCCATGCGCCCGTCGACGAACGCCTTCAGGTAGACCTCGGTGGCCATCACGTTGGTGTAGAGTCCGGGGCCCGCCCCCGTAGTCAGCCACACGTAGACGAAGTTGTTGAAGGTCCAGAAGGTCGACATGAGCGTCATGACCACCACGGCGGGCATGAGGTGGGGGAGCACGACGTGCCAGACGCTCTGAAGCTTGCTCGCCCCGTCCACCGCTGCCGCCTCCAGGACCTCGCCGGGGATGGCCTTGAGGCTCGCCAGAAAGGTAAGCGCCACCAGGGGCAGCGTGTTCCACGTGATGATGGTGATGAGCGCCGGCCAGACGAAGGTCACGTCGGAGAGGAACGCCACCGGCTCGGCCACCAGACCCGAGCCCACCAGGAGCTTGTTCACCACGCCCGCCCTCGGGTCCAGCATCCAGCGCCAGATGACCACCGCGACGATCGGTGGCGTGGCCCAGGGCACGATGAGGACCACGTGGAAGAGCGTCGCGAGCCGCCACCGCCGGAGGGTGTCCGAGTTCACCAGGAGGGCCAGCAGGAGCCCCAGCACGATGCGGACGGACACGCCGATGAGCGTCAGCCAGACGGTGGTGTTGAACAGCACGCGGCGGAACTCGGAGCTCGTCATGAGCTCGACGTAGTTCCGGACGCCGACCCAGCGGCCGCCGCGCTTGAGCCCGAAGAGGCTCAAGTCGGTCAGGCTGTTCTGGAGGTTGAAGACCGTCGGGTACACGTAGAACATCACGAGGAAGAACAGCGCGGGCAGGAGGAGCAGGCCGACGAAGGCCCGGTGGCCCTTCACGCCCGGCTCAGGGACCGCGCGGCAGACGCCGCGCGGTCCGCAGGATCCACGAGTACCTCGGCCGGCCGCCTCCTACTTGGGCTTCGCCAGCTCGCCCTGGATCAGGTCCTGGAGCTCCTTGGCCGCGACCTTGGAGGTCTTCTCGCCAGTGAATACCGCGCCGGCGGCGCGGCCCACCGCGTTCCACATCATCGGGATCGCCACCGGGCCCGTCGAGTAGGGACCCCAGGTCCGGGCCTGCTTGAGCTGCTCGGCGTATCCGGCATGGGAGGGCGGCCGCTCGATCTTGGCGAGCAGGCTCTTCTGGGCCGGCCACTGCCCGACGTAGTACTTCGAGAAGATCTCGGGTCGGAGCAGGTACTTGATGACCTGGAACGCCTCGTCAGGGTTCTTCGTGTTGATGTTGATGCTGAGCTGCCGGCCGCCGATGAACGTCTTGGAGCCGGCCCGGTCCTTCGGATGGATCGTGGAAGCGAACGGGAGCGGCTTCCCCGGATACCGCGCCTTGTAGGCGTCCTCGATCTGGGTCAGGACGAACTCCGGCGTCGAGATGATGGCGATGTTGCCCGATACCATCCCCTCGATCAGCTCCTGGGCCCCCCAGTTGGTGACTGCCAGCAGCGCCTTGTCGTTGTGCCCTTCTTTGAAATAGGTATTGTAGTAGTCGAACGCCTCGGCGATCTGGTCCTGGGTGATGTTCATGACGTACTTCCCGTCGGGCGCCCGGTCGACTAGCGCCCAGCCGTGCGACCACCAGTAGAAGTTGCAGAAGAACCAGATCGAGTTCGTGGATCCGCTGCCGGCCGGGAAGCCCCAGCCCGTCTTTCCCGTCTTCTGCTTGATCTGCCGGCTCGCCTGCCGGAGCTCCTCCCAGGTCTCCGGGAACTTCGTGATCCCGGCCTGCCGGAGGAGGTCCTTGTTGTACACCATCGCGAAGGTGTCGACCGTCCACGGAATTCCGTGGATCGTGCCGTCGTCCTGGCTCGCGAGGTCCGTCGAGAGGAAGTCCGTCTTCCAGGGCTCCTCGAGTCCGTACTTCTTGACCAAGTCGTTGAGCTTCAGGAAGGCCCCGGCCTGGCCCATGCTGCGGGTCATCACCTGACCGAAGTGGCCGATGTCCGGCCCCTGGCCAACGGCCGCCTCGCGGAGGAACTGCTCCCGCGCGTCGCTCCAGGCGATACGCTGCAAGACGACCTTAATGCCGGGGTTCTGGCTCTGGAACACGTCGAGCGCGTCCCGGATCTCCTTGTGCTCAGCGTCGTTGAAGCGGAACGTCACCTCGCCGGCGCGGGCGGGGCCGGCCAGCGCCAGCCCGAGGACGATCGACGAGAGCGAGAGGCCCCACACTCGACCCAGGCGGATCTTCATCACGTCTCCTCCCATTAACCGCTACGGCATGAACTGCCCGCCGTTGACCTCCAGAACCTGCCCGGTGACGAAGCTGGAGAGGCGCTCGGATGCGAGGAACAGAAAGGCGCCCACGCACTCCTCGGCCGCCGCGGCGCGCCCCATCGGGACGCTGCGGACGAACGCCTCCATGATCGCCGGGGAAGACAGTCGCTCGTGGATGGGGGTGAGCACCACGCCCGGAGAGATGGCGTTGACGCGGATCCGGTGGGGCGCCAGCTCCTTGGCCAAGCCGCGCGTGAGCGTGTTGACCGCGGCCTTGGCGGCGGCGTAGATCAGGGCGCCCGGGCCGCCCCCGTGTCGCGCGGCCACCGACGTCGTGTTGATAATGGTGCCGCTCCCCTGTCCGCGGAACCGGGGAATCGCCGCCCGGCAGGTCGCGAAAACGGAGCGGAAGTTGAGGTTCATCAGGTCGTCGTAGAAGGCGTCGGACGTCTCCACGAAGTCGCAGCGCCGCACGGGACCGCCGGCGTTGTTGATCAGGACGTCCAGCCGCCCGAACGTCGCGATCGTGTCCGCGACCAGCCGGGCGGCGACCGCGGCGTCGCTCACGTCGCCCTGCAGCAGGACTGCCTGACCTCCGGCTGCGCGGATGTCCTCCGTGACGCGCTGCGCCTCGTCCCCGCTCCGGTGGTAGTGGACGGCCACCGACGCTCCCTGGGCCCCGAGCGCCCGGGCGACCGCCGCGCCGATGCCGGTGCTGGCCCCGGTCACGAGGCACACCTTCTCGCGAAGATCGTCCATCGACCCCTCATCCTAGCACCGCGACTCGGGGCCGGACAGCGGCCGGCGGGCGTTCCGCTTGACAGCTCGCGGACCCGCTTCATAATCCCGCCCACGAGGTCTCCATGATGAGAGTCGGATTCGTGGGCGTCGGCGTGATGGGCGCGCCCATCGCGCGCAACATCCTGAAGGGCGGGTTCCCCGTGACGGTCCACGACGTCGACGGCGTCGCGGTGGACAGGCTCGTGGTGGCGGGGGCCGCGCGCGCCGGATCGCCCAGGGCCGTGGCAGAGGGCACCGACATGGTGATCACCATGGTCCCGGACGCTCCGGATGTCGAAGCGGTTGCGCTGGGAACCGACGGCATCCTGGCCGGCGCGCGCCCTGGGTTGATCTACGTCGACATGAGCACGATCGACCCCATCACCACGCGACGGGTGGGTGCGGCGATGGCGGCCCGCGGCGTGCGGATGATCGACTGCCCGGTCGGCCGGACCACCGCGCACGCCGAGGCCGGGCGGCTTCTCCTCATGCTGGGCGGCGACCCCGAGGACATTGAGGCGGTCCGGCCCGTCCTCGCCTGCACCGCGGACACCTTCATCTATTGCGGCCCGCTGGGGAATGGCTCGGCGACGAAGGTCGTGAACAACTACCTCGCGCTGTCGATCGCCGCCGCGGCCGCGGAGAGCCTCGCCATCGGCGCCCGGGCGGGTCTGTCGGTCGAGCACATGCTCGACGTGTTCCGCGCGACCATGGCGGCCAACGCCCAGGTCGACCAGGCCATGCGTCAGAAGGCGCTGGCAGACGACTTCACCCCGGGGTTCATGGTGCGCCTCGGCCACAAGGATCTCCGACTGGCCATCGACATGGCGCGGGCCTTCGGCGTAGAGACCCCGGTCGGGCGCGCAGCCTTCGACGCCTTCGGCGAGGCGTGCCGGCTGGGACTCGAGCGCGAGGACGTCTCGAGCATCCTGCGCGTCCGGGAGGGCGAGGCCGGGGTCCGCGTCCGGCTCTCGGGCCGATGACGGCGCTGCCACGTCGCCCTCTGGGGCGGGCGCCGCTCGCGGTGAGCGTACTCGGCTTCGGCGCGGCCCCCCTGGGCGGGCTCTATCAGGCGGTCTCCGCGGCGGATGCCGGTGCCGCCGTCGAAGCCGCGCTCACCGCCGGCGTCACCTACTTCGACACCGCCCCCCTCTACGGCCACGGCCTCAGCGAGCACCGGCTCGGCGAGGCGCTCCGGGAGGTTCGCCGGGACGACTTCGTCCTCTCCACGAAGGTCGGGCGGCTCCTACGGCCGGCCCGCGGTGCCGTGCGATCAGACGGGCTCTTCGAGAACGCCCTCCCATTCGACTACGTGTACGACTACAGCGGCGACGGAGCCCGGCGCTCGCTGGAGGACAGCCTGCAGCGCCTCGGTCTCGCCCGGGTCGACATCGCCCTCATCCACGACGTCGTACCCCGGTGGCACGGCGCGGAGTTCGAGCGCCGCTTCCGGGAGTCCATGGAAGGCGCGTATCCCGTCCTCGCCGAGCTCCGGGCGGCGGGCGTCGTGCGGGCCATCGGGGTCGGCGTCAAGGACTGGGACGTGTGCCTCCGGTACCTGCGAGCGGGCGATTTCGATTGCGTCATGCTGGCGGGACAGTACACGCTCCTCTGCCAGGACGCCCTCCCCGAGCTCTTGCCCCACTGTGCGCGCACCGGAGTCGGCGTGCTCCTGGCCGCCCCGTTCAACTCCGGGATCCTGGCTACGGGCGCCGGGCCCGACGCCCGGTACTTCTACCAGCCTGCCCCGCCCGAGATCCTGGCGCGCACGCGGCGCCTCGAGGCGGTGTGCCGGCGGCACGACGTGACGCTCGGATCGGCGGCGCTCCAGTTCTCCCTCGCTCACCCCGCCGTCTCGAGCGTCGTTCCCGGAGCCCGCTCGCGGGCCGAAGTCGACGCGAATGTCGGGCTCGTCCGCCAGCCGATCCCGCCCGACTTCTGGCAGGAGCTCAAGGGCGAAGGTCTCCTGCCGGTGGCGGCGCCGGTGCCTTAGTTCCGCGGGCGTCGTGTTACCGAATGCAAGCGCCCGCATCGGGTCCTTCTTCATTGCAACACCTTCGCGCGAGGCACCGGCTCCGACACCGGTCGACGCGCTCGACAGCGCCGACGCGAACGCGCGTGGCGATCATCGCGCCGCGGCCGGGAGCGTCCTGGAAGTGATTGAACGGCTGGAGCCGAC
>DATBGA010000094.1:0-1589 GCA_036558225.1 Candidatus Methylomirabilota bacterium | reverse complement strand
GCCATCAAGCTGGACCGCGTCGCTCACGCCTACCTCTTCTGCGGCCCGCGCGGCGTGGGGAAGACCACCGCCGCCCGCCTGCTCGCCAAGGCCCTCAACTGCATCCACGGCCCCACCGCCACCCCGTGCGGCGTCTGCCAGGCGTGCACCGAGATCGCCGCCGGCACCTCGGTCGACGTCGCGGAGATCGACGGCGCGTCCAACAACGGCGTCGAGAACGTCCGGGAGATCCGCGAGAACGCGAAGTACCTGCCCCAGCGCGACCGTCACAAGATCTACATCATCGACGAGGTCCACATGCTCTCGGGGGCGGCGTTCAACGCCCTCCTCAAGACGCTGGAGGAGCCGCCAGGGCACGTGAAGTTCATCTTCGCGACGACCGAGCCCCACAAGCTCCCCGACACCATCCTCTCCCGCTGCCAGCGCCACGACTTCCGGCGCATCCCCGCCGAGCGCATGCTCGCCCGGCTGAAGCAGATCGCCGCCGAGGAGAAGGCGGACCTGTCCGACGCGTCGCTCGCCCTCATCGTCCGCCAGGCCGAGGGCGGGATGCGCGATGCGCTCTCCCTGCTCGACCAGGTGATGTCCGCCTGCGGTCCCGGGGCAAGTGATGCGGCGGTGGCCGAGGCCCTCGGCGCCATCGACCGTACCGTCGTCCAGCAGATGGCCGCCGCCCTGGTTCGCCGCGACGCGAAGGCGCTCCTCGACGCGGTGGAGGACGTCTTCATGCGCGGCGCGGACCTCAAGCGCCTCGCCGAGGAGCTCGCCCTCGAGCTCCGCCACGTCCTCGTCACCCGCGCCACCGGCAAGCCGCCCGCCGAGCTGGCCGAGGTGGAGCAGAGGACCGTCGTCGATCTCGCCCGCGAGGCCGACCCGGCGCAGCTCGCTCGCCTCTTCGACGTCGTGCACGGCTCGGTCTGGGACGTCGGCCGCGCCGCGCAGCCTCGCCTCGCGCTGGAGATGGCCCTCCTCAAGGCGATCCAGCTCGCCCCCACCGCCTCCATCCCCGAGCTGCTCAGCCGGGTGGAGAAGCTCCTCGGCCCCGGTGCCGCGCCCGACCCGCGCGCGGCTCCCCGGCCCGGCGGGACGCCCGGAGGTCGTCCCGCTCCCCAGCCCTTTCGCTCCTGAGCCGGCACAGGCTCGCGGGTCGTCGGGAGAGGGAGCGGTCCGCGCGCCGGCCGCCCCTTCGCCCCGCAACGTCGAGACGACGAAGACGCCGCCCCCGAAGTCGCCGGCGGGCCCCCCGACGGCGGTGACGCCTGCCGGGCCGTCGACGAGCGCCCCTCGTGCCTCCGCCCCGGCTTTGGTCCCGTCGGCGCCCGCCCCGGACGCCCCGCCCGCCGCGGAGCTGGCAGCGAAGGCACCGGCCGCCGCGGGGTCTCTCCCGGTGGACACGAGCCCGGGCGGATGCGCCACCGGCGAGTGCCTCCCGGAGACGCCCGGCCCCGTGCCGCGCGGACGGGACGACGCCAGGCGCCCGCTGCTCGACCGCTGGCGTTCCGCGGTGGACACGGTCGCCGCCGAGTCGCCGCGCCACGCCGCCTCGCTCAGGAACGCGCGGCTCCTCTCGCTGCGCGAGGGCGAGGTCG
>DATBGA010000093.1:0-25649 GCA_036558225.1 Candidatus Methylomirabilota bacterium | reverse complement strand
GCGTGCTGACCCTGGCGGCCGACCTCTCGGAATCGATCAACCTCGAGCACGGCAGCATCTGGGGCCACTACGATCCAGAAACCAACCCGCTGGGGACGCGGCTCAAGGCCGCGATCGAGGAAGCGGGCAACGCGTCGAGCGCCATCGGCCTGGTCGGCCAGAGCGCGTCGCTGGACCCCGACCAGTTTGCCGGGGTGTGGGCGTTCAGCGGCACCTACGGCGCTTTCACGCCGCTGATGTACCTGCCCGCGCGCGTCTGGAGCCAGCAGAACCAGGACAGTAGATTTCGCACGGGCGTCCTGCACATCCTCGCCGGGCACTCCGGCCCGGAGACCGCCGCCGACGCCCGCACCCACTTCGGGATCTTCGCGCCCCAGGTCTGGAAGCTCTTCCCGCGCGGCCAGGCCATCCACCTGAGCTTCTGGGACTACAACGACGTCGCGCCCGGATACTTCGCGGCGGCCGAGATCGCCGCGCGCGAGAGGAAGGTCGGCCTCATCATCATCGAGGTGGCGCGGCCGGACTTCAAGGTGGCGGATCGCACCAAGTTCGCGGACACCGACGTCCGCGCCGCCGCGAAGGGCCTGTACGTCATCCGCGACTTCGCGCCGGGCCAGCCGAGGCACGGCTACGTGGTGGCGCAGGGGTCGAGCGCCACGTTCAACCTGGTCAGCGTGCTGCCGCGCCTCGAGCAGGCGGGGATCAACGTCAAGGTCGTCGCCGCGATCAGCGAGGACCTGTTCGATCACCAGCCCGCCGCGTACCAGCGGGCCGTCCTGCCGCCGGAGGCCAAGCAGGACCTCATGTTCGTCATGTCCGGCACGCGGCGCATGTGGCCCCTGCGCAACGTCGGCCCGCTCGCCGACGACTACTCGCTGACCGCCGACTGGGACAACCAGTGGCTGACGGGCGGCCTCGAGGCGGACGTGATCGCCGAGGCGCACCTCGATCCCGAGTCGATCCTCGCGGGCGTCACGCGCTTCGCCAAGGACCGGGCGAAGCGGCTCGAGGAGCAGCGCCGCCTGCTGACGGCGCTGGACTAGGCCACAGGGGACACGACGGGAGCCGCGGGAACCCGCGCGGCTCCTTCCAACCGGCGAGTCGGCTCCCGTCCGGAAGCCCGACGTCACCGACCACGGGAGGCTCCCATGGCGCTCGCGATCGAGATCACCGAGGTGGGCTCCGGAGGCCGCCGCGTCTCGCTGCGCGGGCGCCTCGACACGGAGAGCGCGCCGGCGCTCGAGCAGCGCCTGGCCCCGCTCCTGGCCTCCCCCGCCGTGACCGCCGCCCTCTTCGACCTCGCCGGCCTCGAGTACATCGGCAGCGCCGGCCTCCGCGTCCTCATCCACGTGCGGAAGACCCTGGAGGGGCGCGGCGGCGGGGTGGCGGTGGCGCACCTTCAGCCGGCGGTGCGGCAGGTCTTCGACATCGTCAAGGCGCTGCCGTCCACGGACGTCTTCGCCACCGACGCGGAGCTCGACGCCTTTCTCGACACCATGCGGCGCCGTTCCGACGCCGGCGGCGCCGCCTGAGCCGCGGCGCGGCGGCGACCCCCCGCCATCCGACGGGCATCACCCCGTGTAGACTGGACCGACGGGGCTCCTCAGTGGACGTGCGGACCAGTGCCGGGTCCGTGGCGGTGGCCGTGGTGGCGCCAGCCTCGCGCCGGTGATGGCGGCGAGCTCGGCCTCGAGCTCGGCTTGGAGAACGTCATGGGCATCGTGAAGAAGCGTCGGCTCTCGGCCCCGTCGACGGGACAGAACGCGGGCTCCGTGGCCTGCGCCATCGGGCGCGACACCTCGAACGTGAGGCCGCAGACGGTGCAGCGGAAATCATACAGTGCCATGATCGTCAGCCCTCGGGTCGCCCGGTGGTGACTCCATCCTACTCCAGCCCGGACGGCGCCCCGCCCACGCGCGTCGTGCTGGTGTCGCCGGCCGAGATGCCGTACGCGCTCCTGGACGACTGGCGCGCGCAATGCCGGGCGTTCGCGGACTTCCTCGGCGCGCCGGTGGAGCTGTGGCGGCTCGACGGCGCGCCCGATCCGGCCGTTTGGGCGGCGCTCTCCAAGCTCCCCGCCGGGCGGGCGGAGGTCATCGAGCCCGGCCCGCCCGATGCCGCGCCCATGTCGGCGGCGCCCTTCGTCTGGCGGCCCGATGGCCGCCCCGACTGGGCGGCCATGTGGAGCAGCTTCTGCGAGCTGGCCCTCTTCGGGGGGCCGCCGCACCGCGGGCCCGACAGCGCCCTCCGGGCCGTGACGGAAGGCGCGGCGGCCGGCGCCGGCTCCGAGGCCGTCGCCGAGATCCGCCGGGGCATCTGGGAGACGACCGGGCTCTACTCCGAGCCGGCGGCGCCGGGCTGGCTCGCCGTCACCTGCGACTCGCCGAAGATGGCCGCTTGGCTCTGCGCCACGATCATCCTCGAGAACGTCGACGCGCGCTCGGACGAGGAGCGGCTGCTGGTGCCGGCCGATCCGAGCTTCGAGCTCACCGACCAGGTGAAGAGCGTGATCACGGTCGTGGCGAAGACCCATCACTACTGGAGCGCGCACATCGCCGGCACGGCGCCGGACGTCTGAGGGATGGCCTCCGGGAGCCGACGGCGTGATCGAGCGGCGGCCGGGGGCACCGCCGACGTGAGGCGACGGGACGCGCTCCGTCTCATGGGCGCGGCCGGGATGGGAATGGCCATGGCAGCGGCAGGCGGGGCGGGCGCCGCGGGATCGGGGCCCGGATCGGCGATCCTGACGCGCCCGCTTCCCGCGACCGGCGAGGCGATTCCCGTCGTCGGTCTCGGGACCTGGCAGACCTTCGACGTCGGGGGGAGCGCGGCCGCGCGGGCGCCCCTCGGGGAAGTCCTCGGCGCGTTCGTCGAGCTGGGCGGCCGGGTGGTGGACTCCTCGCCCATGTACGGCAGCTCGGAGGAGGTCGTCGGCGACCTCGCGGCCCAGCTCGGGGTCTCCGCCAAGCTCTTCATCGCCACCAAGGTGTGGACGGAAGGCAGGGCGGCGGGCATCCGGCAGATGGAGGAGTCGATGCGGAAGCTCCGCGTGAGCCGCATCGACGCGATGCAGGTGCACAACCTGGTGGATGTGGACACGCACCTCGCCACGCTGGAAGCGTGGAAGCGCGACGGCCGCGTACGCTACGTCGGTGTGACCCACTACACGGCGGGCAGCCACGAGGCCGTGGCGCGGCTCGTCGCGTCCCGGCCGCTCGACCTCGTCCAGATCAACTACTCGGTCGGCGAGCGGGAAGCGGAGCGGCGGCTCCTGCCGCTCGCCCAGGAGCGGGGGGTGGCGGTGATCGCGAACCGGCCCTTCGCGAGCGGCGACCTGTTCCCCCGCCTGCGCAGAAAGCCGCTACCCGCGTGGGCGGCCGACATCGACTGCGACAGCTGGGCCCAGGTGCTGCTCAAGTTCGTGGTGTCGCACCCCGCCATCACGTGCGCGATTCCCGCCACGTCGCGCGTGGCGCACCTCCGCGACAACATGCAGGCGGCCCACGGCCGGCTGCCCGACGCGACGTTGCGGGCCCGGATCGCCGCCGAGGCGGTGTAGGCTTCGCACGGGCGTCCGCGGGCCCTCAGGCCGGGGCTACTCGTCCCGCTTCATCGGCCGAACGGGGCGCGTCAGGGCGAGCAGGCCCGCCGCCCGTCGATCAGGGGCAGATGTAGCCGGGCCCGCTCGGGTTCCGGAAGCAACCCACCGACTCGGGCAGCAGCATCTTGGGCAAGAACAGCACGACCTTGGGGATGAGCACCGCGAACGCGATCGCCACGAAGAACACGACATAGAGCGGTAGCGAGCGGAACATGGCGCGGCCGAACGGCACCCCGACGAACTTGGACGCCACGAGCAACGACAAGCCGTACGGCGGGGTGATGAGTCCGAACACGAGCGTGGTAATGAGCACGACACCCATGTGGACGGGATTGATCCCCCCGAGCTCCGTCAGCTTGTTGATGACGGGCATGAAGATGATGATGGCGGGCACGGCGTCGACGAAGTCGCCGAGGACCACGAACAGGCCCACCAGCAGGAACATGATCTTCGCCGGGCTGCCCCCCGCCCAGGCCGTGATGTAGCCGGCGACGACGTCGGGCCCGCGGAGGTATGCGAGCATCCACCCAAAGGCGGAGGCACCAGCCACCGCGGCCAGCGGGATCGCGTAGAGCATGCCCGTGTAGACGAAGTCCTGGGGTAGCTGTCGGATGTGCTCAGGCTTGAGCAGCGGGATCACGACAAGGAGGATGTAGACCGACGCGATCATTCCCGCCTCGGTCGGGGTGAACCACCCGGTCAGGATGCCGCCCATGATGATGATCGGGATGATCAGGGGGAGAGCCGCGCCGGCGGCGGCATCACCGATCTCGCCCAGTGTGGCACGCCGTTTCTTGAGGCCGACCGGGCCAAAGAAGTAGCTGTAGATCATCAGCCCCGCCCCGATCACGAGCCCGGTGCTGACCCCACCCAGGAAGAGCCCGCCGATCGAGACGTTTCCGGTCGCCCCGTACACGACGGCCATGATGCTCGGCGGAATGAGGTTCGCCATCGTAGAGGCCGAGGCGATCAGGGCAGCGGTGAAGGGCCGATCGTACCCTTCCCGGTCCATCTCCGGCGCGACCGTGCGACTCAGCACCGCAACGTCGGCGGTCGACGAGCCGGAGATGCCCGCGAAGAACATGCTGAACAGGGTGATGACCTGGGCCAGCCCGCCCCGAAGGTGCCCCACCAAGGTCTGGGACAGGCGGATCATCCGCTGCGTGACGTCGGCCGAGGTCATCAGCTCGCCGACCAGGAGGAAGAACGGCACCGCGAGGAGGGTCTCGGAGTCGATGCCGTGGAAAAGCTGGCCGACCATCGACGGGAAGCTCACCGGCGTGAAGGCGGTGGCGACCAGCACCCCCGCGATCAGGGCAAAGGCCACCGGCACCCCGAGGTAACCGAGCCCGAGGAAGATGAGCGACATCAGGACGATCAGGGCGCCGTTGCTCACTGGCCCGTCCCGCCCGTGCCAGAGCTGATCTGACGACTTCGATCGGACGGTCTTCGCACGGTGGCGACCTGCGGGCTCATACGATGACCCGCGGCTCGTCGTCCCGGTCCTCCGGCCCGGCAAAGCCGTTCCGCCAGCCGTTGACGGCCTGCTCGACGGCGAACAGCGCGATCAGCGCGCCCGATAGGGGCACGATGATCGTGTACGTGCCGAGCGGGATCATCGAGGGCATCCGGAAGCTCCCGAGGTCCAGGAGGAAGTTCTTGTAGCCGAACCAGACCATCGAGACCGCCACCGCCAGCACGACCAGCCGGTTGAAGATCTCGACGGCGGTGCGGGCGGTCGTGGGCAGCCGCTTGGTGATCTCGGTGAGGAACAGGTGGTCGAGCCGGCGCGTCGCCGCGGCCATGCCGATGAATATCCCGTAGGCGAAGAAGCCCGTCGTCACCTGCTGGAGCCAGAGCCAGGGGTAGCCGATCGTGCGCGTGACGACGTCGCACAGCACCGAGAGGGTGAACGCGCTGATGCTGACACCGCACAGCACCATGAGCACCGCTTCCAGCGGGTCGAGGGCCTTCCACTTGAGGTGCCGGTGGCGGCCGAGCACCAGGACCCGCTGGTCCACGATCAGCCCTCCAGGGCCATCCGCGCGGCTGGTGAGAGCGCGGCGGCGGTCTCGTGGACCGCCGCCGCAGTGCGATGCCGAAGATGCGCGTCCGAGGCGATCGACGAGAGCGGCCTACTTCACCTCACGGACGAGCTGGAGGATCTTCACGGCGTGGGGGCCCAGCTCCTTGGCGAGCTGGTCCTGGATCGGCTGGGCCGCCTTCATGAACCCCGACTTGTCCACGCCGTCGACGATCTTGACGCCCATGCTCTTGAGCTTCACCGCCGACTCCTGTTCGAGGGCGAGGGCCTTGGCCGGCTCGACGCGCCCGATCTCGTCGGCGGCCGCCTGGACCCACTGCTTCTCCTGGTCGGAGAGGCTGTTCCAGGTCTTCTCGCTGACCCAGACGGCGTTGTTGTTGGCCTCGTGCTGGGTCATCGACATGATCGGGGCGACCTCGTAGTGCTTGTTGGCGAGGTAGACGTTCACCCCGTTCTCGGCCACGTTCACCACGCCGGTCTGGAGCGAGGTGTAGACCTCCCCGAACGGCATGTGGACGGTCTGGGCGCCGTAGGCCGGGAAGTGCGTGTCCTCGGTCTTCGTCGCCTGGACCCGCACCTTCATGCCCTTGATGTCCTCGAGCGACTTGATCTCCTTCTTGCTGTACATGTTCCGGAAGCCCATGGTCATGAGCGCCATCACGTGAGCGCCCTGGACCGAGTCCTTGATCATGCCCCGGAAGGCGTCCACGACCTTCGGGTCGGCGATCGCCTTCTTCAGGTGCTCGTCATCCCGGAAGATGAAGTGGAGGGAGAAGACGCCCGCCTCGGGCGCCACCGATGCGGCGTTGGCGGTGGAGGTGATGATGAAGTCGATGTCGCCCGCGCGGAGCTTCTGCAGCATCACCGGCTCCTGGCCGAGCTGCGCCCCCGGGAACTGGTTGATGGCGAGCTTCCCGCCCGACATCTGCTGGAGCTTGGCGTCGAAGAGGTCGGCGGCGATGCCGTACGCGGTGGTGTGAGGCTGGTCGTACCCGAAGCTGAACTTCCGCTGGGCGGCGGCGGCACCGGGCAGCGCGAGCACCGCGGCGACGGCCAGTACGACGATCAGGGCAGGGAGCCGGGACACGATCCTCATCGCTGTCCTCCTGGGAAGGTCGTGGGTGATGTGTCGGCCGAGGTGGTATCCTCCCCCGCCCGGTGGCCCACCGTCAAGCGGGCCGGGCCCAGGGGACCGCGACAGGACGCCGAAAGCTCGGTAGCACCGGGGCTCCTGGAGTAGAATGCGCGGGCAGTGAGCCGCAGACGGATGTCGCTCGCCCCGCTCCCGGGATCGCTCACCGCGGCCCCGCACCGCCCGTGAGGTGGCTTCGCCCGCTCGCCATCCTGGCGGGGGGGCTGATCGTCGCCGCGCTCGTCTGGGAGATCGGTCCCGCGACGCTCCTGGCCGAGCTGCGCAAGCTGTCCTGGCGGCTGCCGCTGATCCTCCTGCCCCAGATCGTGACGAACCTCTTCAAGACGGAGGCATGGCGACTCGCCTTCCCCCGGGGGCGCCCCCGATTCGGGGTCCTGTTCCCGGTCCGGCTCGCCGGCGAGGCGGTGAACGAGACGACGCCGACCGGGACGATGGGCGGGGACGCGTTGAAGGCCTACCTGCTCGCGCGGGCGGGCGCGGGCGTGCCCGTCGAGGAGGGGCTCGTGTCGGTGGTGGTCGCCAAGAGCGCCCTGGTCGCGTCCCTGGCGGCGTTCATCGCGTGTGCGACTGCGCTGGCCTGGGCGCTCGGGAGCACGTCGCCCGCCATGCTGTCCCTGCTCGCCCTGCTGGCGCTCTACATGATGCTCTCCACCGCGGGCTTCGTCTGGGCGCAGATCCGGGGCATGTTCCGGCTGGGCGGCCGGGCCCTCAGGTGGATAGGCGTGGGCGACCGCATGGCCGCAGGCGCCGACCGGCTCGACGCCGACCTCCGGTGGTTCTACCGGGAGCGGCGGGGTGCGGTGGCGGCGGTCATGGTCCTGAGCCTTGTCGGCTGGGCGACGGGCGCGCTCGAGACCTGGCTCATGCTCCTCCTGCTCGAGTCGCCGGTCTCGTTCATGACGGCCCTCGTCATCGAGGCGGGCGCGGCCGGGGCGCGCGCGGTGGGGTTCCTGATCCCCGGGTCGATCGGCGTCCTCGAGGGGGGCATCGTCGGCATCTTCGCTCTGCTCGGCCTCGGCTCGAGCACCGGCCTGGCGTTCGGGGTGGCCCGGAGGTTCCGCGAGGGCGTCTGGATCCTGATCGGGTATGTCTGCCTCGCGGTCATGCGCGGCCCGAGGGCCGCGTTGGCCGAGAATGCGGGCGCGCCCGGGCCGCCGAGGACCGTGCGCGACGAGCCCGCGTCGGGGACGCTCCGGGATCCGGACGCGCCGCGCGAGTCGATCCGATCGAGGTGACGGCCGCTCCCCTTCACCACCACTGCGTGCCCTTCACCCGCCAGAGGTAGTCGTCCCAGTTCCCGACCGCGCCACAGTAGAAGAGGACGGCGACACCCAGGAGCAGCGTGGACACGAGGGTGAAGAACGGGCACACGCTCAGCCCGAGCAGCACCAGTCCCTTGGCGTACAACCCCCGGCGGAGATACCAGAACGGGCCGAAGACGAACGCGCGCCAGTTCCAGGTGGGGACGAACCGCCCGCCGTGGCGCGCGAAGATCGCGAACGCGGGCTCCGTGTCCCCGCGATCGCGCGCGGCGGCGACACCGAGGGGGCGAAGCACCACGGCGGCCGGCGTCACCCCCGCCGCGTAGAGATCCCGCAGGAGCGCCGCCGCCGCGGCGTCCGCGAGCGACAGGCGGACCACGAGGCCGGAGCGGCCGAGCGCCTCCGCGTGGCGCGGACCCGCCTCCGCCGGGGCCCACCGGCCCAGCACCGTCACCGTCGCGTCCCGCACCCGAGTGTCGGCGACGCTCGCCACGCGCAGCTCGTAGAGCCGGGACCCGGGCTCGGCCATTCCGGCCCAGTCTAGCGCCACCGGGCGGGAATGGCCCCGCATGTAGTTTTCGGGGGGGACTCCGTAATCTTGCGGATTTTCTCGATGCCGCCGGGCCGCTACGCTCGGCGCATGGGCCGGCGGGCCCCGAGTCCTGCTCGCCGGGGACCATCCACGTATCGCCGCGAACCCGCGCCGGCGAGCGGAGCTGGCGCCGATGGCGGAAGTTGACGACGGCCACCCGATGCGCCACACCGATGACGGATGGGACACGACCTGTACGACCAAGGTCCAATGGCCCGCGGGACCGTCGGCGTCGCATCATGCGGTAGTCGTGAACGGTCGTCGACATGAAGCAGGACTGGAAGGTGATCTATCCCTTCCAGAAGTGAGGCACGCGGCGCATCGTGCGCCGCGGGAGTAGCGCCGAGCGCGGGATCGGAGAGGAGGAGCCATCGATGCGATGTCGAGGGGCAGGGGCCTGGGCAACTATCCTGGTGGTCGCGATCGGGCTGGTCGCGGGACTGGCGCGGGCGGAGGCGCAGGCGCCGGCGAAGAAGCCGAACATCCTGATCATCTGGGGCGACGACATCGGCCAGTCGAACCTGAGCATCTTCACCAAGGGGCTGATGGGCTACCACACGCCCAACATCGACCGGATCGCCAACGAGGGCATGCTCTTCACCGACTACTACGCGGAGCAGAGCTGCACGGCGGGGCGGGCGGCATTCATCATGGGCCAGAGCGTCTTCCGCTCGGGGCTCTCCAAGGTCGGTCTTCCAGGCGCCACGCAGGGCATGCGCGCGGAGGACCCGACCATCGCCGAGCTGCTCAAGCCGCTGGGGTACGCGACCGGCCAGTTCGGCAAGAACCACCTCGGTGATCGCGACGAGCACCTCCCGACCATGCACGGCTTCGACGAGTTCTTCGGCAACCTCTACCACCTGAACGCCGAGGAGGAGCCCGAGCTCCGCGACTACCCTACGGACAAGGACATCCCGGGCTTCCGGCAGAAGTACGGCCCCCGCGGCGTGCTCCACACGTGGGCCAACCCGGATGGGACGCAGAAGATCGACAACACCGGTCCTCTGACCAGGAAGCGCATGGAGACGGTGGACGACGAGTTCCTGGCTGGCGCCGTCGACTTCATCAAGCGCCAGAATGCGGCCGGGAAGCCCTTCTTCGTCTGGTTCAACACGACTGGCATGCACCTTCGCACGCACGCCAAGCCCTCGAGCCTCGGGCAGTCCGGCCGGTGGCAGTCCGAGTATCACGACGCGATGATCGACCACGACAAGCGGGTCGGCGAGCTCCTGAAGCTCGTCGACGACCTCGGCATCGCCAACGACACCTTCGTCATGTACTCGACCGACAACGGGCCGCACCGGAACACCTGGCCCGACGCCGGCATGACCCCGTTCCGCAACGAGAAGAACTCCAACTGGGAGGGCGCCTACCGGGTGCCCGCGATGGTGCGGTGGCCGGGACACATCAAGCCGGGAACGGTCTCCAACGAGATCGTGAGCCACCTCGACTGGCTGCCGACGATCCTGGCCATGGCGGGGGACGCCGACGTCAAGGACAAGCTCCTGAAGGGCTACCAGGTGGGGCAGAAGACCTTCAAGGTCCACCTGGACGGCTACAACCAGCTCCCGTACCTGACGGGCCAGCAGCCGACCAGCGCTCGCAAAGAGTTCTTCTACTTCTCCGACGACGGAGACTTGGTCGCGCTCCGGTACGACAACTGGAAGGCGGTGTTCGCCCAGCAGCGGGCCGAGGGGACCATGCTCGTGTGGAGCGAGCCGTTCGTGCGGACGCGGCTGCCCTGGCTGTACAACCTCCGCACCGACCCCTACGAGCACGCGACCATCACGTCCAACACGTACTGGGACTGGTACTTCGACCACGTGTACCTCCTGGTGCCCATGCAGGCGTACGTGGGCCAGTTCCTCGCGACGTTCAAGGAGTACCCGCCTCGACAGAAGGCGGCGAGCTTCACGGTCGACCAGGTCATGGAGAAGCTCACGGAGAGCCTCGGCTCGAAGTAGGCATCAGGCGGAAGCTCCCCGCAGCGGTCCGATCGGGCCGCTGCGGGGAGACGGTCATGCGAACGACAAGGGGACTTTGATGAAGCAGCGCGCCATGGCGGTGGCACTCGGCGTCGTCCTCGGACTCTCGGCGGCGGGGGCGCAGTCGCGGTACGAGGCTCCGGCCGTCCTCCGCGCGGCCGACGTGGCACCCGCGGAGCTCCTCCAGAGCACCGTCTACAAGATCGACGAGCGCGTCACGACGGACGGGCTCATCACGAAGACGGTCTTCGAGTCGACGCTCGGGGAGTTCGTGGCCGAGGGCCCCGGGATGGTGGCATTGCGCGCGGCGGAGATCCAGGCGCTCGACGTGCTGTCCAAGACCGAGAGCTCCGAGATCTTCCAGAAGGCGATGGCCGCGTCCATGAAGCGGACCGGTCAGTCGCTCAAGACGGCGGTCACGCACCCCGTGGACACGGTCAAGGGCATCCCCGCGGGCGTCGGGCGCTTCTTCGATCGCGTGTCGCGCGACGTCAAGACCGGCGTGCAGAAGGTCGGCGACGCGAAGGAAGGCGGCGACTCGGGACCGAGCCCCAGCGACGAGGTCAAGGAGGGCGCGACCATGGCCGGTCAGAGCGTG
Source organism: Candidatus Methylomirabilota bacterium (assembly GCA_036558225.1). GTDB lineage: Bacteria > Methylomirabilota > Methylomirabilia > Rokubacteriales > DASRDR01 > DASRDR01. Next base: position 14,414 of record DATBGA010000093.1, on the reverse strand, counting down.
ATCGGCTACGACGACGCGCGCCGGCGCCTCTCCAAGTACCTCGGCGTCGACCCGTACACGCGAAATCAAGTCCTGGCCGACAAGCTGGACAGCGCAGCCTGGGCGGTGTGGGGCGGGGAGTTCGGCCCGGACACCGTGATCGGGTTCGTGCCGGGCGGCTTCGCCATCAAGTTCACGCGCGACTGGGTCAGCGACCTCGTGTGGGACATGACGCCCGGCGACCTGCGAGTGCGGATGGAGACGCATCTGAAAAGCCTCGGGGTGGCGCAGGACCCGATCGACCGCTTCCTGCGTCAGAATTCGTTCACCCATACGATCCGGCTGGCCCTCGTCGACAGCCTGACCACCCTCGGTCCGGGCCCCGGCCGGCCCGACATCATCGATTGGGCGCTCACCGCCGCTTCCGAGACCCAGGCGCGGTTCATGGCCGGGTCGGTGGCCATCCTGGCGCGCCATCACCAGACGACGCCCATCACGCGGATCCGCGTGGCGGGGACGGTCCTGGGCGAGACGGCCGACGGCGCCGTGGTGGTGCCCGCGGCCGTGGACTACGTGTCCTGGACGGAGCGCGTCGCGAGCTTCGCGGATCGCCCTGATCTCACCGGGGCCAAGGCACGCCAGCTGTCGCTCGCTGGGAAGCTGTCACCGCGCACGCGGCAGGAGCTCCTGGCGCGAAAGTGGACGATCGAGGAAGGCGTCTCCATCGTCCCGCCGGCCTCTGCGGCTGCGTCGCGAAGCTAGAACGGCGGGGCAGAAGCTCCGATGACGGAGCCGCCCGGAACGCGCGATCGACGCTCGGCAGGAGGCCGACGAGTACCCGCGGTAGCTTCGAGCCTGGACCGCGGGGCCAGCTGCGCGGCTACCCTCGCTTCTTCGCGTGCTTAAAGAACTGCACCTGCCGCTCCCGCTTCAGCGCCTCCGCGCGCGTCCGATAGGGACCGCCGAGCTTCCGCGAGCCGTCCTTCGAGCGGAGCACGTACCCTTTGGCCGTCTTCCTGATCATTGACGTGCCTCCCTTGGCGTGCAAGCCGACGTCGACATCCTCATGGCAGGTGCAAGCGGAGTGCCGGTGGCCCGAAGATCGAGCGCGACGGCCTCGACCGGATGCGTCCGTCCGCCATCCTGACGCCGCGACGTGATCCGGCCGCGCGGTCGCTCCGCCCGGCCCGTCACCTCGCGCGCCGGACGGCCAGGCGTTGCCGCGAGACACCGCGCGCGTCAGCGCGCCGCCCGCGCCGCCGCGGGCGGGCGCCCGCGGGCCGCGCCGAGGCGCTGGCCGGCCCGCTGGGCCCGCATCGCCGCCAGGCGCTCGGAAAGCGGGATCTCGAGCCGCTCCGAGAGCCGCTGGGCGTAGTCGAAGTCGGGCAGCGTCGCGCGCGGGATCCGGGTCCCGATCGCCCGCTCGATCGTCCGGAGATCCCCTTCCTCGCCCGGCGCGACCAGGGTGAGCGCGTCGCCGCGCGCCTCCGCCCGGGCGGTCCGTCCCACACGGTGGATGTAGTCCTCGGGGAGCGGCGGAACGTCGAAGTTCACCACGTGGCTCAGCGCGTCGATGTCGATGCCGCGCGCGGCTATGTCCGTGGCCACCAGCACCTGGTAGAACCCGCTCTTGAAGCCCGCCAGAGCCTGCGTTCGCTGGGCCTGGCTGCGGTTCCCGTGGATCCGCTCCACCCGGATCCCGTGACGGCCGAGGAACTCCGCGAGGCGGTTCGCCCGGTGCTTGGTCCGCGTGAAGGCGAGCACGCTGCGGGTGCCGGGGCGCCCGAGGAGGCTCAGGAGCAGACGCGACTTCAGCTCGGCCGCGACCGGATAGGCCGTGTGGGTGATGCCGATGGCCGGCGCCGCCGGGCGCTCGACCGCGATCGTCGCGGGATCCTTCAGGATCTCCCGGGCGAGCGTCACGATCGGGGCCGGCATGGTCGCCGAGAACAGGAGCGTCTGCCGGCGCGCCGGGAGCCGCTGGAGGATACGGCGGATGTCGGGCAGGAAGCCCATGTCCAGCATCCGGTCCGCCTCGTCGAGGACCAGCACCTCCAGGCCGGCGAGCCGCGCGTACGGCCGCTCGAAGTGGTCCAGCAGGCGGCCGGGTGTTGCCACGATCACATCGACCCCCCGGCGCAGCGCTTGCTCCTGCGACGGGTAGCCGACGCCGCCGAAGACGGCCGCACCGGTGAGGCGCGTATGGCGCGCGAGCTCCCGGCGGTGCTCGTCGATCTGCGCCGCCAGCTCGCGCGTGGGCGCGAGGACGAGGGCCCGCGTGGTCCCGCGCGGGCGCTCGAGGAACCGGTGGAGGATCGGCAGCAGGAACGCGGCGGTCTTGCCGCTCCCGGTCATCGCGCACGCGAGCACATCCCGTCCCGCGTGCACGAGCGGGATGGCGTCCCGCTGGATCGGGGTGGGCGTCTCGAACCCGAGGGCGGCGACGCCCCGCAAGAGATCCGGGTGGAGGTCAAAGGTGTTGAACGACATGGTGTGAAAATTCCTTCGGGGCGAACCTGGGCCCGGCCAGTCTTCCGCGGTGTTGAGGTCGCGTCCCACCGTGCGGAAGAGGAGGCGGGGTTGCGCGGTCTGAGAAGGACTCGGGCTCGCAGATGAACCGGCGGTCGGAACCAGACGCCGACCACTATACCGTGCGGCGGCCGCGAATGCACGGAAATCTCGCCAGGCTCCCGAAGCGCCCTGGGACAGCCGTAGCGAGTCGAGCGGCCGGGCTTGACGACCTCCGACCGGCGGCGATAGTCTCCCCTCGATGAGCGGCACTCGCCGGCTCACCCCCGGAGCGGCCCCATGATCGTCAGGAGCCGCAGCGCCGACGTCACGGTGCCAGACGTTCCCATCACGGAGTACGTGCTGCGGCACGTCCGTCGCCTCTCCGGGAAGCCCGCGGTCATCGACGGAGCGAGCGGCCGCGTCACGACCTACGGGGAGCTCGAGGACGCCATCCGGCGCGCGGCCACCGGCCTGGCGCGGCGCGGCCTCCGCAAGGGCGACGTGGTGGCGATCTACAGCCCCAACTGCCCCGAGTACGTCGTGGTCTTCTTCGCGGTGGCGTGGCTCGGCGGGGTCAACACGACGGTCAACCCGACCTACACCGCCGACGAGCTGGCTGGGCAGCTCAAGGACTCGGGGGCGCGCTTCCTGGTCACCGTCCCCGCCATCCTCGAGCGGGCGAAGGAGGCGGCGGCGCGGGCCGGCGTCGAGGAGACTTTTGTCATCGGAACGGCCGAGGGCGCCCGGCCGCTGGCCGAGCTCCTGGAGGCGCCGCCCAGCCCCCCCACCATCGCCATCGATCCCGGGCGCGACCTCGTCGTGCTGCCGTACTCGAGCGGCACGACGGGACTGCCCAAGGGCGTCATGCTCACCCACCGGCATCTGGTCGTGAACCTCCGTCAGTGCGAGGGCATGCGGGGCTTCGAGTGCTTCGGCGAGCGGGATGTGGTCATCGCCGTTCTGCCCTTCTTCCACATCTACGGCATGGTCGTCATCATGCAGCTGTCGCTCGCCAACGGCAGCACACTGGTGACGATGCCGCGCTTCGACATGGTGGAGTTCCTGGGCATGATCCAGAAGCACCGGGTGACGGTCCTGCCGCTGGTGCCGCCGATCGTCCTCGGCCTGGTGAAGCACCCGGCGGTCGCCCAGTTCGATCTCTCGAGCGTCCGGCTCGTGTTCTCGGGTGCCGCCCCGCTCGGGGAGGACATCGCGCGCGCGCTCTCCGGGAAGCTCGGCTGCCCGGTCGTCCAGGGGTACGGCATGACCGAGGCGAGCCCCGTGACTCACCTGAGCCCGACCATCGACGCGCCGTCGAAGCCCGGATCGATCGGCCAGGTCGTCCCCAACACCGAGGTGCGGATCGTCGACCTCGTCACGGGCGCGGAGCTCGGCCCGCGCCAGCAGGGTGAGCTCCTCATCCGCGGCCCCCAGATCATGCGGGGCTACCTCAACCGGCCGCAGGAGACCGCGGAGTGCATCGACCGGGACGGCTGGTACCACTCGGGCGACGTCGGCTACGTGGACGACCAGGAGTGGTTCTACATCGTCGACCGCACCAAGGAGCTCATCAAGTACAAGGGTCTCCAGGTCGCGCCGGCCGAGCTGGAGGCGCTCCTGCTGACGCATCCCGCGATCCTCGACGCCGCCGTGATCCGGAAGGCCGACGAGGAAGCGGGCGAGGTGCCCCTGGCCTACGTGGTGCTCAAGCCCGACGAGGCCTCGCGGCGGACGAGCGGCGACGCGATCATGGCCTGGGTGGCGGAGCGGGTGGCGCCCCACAAGCGCATCCGCCACGTCGAGTTCACGGACCAGATCCCGAAGTCGGCGTCAGGCAAGATCCTGCGTCGCGTGCTGCTCGACCGGCAGCGCGCGCGATAGCAGTCTCGCCTCGGGCGGAGGGATGGGGACGGCGCCCCGGCTCGCCTTTCTGGTCGCGGCGCTCGTGTCGGGCGTCCTGCTCGCGGCCCCGCCGGCGCGCCCCGCGGACCTCACCGGCACGTGGCGGGGCCCGATCACGGTGGACGGGCAGACGGCCGAGTTCACGGCGACCTTCAGCGAGAACGGCTACTTCCTCTACACGTACGAGAACAGCCTCGGCCTGGTCCACACGGTGGAGCTCTCCGGCCCCGGGCAGATCCAGTTCGCGCCGCCCGGCGGGGGTGTCATGACGCTGGTCGTCGTGTCCGTGGTGAAGCGTCCGGATGGAATCGCGTACGTCCTCCGCACGAGCTTCGAGCGGGCCAGCGGCGGCACTCTGGAGCAGCAGTACGTCTCCGAGGAGGCGGACTACGCGCTGACCCCCGAAGGGCTGCGGATGAGGATCGTCCGGCGCCCGGTCTCGTATCTCGGGGACAAGGGCGGGTCGACCGGCGGCGCGCAAAACGCGCGCATCGTCGAGGGCCTCCTGAAGAAGCGGCCGTGACCTCACCAGGCGAGCCGGTCAGCCCTCGTAGGGCCGGCAGTCCGGCGCTTCGCGCCCGCCCGCCGACGGGCTCCCTCGCCGGCGGCCTTCCGTAAGGCCGCGGCGAGCCGGGTCCCGCCGCACCCGGTCACGATCACCCCCGGGCCGTCCCCGTCCTCTTGTCGCGACGGCGACAGCGTGACGTGCCCCGCGGACCGGCCGCGCTGCAAGCGCGCGGATCTCCTGGGCCGCATCCCCGACGCGCAACGAGGCATGGAAGTTGCCCTGTGTCCGTCTAGCGATGGAAAGGGAGGTCTCGATGACGAAGAGGATGGGCTGGAAGGCTCCGCTCGTCGGGCTCGTGCTCGCATCGTCCCTGGTCACGGCCGCCTGCGGCACGCTCGGCGGCGCCGCGGTAGGCGCGGGATCCGGCGCGGCGATCGGGGCCGGCACGGGCTACGGCGCGGGCAAGGGCGCGCTCATCGGTACGGGCGTCGGCGCGGCCGCCGGCGCGATCTACGACATCGTGAAGAAGTAGCGGCGGGAGGGCGACATGAGGACATGGACGCAGCGCGGCGGAGCGCTCATCGTGCCGTTGCTCCTGTGGAGCGGCACGGCACTCGCGCAAGCCACGAATCTACCCAACCAGGCGAACACGCCGCCGATGGTGTCGGGCCAGGTCGTCAAGATCAACCGGGCCCAAGGGCGCGTCACGATCCGCGAAGGCAACGGCAAGATCCACGAGTTCCAGGCCTCGGCGGAGACCCTCCAGGACCTGAAGGAAGGCGACCGGATCGAGGCGAAGCTCCGGCAGCGCTAGTCGCCGCCGGTGAGGCCGACCCGCCGATCGCCGGTCCGCTGGCCGGTGATCGGCGGAATCGCCTCCTCGGCAATCTAGCCCGACGTATTCGTGAACGCCATGGGCCGGACGGGTCCTGCCGCCGCGAACAGCCCCACCGTGGTCACTCGGACCGCGCGTGTGGTGGGTCGACACCGTGTCGACGGCCGCAGCGCGGCCGGCCTCGCGCGGCGGCTGAGTCGTCCTGCGCTCCGCGCGGTGGGGCGCCCCGTTCGCGGCGTCACCCGTCCGGCGCCCACTGTCTTCATGAATAGGTCGGACTAGATCTTTCCCTCCAGCCCCATCTGGAAGTAGCGATGCACCACCTTGTCCTGATTCTCGAGCAGCCAGTCGATCGACGGCTCGTGGCGCATCGCCTTGGCGATGGCCTTGGCCATGCCTCGACGGTGGATGTCGAACAGCATCCGGTGGTCGAGATCGGCGACGTCGACGATGGTGGGGGCCAGCCAGACGGCGCAGATGATGCCGAGCTCGTTGACCTGGCCCTTCGGCAGGTCGCCGGCCCGGACCGCGTCGAGCACCCCGTGCGCGATCGCCGCCTGCACGGTGCCCATCAGGATGTTGGTGTACTTCGTGGCGTTCTTGCCACCGACCGTGACCTTGCTGACCATCAGGGTCGCGGGGCGGACCTGCACGTCGGTGTTGAGGAGCGCGAAGACGCGCGTGTGCCCCTTCACCTGGCCGCCCATGTGCGTGGCAATCGCGGTGCCGACCGGGCCGTCCAGGGCCCCGACCACGACCTCGGGCTCCGCCGCCGTGCCCGGCGGCCCTCCGGTCACGAGCGCCTCGCCGGTGCGTAGGATGATCCGTTCCGCCATCGATGCCTCCCCTGCTCGGGTGGATTCCGCTCCGCCCGTCCGCGCTGGAGCCGGCCGTTGCCGTGTGGCCCCTGCCGGCCGCCCGCAAACGACAGCACCTTCCCGGGGGCGCGTCAACTCCGCCTCGCGCCGCCGGCGAGCAGGGGCCGCGAATCCCCCTGCTTCGGCGTCCCGATGGGCCTGAACGGCCGGTTCGGGGCGTTCCGCGACCTTCCGGGGCTCGAAAGCTGACGAGATCCGGCACGGCTTCTACCGCAGGACGTTAGGAGCCCGGCGGCGCCTCGAGGGGCGCGCTACACTACGAGGCGTCCAGAGGCCCGGCAGATGCGCGGCGGACCGAGGCGGAGGGATCCCGATGACAACCCACATCACGGTCGTGTCCGAGCCCGGGCCGAGAACCCGGATGCCGGAGCCCGCTCCGCGCGGCGCCGCGGCCGCCGGCGGCGCCGGATTCGACTGGCTGATGGCCGTCCTCGGCGCCTGGCTCATCGGCGGGCTCTACCTCGACGGCTGGGCGCACATCCACGTGCCCGCGCTCGAGACGTTCTTCACGCCGTGGCACGCGGTCCTCTACTCGGGCTATCTCGCCGGGGCGGCGGCGTTGGTGGTGACGTTCGTGCGCAACCGGCGCCGCGGGGCCCCGCGGGCGCGCGCCTTGCCGCCCGGCTACCGCCTCTCCCTCGCCGGCGCGTTCATCTTCTTCTTCGGCGGCGTGGCCGACATGCTGTGGCACGTGACCTTCGGCATCGAGAAGGGCGTCGAGGGGCTCATCAGCCCCAGCCATCTCGTGCTCGCCCTCGGCGGCGGCCTCATGGTGACCGGGCCGCTCCGGGCCGGGCTCGACCGGCCCGCGGGGACCGAGCGGCGCTGGCTCGCCCGGATGCCGCTGGTCGTGGCCCTGACGACGTTTCTCTCGCTCCTCACCTTCTTCACCGAGTACGCGAGCCCGTACGCCACGACGTGGGTGGCGGAGACCACGCGGAGCAGGGGCGGCGAGGTCTACCTGTCGGCGGGCATGGCAGGCTTCCTGGTCCAGCCTGCCGTGCTGATGGCGCTCGTGCTGCTCGTCCTGCGCCGCCGGCCGCTCCCTCCCGGCGGCCTCACGATCCTCCTGTCGGTCAACGTCGCGCTCATGACGATCATCCACGACAAGTATCTCGACACGGGCCCGTATCCGCTCATCGGCGCCGCGGTGGTGGCCGGCGTGATCGGCGACCTCCTGCTTGCGTGGCTCCGGCCGTCGCCCGACCGGATCCTCGCCTTTCGCGCGACGGCGTTGGCCATTCCCACCGTGCAGTACCTTCTCTACTTCCTCGCGGTCATGACGTGGTCGCGCGTGGCGTGGTCCGTGCACCTCTGGACCGGCGCGATCGTGATCGCGGGGGGTGTCGGCTGGTTCCTCAGCTACCTCGTGGTGCCGCCCGGCCGGCCCGCGGCGCCACGGCCCGCCGACGCCGCCGCGATCACGTAGCCGGCGCCGCCCGCCGCGCCGGCCCTCGGCTCACGCGAGGTCCTCGATCGCCCGCAGCTCGTCGGGCGACAGCGCGAGGGCCCGGCTGGCCAGGTCCTGCCGCATGTGGTCGGCGTCGGTCGTGCCCGTCAACGGGAGCATGCCGATTCCCTGGGCGAACCGGAACACCACCTGGGCCGGCGTGACCCCGCCGCGCGCGGCGATGCCGGCGACGATGGGGTGCCGCAGAACCTCCGGGTTGGCGGTCAGCAGCGAGAAGCCCTGATACGTGATCCGCCGCCTCGCGCAGAACGCCCGCACCTCGCGGTCCCAGCCGGCGCGGGCGAAGCAGCGGTTCTGGACGAATGCCGGGGCCTCGGCGCCGGACGCCGCCAGCTGCTCGAGATGGCGGAGGGAGACGTTGCTCACGCCGAGGAGCCGCGCGCGGCCGGCGTCGCGCTCCTTCGCCATCGCGGCCCATACCTCGGCGTCGTCGCGCGTCCAGCCGTGGCCGGAGGCGGGGCCGTGCAGCACGTAGCTGTCGACGCGGTCCGTCCCCAGGTGCTCGAGCGAGCTCGCGAGCGACTGGGCGACCTGCGTCGACAGATCGGCCGCGGGGTCGTAGGGGAGCCGGTGGTCCTGGCCCGCCTGGTAGGTGAACTTCGTCTGGAGGAAGAGATCCGACCGCGACACGACCCCGGCGCGATAGGCGGCGGCCAGCCCCTGCCCGACGCCGGCCTCGAAGTAGTGGCGCCGCTGGTTCGCGGTGTCGATGCCCCGGAAGCCGCTCCGGAGCGCGAGCTCCGTCAGCGCCGCTGTCCGGTCTTCCTTCCAGGCGGTGCCATAGAGGAAGTCGGGGATCATCCCGCGCTCGGGGCCACCGAGACGCCGCGGGCGCCCGTCCGCTCGATCGCCTGCGCGACCAGGCCGGAGGCCTTCGCCTCTTCGACCACCCCGCGGAGGTAGCGGAGGCCGGCGTCCCGGCCCCGGGGAACGCCCACGGCCTGCTGCACCGCCATGAACCGGCCGTCGAGCACGCGAGCGCCGGGCAGGCGCGCGGGAAGCCCGATCAGGGCCTGCCGGAGACCGGCGAGCACGTCGGCCTGGCCGGCGGCCAGCAGGCCGAAGGCGGCCTCGGCGTTGGGGGCGCGCACGAGCTGCGCGCGCTGCAGATGCCGGCTCAGGAACAGCTCGTAGTTGGCCCGTGCCGGCGCCGCGACCCGCACGCCTTCCCGGTCGACGTCCGCCAGGGCCCTGATGGGTGACCCGGGCGGCACCAGATAGGTCGCCTCGATCTCGAGGTAGGCGGCGGTGAAGCCGATCGCGTCCTCGCGCGCCGGATCGATGCCGAGGTACGCGATGTCCCAGGCGCCGGTCCCGGCCGCGTCCACCATGGCCGCCACGCTGTCGTACGGGACGATCTCGACCGGCACGCCCAGACGCCGGCCCAGCTCCCGGGTGAGGTCGATCGCCACCCCGCGGGAGTCCCCGCTGGCCGGGTCCCGTGTGGCGAGGATGAAGTTCCCGTAGTTGACGCCGGCGCGGAGCGTCCCGCTCGGCGCGAGGTCGGTCCGGACCGCCGGCGTGATCGCGGTCATCGTCGCGAAGGATGCTAGCGCACCTCGTCTCCCGCGTCACCTGCGGGGCCGCGCTCCCCAGGACCCCGGCATCGCGCTACACTATCCGGAACCCCCGGGAAAGCGAGGTGGCGACCGTGGCGGACAGTGGGCCCAAGAGCGCGTACGAGCTCGCGATGGAGCGCCTGCGGCAGAAAGACAAGGAGGGCGGCGTCGTCGAGCGCCCGCTCTCCGACGCGCAGAAGGCGGCGATCGCGGAGGCGCGTCGGGTGTACGAGGCGAAGATGGCCGAGCGGGAGATCCTCCACCGCGCCGCCCTGCGCCAGGCGAAGACTGCCGAGGAGGTCCAGAAGCTCAACGAGGAGCTGACGCAGGATCGCGGCCGCTTCGCCCGCGACCGCGACCGGAAGATCGCCGAGATCCGCGAGCCGGCGGGCTGACCATCGCGGGGGGCCCCTGCCGCGATGCCCGGGGGTCCGGATGCTGAACGCGCTCCAGTTGTGACTAGCGCCGGCCCCGCGCCCGGCTCACGCCTGGAGCTTCCGGACGATCTTGCCGCTCGTGTCGGTGAGGCGGAAGGCCCGGCCCTGGTACCGGTACGTGAGTTTCGTGTGATCGAGGCCCATGAGGTCGAGGATCGTCGCGTGGAGATCGTGAACGTGCACCGGGTCCTCGGTGATGCTGTACCCGAGCTCGTCCGTCGCCCCCACCGTGGTGCCGGCGGCGATCCCGCCGCCAGCCAGCCACATGGTGAACGCACGCGGGTGGTGATCCCGGCCCTGGTAGGGCGGCCCCACGCGCCCCTCGTTCATGGGAGTGCGCCCGAACTCGCCCCCCCAGATCACTAGGGTCTGGTCCAGCAGCCCGCGCTGCCGGAGGTCCTCGACGAGGGCGGCGGCCGGCTGATCCGTCTCCCGGCAGAGGCGCGGCAGCCCGGTCGCGATGTCGTGGTCGGGCCCGCCGTGGTGGTCCCAGCCGCGGTGGTAGAGCTGGACGAACCGCACCCCGCGCTCCACCAGCCGCCGGGCGAGGAGGCAGTTGTTGGCGAACGACGCCTCGCCGGGCCGGGTGCCGTACATGGCGTGGATCGATCGCGGCTCCCGCGCGATGTCGGTGAGCTCGGGGACGCTCGTCTGCATCCGGTAGGCCTTCTCGTACGCGGCGATGCGGGACTCGATCTCCGGGTCGCCGACGTCCACGAGGTGCCGCTCGTTGAGGCCCTTCACGACGTCCAGGGCCCGGCGCCGGACGGCCGGCGTCATGCCGGCGGGGTTCGAGACGCTCGGGACCGGCTCCCCCTGCGAGCGGAACTCCACGCCCTGGTAGGCGGTCGGCAGGAAGCCGCTGCCCCAGCACGTGTTCCCGGCGCCGGGGTCCGGCCGGCCGGAGAGGAGCACCACGAATCCGGGCAGGTCGGCGTTCGCGCTGCCGATCCCGTAGGTCAGCCACGAGCCCATGCTCGGCCGCCCCACGATGGGATGGCCGGAGTTCATGAAGATCTGGGCGGGCGCGTGGTTGAAGTGGTCCGTGTGCACCGACCGGAGGATGAGGATGTCGTCCGAGACGCGCGTCAGCTGGGGGAGCAGGCTCGAGATCGCCGCCCCGCCTCGCCCGTGCCGACGGAACCCGTACGGGGAGCCCAGGAGCGTCGGGACACCCTTGATGAAGGCGAACCGCTCGCCCTTGATGATCTCCTCCGGGATCTTCTCGCCGTCGTGCGCGTTGAGCTTCGGCTTGGGATCGAAGAGGTCGACCTGGGACGGACCGCCGGCCATGAACAGGAAGATGATGCTCTTCGCCTTCGGCGCGAAGTGAGTCGGCCGCGGGGCCATCGGGTCGCCGGCGAGCGCGGGCCGGGGCCGGAAGAGCTCCGGCTGGAGAAGGGACAGCAAGGCGAGCCCACCGATCCCGAAGCCGCCGCTCTGCTGGAAGAAGTGGCGCCGGGTGATTCCGGCCAATGTGCCCTTCGGTGACGGCATGCTCACTCCTTGGTCAGCGTTTCGTCCAGGTTCAGGAGGGCGTTGGCCACGACGGTCCACGCCGCCAGGTCCGGGAGGTCCGCGGCGGCGACTGCCGGGCCAGCCTCGCCGAGGATCTGCCGGGCTGCCCGCGGATCGGTCGCGAAGTGGTCGCGCTCGCGCTGGAACCCGGCGAGCAGGAGCCGGAGCTCGGGCGGCTCCGGAGGCCGCGCCACGCAGAGGCGGAATCCGAGGGTCGCGCGGGCGGCCGGATCCGGCGCCTCCCGCACGAGCCGCCGGGCGAGCCCGCGGGCCGCGTCGACGAAGGCGGGGTCGTTGAGGGCGCTCAGCGCCTGAAGGGGTGTGTCGGTTCGCGGGCGGCGGACGGTGGTGACCTCGCGGCTCGGCGCGTCGAACGTCGCGAAGGCGGGATAGGGCGCCGTGCGCCGCCAGAACGTGTAGAGTCCGCGGCGGTGGGCATTCGCGCCCTCGCTCGGCACCCACCGCGCCTGGCCCTTGTTGTTGGGCGCGAACCCGTGCTCGTCCGGCAGCGGCGGGAAGACGCTCGGCCCCCCGATCGTCGGGTCCAGGAGCCCGCTGGCGGCGAGCGCGACGTCCCGGATCGCCTCGGCGGCGAGGCGGAACCGCGGGCCGCGGGCCAGAAGGGCGTTCTCGGGGTCGCGCTCGAGGAGCGCCGACGTCACGCGCGAGGACTGCCGGTAGGTCGCCGACGTCACGATCGTGCGCTGGATGGCCTTCATGCTCCACCGCCCGCGCACGAGCTCCGTCGCCAGCCAGTCCAGGAGCTCCGGGTGCGAGGGGCGCCGGCCCTGGGTGCCGAGGTCCTCGGCGGTCTCCGCGAGGGCGCGCCCGAAGAGCTCACCCCAGAACCGGTTGACGACGACGCGGGCCGTCAGCGGGTTGGCGTCGTCGACGAGCCAGTACGCGAGCCCCAGCCGGTTCATCGGCCATCCCTTCCGCATGGGATGGAGGATCCGCGGCGTGCCGGCCGAGACCTGCTCGCCCTTGCGGGGGAAGCTCCCACGGATCCGCACGTGGGTGGTCGCCGTGCCTTGCGGGTGCTCGATGACCACCGAGGTCGTGGCGGGCTTGCCGCCTCGGGCCGGGTCGGGCAGGCCGGGCAGCTCGTACTCGTACACGTCGGCGTGGTCGAAGAAGGCCAGGAACCGGTAGTAGTCCTTCTGGGTGAACGGGTCGTACTTGTGGTTGTGGCACCGGGCGCACGCGAGCGTGCTTCCGAGCCACACGGTCGCCGTCGTGTCGACCCGGTCGGTCAGGGCCTCCCAGCGGACCTCCTCAGCGTCGACGCCGTCCTCCTGGTTCAGGGTCGTGTTGGCGTGCATGCCCGACGCGACGAACTGGCTGGCGGTGGCGCCCGGCAGGAGGTCGCCAGCGATCTGCTCGATGGTGAACCTGGTGAAGGGCATGTCCTCGTTGAGCGCCCGGATGACCCAGTCCCGGTACGGCCACATCGACCGCGGCCGGTCCCAGCTCCCGCCGTCGCTGTCGGCGTAGCGCACGAGGTCGAGCCAGGACCGCGCCCAGCGCTCCCCGTAGCGCGGCGACGCGAGGAGGCGGTCCACGACCTGCTCGTAGGCATTCGGGCGCGTGTCGGCGACGAACGCGTCGACCTCGGCCACGCTCGGCGGCAGCCCCGTCAGGTCGAGCGTCACGCGCCGGATCAGGGTCGCCCGCCCCGCCTCGGGCGAAGGCGCGAGCCCCTCCCGCTCGAGCCGCGCGAGCACGAACGCGTCGATCGGGTTCCGCACCCAGCCGGCGTCCCGCACGGACGGCGGGCGCGGCCGGGCCGGCTCGCGGTACGCCCAGTGCGGCTCGTACTTCGGCTCGCCGGGAGTCTCGGGCCAGACCGCGCCCTGATCGATCCACCGCCGGATGAGCTGCACCTTCTCGGGCGACAGGGCCGGCGCGGTGGGAGGCTGAGGCATCCGCTCCGCAGGATCGGGATGCGCCACGAGCTGCGCGAGGCGGCTCCGGGTGCTGTCCCCGGGGACGATGACGGGCCCCATGACCCCGCCGTGGAGCGCGTACGACCGGGAGTCCAGCCGGAGCTGGCTCCGCTGCCTGATCGGGCCGTGGCACTTCGTGCACGACGCCTCGAGGATCGGCTGGATGTCGCGCTGGAAGTCGACCCGGTCGGCGGTGGCCGCCGGCGTCCACCGGACGGGCGCCGTGAACAGGGAGGCCCACAGGACGACGGGCAAGATGAGCGCCACGCGGCGCGTTCTGGGACGCACTCCTCCCTGCATGGCAGAACCGCGGTGCAAGGAGGTTGCCACGGTAGCGCCCGTTCGAGCCCTACTGCAAATTGACAAGATTTACTTTACATTACGGTATCTTGTGCCCACGCCTCACATCCAGACAGCCCGGCCCCTCGAGAGCGCCGACCGAAGATGAGACCCATTATGGCAGTTGCGCGGCCTCCCTCCGGGTCTCCGTGGCCCTTCCCGGCCGCCCGCCGGGGGGCGGACCCAGGCCGCGACCGCCCGGTGACGCTCGGCGAGGGGTAGTCTACGCTTCGGTGATGTCGCCCCCGTCATGATGCACGGGGGGCGAGCCGGCCTCATGGACATCGCCATCGTCGGCGGCGGGATCGGAGGGCTGACCCTCGCGCTGGCGCTCCACCAGCGCGGCCTCCCCTGCCGCGTGTACGAGAGCGTGCCCGAGGTGAAGGCGCTCGGCGTCGGCATCACCCTCCTGCCGCACGCCATGCGCGAGCTGACGGCGCTCGGCCTCGGCGACGCGCTGACGCGTCAGGGGATCGAGAACCGCGAGAGCTGTTTCTTCAACCGCTTCGGCCAGCTCATCTACGCCGAGCC
>DATBGA010000092.1:0-47076 GCA_036558225.1 Candidatus Methylomirabilota bacterium | reverse complement strand
AGATCACGTTGGCGAGATTGGACAGGAACACGCCCGACGGCTGGTTCAGCGTGATGCGGAGCGTCGAGGCGTCGGTGGCGGCGAAGTCCTTCACCAGCGCCTTGAACTCGGCCGACCGGCAGCCCTGGTTCCTCATCCGGTTGAGCGTGTACGCCACGTCCTTGGCGTCCATCACCTTGCCGTTGTGGAACTTCACGCCCTTGCGGACCGTGATGGTGTAGACGAGCCCGTCGGGGCTGATCGTATGTTTCTCGGCCAGCATCGGCTGGATCGACAGGTCCTCGCCGAGCGTGTAGAGCATCTCGTACACGTTCAGGAGCGCGATCCGGCTGACGTAGTGCGTCGTCAGGTGAAGGTCGACGTTCGAAGTATCGCCCTGAAGGGCGACCTTGAGGTGATTGGCCTGGGCGGCCGCCGGCGGCGCAGCGGCCAGGGCCACGCCCAGGAGCGGGGCCAGTGCGATGGCGCACCACCCGGCGTATCGGAACCCGTGTCGTCTCGCGCGCGTCGCTCGCATCAGCGTCTCCCTCCCGATTGTCTCACCAGCGAATCTCGCGCTGCACCGGCAGCCGGTGCTGGTCTTGGCGGCCTTCGATCGGCCAGGCCCGGAACTCGTCGAGCCAGACCAGCATCTCCTTCATGATGGCCTCGGCGATCCGGCGACCCTTCTCGCGGCTGGCCTTCGTGGGGTCGCCGTGGACGCCCGTCTTCGTCCAGCGCCCCCAGAAGTCGTTGAAGCGGACGTTGGTGGTGCTGTCGGAGGTCATCGTCCGTCCCACGCGGTCGGTGTCCTGCACGGCCTTGTCCATCTGGACGCGGTCGGCGGCGTAGTGGAGGTAGAGCGAGGTCTCCCACTCGTCCGCGTGCGCGTACACGCCGCTCTCGAGGCCCTTGAGGCTCTCGTCGCGCCCCATGTTGTAGTAGCCGAACGCGCAGCAGATGGCGGGCGTCTCGAGCACCACCCGGCGCGCGATCAGGTCGGCCATCGGCATGTTGGAGCCGTGGCCGTTGATCACGGCCATTCGACGGAACCCGTGGTAGGCGACGCTCTTCAGCACGTCGGCGCAGAAGTCGATGAAGTGCTGGGGCTCGACGTGGATCGTTCCCGGGAAGTCGAAGTGGTGCATGTTGAGGCCGTAGGGAATGCCGGGCAGGACGAGCACCTTGTCCGGCGCCCGGCGCCCGAGCTCCTGGCACACGGATTCGACCAGGAACAGGTCGGTGTCGAGGGGCAGGTGCGCGCCGTGCTGCTCGGTCGAGCCCGTGGGGAGGAGCACCACCTTCCCGAGCTCGATGGCATCGTTCATCTCTGGCCAGGTGAGCTTGTTGTACTCGAAGATCTCGCGCGCCTTCACCGGGCCTCCTGGATGTCAGCGACGGCTCTCGGTCGGGACGGCCTCGGAAACCGGGTCAACTCTAGCGGACGGCCGAGACCCGGACAAGGGGGGTGAGGGCCCGCCGCCGCATCCGCGCGCGCACGAGCGAGCGTCCTGAGGTAGGATGAGCGCCCATGGAGCACGCCATCGCGCCCGCGACGCCGTTCCTGACGCCCGAGGTCGCCGCCGAGGTGCGCACGCGCTTCGGCACCCCCTGCTACGTCTACGACCGCGCTGCGCTCGAGGCGGCCGCCCGTGCGGCCCTGGCCTTCCCGGCCCCGTTCGGCTTCACGCTGCGTTACGCGATGAAGGCCAACCCGTCTCGCGGGATCCTGCGCGTGTTCCGCGCGCTGGGCCTCCACGTCGACGCGTCGAGCGACTTCGAGGTCGAGCGGGCGATCCAGGCCGGATTCGCGCCGCCCGAGATCCAGCTCACCTCCCAGATGCCGTCGCGGCGGCTGGCCGAGCACGTCCGGCGCGGCGTCCTGTTCAACGCGTGCTCGCTGTACCAGCTGGAGAGCTTCGGACAGGTCGCGCCCGGGACCGAGGTGTCGGTCCGGATGAATCCCGGCCTCGGAACCGGCTCGACCAAGCGGACCAACACCGGCGGGCCCGCGGCGAGCTTCGGGATCTGGCACGAGTACCTGGACGAGGTGAAGACCGTCGCGGAGCGCCACCGCCTGCGGATCACGCGGCTCCACTCGCACGTGGGCTCGGGCACCGACCCCGACATCTGGAAGCGGTGCACCCGGATGACGCTCGAGCTGGCGGCGAAGCTGCCCGAGGTGCGCGCCGTCAACCTGGGCGGGGGCTTCAAGGTCGGGCGCATGCCCGAGGAGCCGACGGTCGACCTCGCCGACGTGGGCGCCCACGTGCGGGCGGAGCTCCTGGCGTTCCAGGCCCGGGACGGCCGGCGCCTCGGTCTCGAGATCGAGCCGGGCACGTACCTCGTCGCGCGCGCCGGCGCGGTCGTGGCGAGCTGCGTCGACGTGGTGGACACCGGGCGTGACGGGTACCTGTTCGCCAAGCTCGACACCGGCATGACCGAGGTCACACGTCCGTCGCTCTACGGCGCCCAGCACCCCATCGACGTTCTCGCCCAGGGCCGGGCGGCGGCGGCGGTCGTGTTCGTCGGCCCCTGCTGCGAGTCGGGCGACATCCTCACGCCGGCGCCCGGCGAGCCGGAGGCGCTCGGGCCCCGGTGGGTGCCGCGTCCCCAGATCGGCGACCTCGTCGTGGTGAGCGGCGCCGGCGCCTACTGCGCTGCCATGTCCACGGTCAACTACAATTCCTATCCCCGCGCCCCGGAGGTCATGCTGGAGCCGGACGGAACCCTTAACCTCCTCCGGCGCCGCCAGGAGCCCGCCGCCGTCTGGACCGACGAGAGCTGAGCCTCGCCCCGCGTCGCCGGGTGGCCCGCCGCCGGTCATCCGCGGGCGTCGTGACGGTCCACCGCCCGGAGGCCGATCGAAGGCGCTGATTTCCGGGTAACGGCGCGCGGTTCTCCGGGGCGACTCGAGCTTCGTGGCCCTCCGTCGCGCCGGGGCTATGATGGCAGTTGAGAGACTGCATGTCTGGGCTGCCGGTCGTCCCGCTGGTCGCGCTCGGGCTCCTCTTCTTCGCGAGCCCGCTGATCATCCTCGTGCTGATCCTCGTGCTCCTGAACGTGAGGAGCCGGGTGCGTCGGCTCGAGGCGCGCCTGGACGAGATGGACCGGCGCGCGGGCGCGCGGGCGGCCGACGCTCCGCCCAGGGCGGCCCCCCCGGTCGAGCAGCCCGATCTGATCGCCTCGTCGCCTTCCGCGCCCGCCGCCACGGAGACGGCGCCCCCGCCAGTTGAGGAGGCCGTCACGTCGTCGATGTCGGCGGAGGTCTCGGCTCCGGACGCGGTGGCCGGAGCGTCGGGAACGGCCGACGGGGCCGTGACCGAGGCGCCACCCGGCCCGCCCGGCGGCCCGGAGCCCCCGGGGGCCGGCGTCGGTCAGTGGGAAGGTCGCCTCGGCGGGACCTGGCTCTCGCGCGTCGGCGCGGTTCTCTTCCTCCTCGGCGTCGGCTTCTTCCTCAAGCACGCCTTCGAGCGCGACTGGGTCGGACCGAAGGGGCGTGTCCTGGCCGGGCTCGTGGCGGGAGTGGTCATGCTGGCCGGGGGCATGCGGCTCGCCGGCGGTGCGACCTACGCCGTGCCCGCCCAGAGCCTCATCGCGGTGGGGATCGGGATCCTGTATCTCTCCCTCTACGCCGCGCACGCGTTCTACGAGCTCGTGGGGGCGCCGGCGGCATTTGTGGCCCTGGCCCTGGTGACCGCCGTGGGCTTCGCGACGGCGCTCCGGCTGGGCTCCGGCGCCCTGGCGATCCTCGCGACGCTCGGCGGGCTCCTGACGCCGATCATGCTCGACACCGACACCGACGCCGCGGCTGCGCTCTTCACGTACCTCGCCATCCTCGACCTCGGCGTCCTGCTGGTGTCGTTCCGACGAAGGTGGCTGGGTCTCGCGCTGCTCGCGTTCGCGGGTACGGAGCTCCTCTACTGGGGATGGCTCGACCGCTGGTACCAGGCGGGCCGGCTGCCGGTGGCCCTCGGATGGGCGACTGCGTTCTTCCTCGCCTTCGCGGCCTGGGCGCTCCTCGGCTCCGCGAGGGAGCGGCCGGCCGGCGTCGCGCAGCTCGGCCGCGCGCTGGTCGTCCTCGGCGCGCCGGCGCTCTACTTCGCCGCCGCGCGACGCGTCCTGGACGACCCGGCGGGGCGTCGCCTGGCCGCCCTGGCGCTCGTGCTCGCGGCGATCTACTGGCTGGCGGCGCGCGTGGCGGCGCGGAGCGAGCCGGGCGACGCGCGCGTCGCGCTGCTCCATCGCGCGATCGCGCTCGCCTTCCTTTCGCTCGCCCCCGCCGTGACCCTCGGGCGACAGGATCTCGTGATCGCCTGGAGCGTCGAGGGGCTGGTCCTCGTGCTCGGCGGCTTCGCGCTCGGCTCGCCCGGGCTTCGCGCGGGGGGGCTCGCGCTCAGCGCGCTCGCCTGGGCGCGATGGTTCGCCGCGCTCGGGGAGGACGCGGGCCGGGCGGGAACGTTCCTCCTCGCGCACCCGGCGTTGCCGGCGACCGTCCCGGTCGTGATGACGGCGGCTCTCGGCGCCCTCGTCTACCGGGCCCGGGGAGAGGGCGAGGCGTCACTCGGCCGGTGGGAGCGCCTCGCGCGCCCCGTCCTGCTCCTGGTCGCGGTCGGCAGCGCGGCGCTCCTCCTGACGGTGGAGCTCGGCCAGTTCCGCACGCTCGCCATCCCGCCGCCGTACGTGCCCGTGGTGAAGTCCGTCGTCTGGATGCTGGCCGCGATGGTGCTGCTGGCCCTGGCCCGCGGCGACCGGACGCGCGTTCTGTTCGGCGTCGCGACGCTGCTCCTGCTCGCGCTCGTCGGTGAGGCTCTGGGCGGAACGGACCGCTGGGCGCGGATCCAGCCGTCCCTCCGGCCGGCGATCGGGAACCCGCGCTTCCTGGCCGGATGCCTGCTCGCGGTGCTCACCTGGCTCTGGGGCCAAGTGGCGGGGGCGCTGCCGTACCTCGGAGAGCGCACGCGCCACCGGCTCGCCGCGCTGGGCACGCTCGGCGCGGCCCTCCTCTTGCTCTGGGACCTGAGCGTCGAGGTCGTGCTCGTGCCGCTGCCCGAGACCCGCTACGATCCCGCGAAGCTCCGCAGCGCGGCCCTCTCCGTGCTGTGGGCGGTGTACGCGTTCACGGCGATGGCCTGGGGACTCTGGCGCGACTGGGCGCCGCTCCGCGTCGGCGCGATCCTGCTCTTCAGCGTCACCGTGCTGAAAGTGCTCGTCGTGGACCTGGCGGGCCTCGACGCGCTCTACCGCATCCTGTCGGTCCTCGTGCTCGCCGCGGCTCTCCTGATCGCGTCCTTCCTCTACGCCCGGTCCCGTCGGCGCCCGGGCGAGGCGAGCTGATCGGGCGGACGGCGCTCCGCGGGCCCGACAGGCCCGCCGGCGCCGCCCGGCTCAGTCGCCGGCGGCCACGTCCCGGAGGAGGTCCTTCAGGATCGCGTGCGCGGCGTTGTGACCGGGGGCCCCGGTGACCTCGCCGCCTGGATGGGTGCCCGCGCCGCACAGGTAGAGGCCGCCGATCGGGGTGCGATAGTGCGCCCAGCCGGGCAGGGGGCGGCGGCCGAGGAGCTGCGCGGGCACCAGGTCGAGGTGGCGGATGTTGCCGTCCGTGAGGCCGACCCTCGCCTCGATGTCCGGCGGGGTGAGGAGCATCCAGTCCACCAGAGCCCGGCGGAAGTTCGGAGCGTACCCGGTCAGGAGGTCGATCATCCGCTCGCCCATCTCGGTGCGGCGGGTGTCCCACGACCCCTCCGCGGGCCGCACTGGCGCCCAGAGCGCCCAGATCGAGACGACGTGGTGGCCGGGCGGCGCCATCGACTCGTCGTACACGCTCGGGATCTGCACCTCCATCAGGGGAGCTCGCGGCAGCCGGCCGGCCTGGGCGTCCTGCCAGGCGGCGACGAAGGCCTCGGCCGACGGGCAGATCTTCACCTGCGCCAGGTACCGGGGATCGAACCCGGGACCGAGATAGGCGGAGAAGTCGGGCAGCTCGCGAAGCGCCGCGTGGAACTTGAAGTACGCCGCTCGCGTCGACAAGGCGGCGATCTGCTCGCGAAACTCGGAGGGAAGGGCGTCCGACGGCACCAGGCGCAGGAACGTCCGCTTCGGATCGGCGTTCGAGACGACGGCGTCCGCCGCGACGTGGCCGCCGTCGGCGAGGACCACGCCGGCGGCGCGGCCGTTCCGCACGTCCACCCGGGCGACCTCGGCCCCGGTGCGAATCGTGACGCCCGCCTCGACGGCGGCGCGCGCCATGGCCTGCGTGATCCCGCCCATGCCGCCCTTGACGATCCCCACCGTTCCCGGCGCCGAGCGAAGATTCACGCGGATGTAGGCGTAGACGAGGGCGCTGCCGGGCGCGCGCGGGTCGCCGATGTCCTGCGCGTTCATCGCGTGGGCGCGCATCAGGTCCGACTCGAAGTACTCGTGGACGAGGTCCCACATGGGCCGGGTCAGGAGCGTCTCGAAGACTTCCTCGTCCGGCGTGCCGCGGACCTGCGCCGCCAGCTCCGCGTAGGTGGGCGCGGGGGCGAGGAAGTACGGGTGAAGGAGGGCCGCCGCGCGCTCCCAGAGCGCGATCCAGCGCGGATAGGCGGCCGCGTCCCGCTTCGAGTACCGCTCGATCTCCGCCGCCGTCCGGCCGACGTCCTCCCACACGACGAGGTGACGCCCGTCGGGGAAGGGGTGGAAGCGGGCCGGCTCGAGCGGGAAGACCTGGAAGCCGTGCCGGGGGAGGTCGAGGTCGCGGATCACCCGCTCCTGGAGCAGGTGGCAGATGTACGAGCAGGACGAGATCCGGTAGCCGGGGAACAGCTCCTCGGTCACGCACGCGCCCCCGACCATCGGCCGGCGCTCCAGGACCAGCACCTTCAGCCCGTCGCGGGCCAGATAGGTTGCGGCGACGAGACCGTTGTGCCCACCGCCGACGACGACCGCGTCGAATCGCTCCGCCATGGGGTTCCTCCGTGTCTCCGAGGCATCGTCGCCGAGGCCTCCGCGCTCTGTCAACCGCGGCCGTCTTGACGCGCTCCACGCGCGGTGCTAGCGAGGGAGCGGCGACGACGTCCGGCGCCGCGGACCGATTCCCCGGAGGCGAAGGGATGCACGAGCCGGAGCGGGAGGCGATGCGGGTCCATCTCACCGCCGAGGTGACGCGGCGGTTCGGGGCCGCGCGCGCGGCGGCGCTCGGCCGCGAGATCGACGCCCTGGCCGCGGAGCTGGCGCGGGTCGCGGCGACCGAGGTGCCCGACGAGGCGGAGCCGGCGTTCTTCCTCCTCGAGGGGGATGGCCGGTGACGGCGCCCTTCGAGCTGTCGGTCGCCGGCGCGGCGGCCGCGATCCGCGAGGGCCGGCTTTCGGCCGTCGGCCTCGTGGAGTCGTGCCTCGCCCGCATCGAGGCCTGCGAGGAGCTGGTCCAGGCCTGGGTGACGGTCGATCGAGCGGGCGCCCTCGAGGCCGCGCGGCGGCTGGACCTCGAGGCGCGCGAGGGCCGCTTCCGTGGCCCCCTCCACGGCGTGCCCATGGGGCTGAAGGACATCATCCATGCGGCGGGTCTCAAGACCACCGCGGGGGCGCGCGGCTTCGCCGACGCGGTCCCGCACGAGGACGCGGCCTGCGTGGCGCGTCTCCGCGCGGCGGGCGCCGTGATCCTGGGCAAGCTCCAGACGACCGAGTTCGCGTTCAGCGACCCGGCGGTGACGCGGAATCCCTGGCACGCGGCCCGCACGCCCGGCGGCTCGTCGGCGGGCTCGGCCGCCGCAGTGGCGGCGCGGATGGTTCCGGCGGCGCTCGGGTCCCAGACGGTCGGGTCCGTCCTCAGGCCCGCCGCCTTCTGCGGCGTGGTCGGCCTGAAGCCGACGTACGGCCGGGTGAGCCGGCGCGGTGTGGTCCCGCTGTCATGGTCGCTCGACCACGTGGGCGTCTTCGCGCGCTCGGTGGCGGATGCCGCGCTGGTCCTATCCGCCGTCGCCGGACACGATCCCGCCGACCCGGGCTCGGCGCTCGCGTCGCCTCTGGACGTGGCGGCGGTGATGGCCGCGCCGCCGGAGCGTCCGCCGCGACTCGGCCTGATCGGGGAGCCCTACCTCGATCGCGCGACGCCGGAGGCGCAGCGCCATCTCGACGAGGTCGGGCGAGCGCTCGGGAGACGCGGGGCGCACGTCGAGCCCGTGCGGCTCCCGGCGATCATGGCCGCCGTCTACGCGGCCGTGATCGCGGTCTCCCGGGCCGAGATCGGCGCGTTTCACGCGGGCTCGCACCGGCGGCATGCGAACGCCTATCGCCCCCGCATCCGAGCCGGCATCGAGCTCGGGCAGTGCATTCCCGCCGACGTCTACCTCCGCGCCCAGCGGATCCGGCGACAGGCGCGGCGCGACCTGGCCCCGCTCCTCGCCCGGTACGACGCCCTCGTCATGCCGTCGGCTCTGGGCCCGGCCCCGGACCGGAGCACCACCGGGGACGCCGCGTTCAACGGCCCCTGGACCGGACTCGGTGTCCCCACGGTGTCGGTGCCGACCGGGCTCGCCGCGGACGGCCTGCCGCTCGGCACCCAGCTCGTCGGGGCGGCGTTCGAAGAGGCGCGCCTCCTGGCCGCCGCCCGCTGGGTCGAAGCGGCGATCGGATTCGGTGCCGCCCCGGCGCCCTGATCCGGTCCCGCGGACTCCGCGCGGGAGCTGGCCGCTCCGCCCCCTCCGGCAGGCCCGCCGAGTCCGGGACCCTCCGTGCTAGACTGGCCTTACGTGCCGCGTCATTCGGGCGTGGCCCTCGCCTCGGATAGGCCGCTCTTCCGCATGTCAGGGGCGCAGCGAGATGTGCGGAAGAGTGTGATGGCTCCGGGCGCATCCGCCCCCGGGGCTCCGAAGGAGGCGCCTCCGTGGCGACCAAGCTCTTCGTCGGCGGCCTGTCCTATTCCACCACGTCCGAGAGTCTCAGGGAGTACTTTGCGCAGTGCGGCACGGTCGAGTCCGCCACGGTGATCACCGACCGGGCAACGGGCCAGTCACGGGGCTTCGGGTTCGTCGAGATGGCGACCGAGGCCGAGGGCCAGGCTGCCATCTCGAAGCTGAACGACAAGCCATTCGAGGGTCGACGCCTCACGGTCAACGTCGCGAATCCTCAGGGCGCGGGCGGCGGGCGCTCCGGCGGCGGGCGCCCGGGCGGATCGCGGTCGGGTGGCGGATTCGGCGGTGGCGGAGGCGGTGGCTACGGCGGTGGTCCGCGCCGCACGCCCCGCTGGTAGCGACGGCGCTCCGCTGATCGCCACCGCGGTGTCCGCGGTCAGGTAGACGACGGCGCAGGGTACACACCCTGCGCCGTCGTGCTTTCGAGGACGCCAGGCCTCCCGGGGGTTTCCGTCCCGTCAGGGCTTCGCGAGGAACGCCTTCGCCTGGATAACCTCCGACCGCTCGGTGTCCGCATGGGCCGCCAGCGCGACGAGCCGGTTGTACTGCGCCTTCGCCTTCGCGGCGTCGCCGGCCAGCTCCGCGGCGCGCGCCGCGCCGTAGTAGCCGCGGAGACGGTTCGGGTCCTTGTCCTGCGATGCCTCGAACTCGCGGAGAGCCTCGGCCGGACGGCCGAGATCGAGCAGAAGCTCGCCGAGAACCTCACGCGGAGGCGCGATCGATCCCGGCGTGACGGGGTGCTTCTCCGTCGCGTCTTCTCGGTCTGCCGCGGCGCGGATGAGCTGGAGGGCGTCGTCGTTGCGGCCCTCCGCCCGCGCGATCGCGCCGGCCACCAGGAGCCGCTGGATATCCACCTGGTCGGCCCAGTAGCCGATCTTTGCCGCCAGCAGGGTGTCCCGCAGCGCCGCGAGCCGCGCCTGGTCGTCCCGGGCCTGAGCGAGATTCCCGCTTCGAGCGGCCCCGAGGCCGCGCGCGAAAACGAGGATCGCCTCCGACTGCGGGAAGCGCGCCCAGGGGAAGTCGGCCGGGCGGAGCGTGAGGCGCGCCGCGTCGCCCCACTGGCCGCGCTCGAGTGCGTAGCGGGATGGGATGGCCGCCAGCGCAAACGCCACCGGGAAGTTCAGGACGTTCGGCTTCTCGACCGAGAGGATCTGGTCGAGCACGCCGCGGGCCGCCCGGTCCTGGCCGAGCTGGAGATAGCCGTAGGCGAGGTAGTCCCAGGCGTGGAAGCGGTCGAAGTCGTTGTCGGAGGCGGCCGCCGAGGCCAGATTCGAGCGGACGGAATCCTCCCAGTACCCCCGCCGGGTGAAGATGTGGGAGGGCATGTGCTGCGCGTGCGGCGCCGACGGGGCGATGGTCGCATAGCGCCGGGCCGCGCCGAGACCCTTCTCGGCGATCGCCGGGTAGTCGTAGCTGTGGATGAGATAGTGCGCGACGCCCGGATGATCTGGCTGCTCCTTGAACGCCGCCTCGAGGATCGCTGCCGCCTTGAGCTGCTGGGCGTAGGTCTTGTCGGTTGCCAGGGCGGTCGCGTCCAGGGCGATGGCGTAGAAGATGGCGGCCTCGCGGTCGTCGGGATACCGGGCCGACAGCTGCTCCATCGCCTTCTCGTAAGCCACAGCCCGCGTCCGGTGCTCGATCTTGTCGTGGTCCTTGTAGAAGACTTCGACCGCCGCGATGTAGTCGAGCTCGCGCTGGCTCTTCGCTCCGGCCGCGCGCGCCCGCGCGACGGCTGCGGAGCCGTCGGCCAGCATCTTCGGGGCCGGCGGCCAGACGAAGGGGTTGTCGAAGGTCGCCATCGCGACGCCCCAGTGGACGATCCCGCAGGACGGGTCCTTCTGCGCGACCTCGTTGAACGCCTTGATGGCCGCGCTGAACCAGAAGGAGTGAAGGAGCGCCACGGCGCGGTTCAGATCCGCCTGGACCGCCGGGCTACAGGTGTTGGCGAATCTGACCTGGCCGAGCTTCTCCGGGCCCGCCGGCTGCTGGGCACTGCCGGGAGCGGCCGCCACGAATCCCAGCAGGACGACGGCGGCGACGGACTTCAATCCGAGGCGCATGGTGCATACCTCCATGGTCTTCGGGTTGGGACCTGGATTTCTCGGGCGCGATCGGCTCCTGACGCGGGTGGATCGCGACCCGGTGTCAGCCGGATCGCCGCGGCCCGGCTCGGCACGCCAGCCCTCACCGCGGCACCGGGTGCCCGCTGATGCGAAGCAGGCGTCCGGTATCCTCCGCAACGATCACGCCACCGTCGGTGAGCACGGCCAGGGCCGCCGGCCGCGTGAGTCCTTGGGCGAACGGCTCCACCGTGCCGTCGGCGCGGACACGGACGATCCGTCCTCCCAGGTAGTCGAGCGCGTAGAGCACGTCGGTGGCGCCGGCCACGACGGCGCCCGCCCCGCTCAGCTGCGCCACGCGGGCGATGGTCCCGTCCGGACGGAGTTGGTCGATCACCCCGTTGCTCAGGCTGGCGATCAGGGTTCCCGAGGGCAGCGCCGCGAGGCTGCTGTAGCGAGGCAGGACGACCCGCCGTCGGCGGAACGCGGCCGGGGGGAACAGGACTCCCGCATACTCCAGGTTGCGTGGGAGCGGCAGGGTCTCCTCCACTCGGAGCCAGTGGACCACCGGCCCCTGGTAGGGCTCGCTGGCGCCGAAGAGGTCGCGGAGCGGGTCCGGCGTCTCGGCGACGATGCTTCGGCCGGCGTTGTCCAGGACCAGCAACCGGCCTTGGGCGTCGAAGACGATCGCCCGGCCGTCGCCGAGCGCGTTGCCTCCCTGGGCGAAGACGGTGACGCCGCCCTCCCGGGTCACCTGGTAGAGATGACGCCCCCGCGCCTCGGTGACGTAGAGGTTGCCCGAGCCCGGGTGGCGCGCCAGGCTGCCTGCCTCGAACGGGACGGTCGCCGAGGCGAAGGGAATGACGACGACCGGAAGGCGGCTCGCGTCGACCGGCTCGGCCGCCCCGAGCGGGACCCGGACCAGGGCGCCGGCGCCGCGGTCGCCGCCCGGGGCGGTCTGGGTCAGGACCCACAGCCCGTCCGGGGGATCGACCGCCAGGTCCTGGGGCTGGCGGAGGCCCCGGGCCAGGACCTCGGCCTGATACCCGTCGGGAAGCGTGAGCTGGCGCACGCCGCGGGGCGGCGGACCGCTCCCGTCCTGCGCCTCGGCGGGACTGGCCGCGACGAGGAGCAGCAGGATCGCGGCGCCCGTCAGCTCATGAAGCGCTCGTAGCGCCCGTACTCCCGGCTGGCGTCCATGAACCACTGGACGATCTCCGGCTTGGACCGCGGCGGAATCTCGCAGGAGGTCGACAGGATGAACCCGGAGTGCCGGGCGGCCGTGTCGATGCAGCGCCGCACCTCGGCTTCGATCTCGGCCTGGGTGGCGCGCTCGAACAGCGTGGCGTCCACGTTCCCGATCGCCACCGCCCGGCCGTGCGCCACCGTCATGAAGCGCGCGAGCTGGTCCACGTGGAGCTTCGGGTCAGCCTGCTGGTCGAGGTCGAAGGAGACGGTCGTGAACCCGCACGCGATCAGATCCTCGTAGATCGGATAGGTGGTGCCGCAGATGTGCGTCGTGAGGCCGATCTTCCTCGCCTTGAAGTGCTCGACCAGCTCCTTGTGGTACGGCGCGATGAACTCCCGGTAGTTGTCGGGGGAGATCAGGCTGATCGACGCGGTGGGCTCGGAGAAGGAGAGCCCGATCTTCGTCTTGACGATGGCGTCGCCCCAGCGCTTGCAGTACTCCGTCGCGTACCGCATGAGGTCGTGGATGAACTGGGGGTCCTCGAAGGTGTCGAGCAGCATCACCTCGGGGTTCCGCATGAGCATCGCGATGGTCCACGGGCCCACCGCCACCGCGCCCACCGCCGTCGGGAACTTGGCCGCGACCAGCCCCTCGCACAGCTCCAGGAACCCCGGAAGCCGCGCGTCCTTCAGCGGATCGGGAATCGCCAGGCGCGCCAGCGCGCCCTTGTCCTCCTGGAGGACGTGCGACTCGATGGACGGGACGACGTAGTCCGAGTACTTCACGCCGCAGCCGGTGGCCTCGGCCTCCTTGGCGAGGTCGTTGTAGGCCAGCACCACGTCCGGCTGGTACCGGTCGTAGTAGTTGAGCATCGCCTTGACGGCCTTGGACGGGTTCGTGCAGTACTCCTCGATCGAGAGACCGTCCAGCGTGCCGGCGAACGACGCGACGATCGGGTAGACCGGCACGCGGTCGGTGAAGCTCCGCTTGTAGGCGGCCACCACGTGATCGCGCCCCGTGTAGCCGGCCTTCCCCCGCTCCGCGTCCCAGAGCCGGTTCACCTCCATGTACCTCGGAGGGAGCTTCGCCTCGTACTCCATGAACTGCGTGATCGGGTAGCGGATGCCGCCCCGGTGCGTACCCTCGAGGCCCTCGACGATCTCCGGCATCCGCGCCCACGGGATCGCGAACGCCATCTCGTGGTCCTGGGTCTGGCCGAAGATCCGGTCTCCCGAGCAGGGCAGGATCACCTGGGGCTGCCCGGTCTGCATCGTCGTCACGATGATGTCGGCGCAGACGATCCGACCCTGGAACGACGAGGCGAGCCGTCCGCCGCTCCTCCAGAGCGCCGCTTGGGTGAGGCGCATCACCTGGGCCGGGTTCGCGTAGACGACGACCACGTCGGGCTCGAACGTCGCCCGGTCGAGCGGGGCTACCAGGAGCGCGTGGTACTCGCCCGGCCCGAACTTGTCGACGGCCGCCTCGGAGCGGGCGCCCGCCTCCTTGGTCGCCGTGTACATGCCCTCGCAGAGGGTGCCCGAGTTGTAGAGGTGGGTGGGCCGGTCGAACCCGAGCGCGGTGATCCCGAGGGAGCAGATGCTGTCGTCGCGGGTGAGCGCGATCGTCCAGCCGTAGCGGCGGGCCATGTCGATGACCTGGCAGTTCATCGAGAGCTTGCCGAAGTCCCGCGCCGGCCGCCGCGCCCGCTCCGGCACGGGCTCGCCCGGCCGCAGCATGCGGATCGCCACGGGAAAGGTCTGCGGCCGGACGTAGGTCTGGAGCGCCTGGTCGGCGGTCTTGGCATCCACCTTCGATCTCCTCCGGGACGTGGAGGTCGCTCGGGACGGAGGGCGGCGAGCGTCGCCTCGAGCGAGCCGCGTTCGTCAGGTCCGAGCCTACCCGGGGGGTAGAGCCCTGTCAACAAACCCGGCCCTCTTGCGTGCCGGATGACGCGCGGAGATGCTGAGACGAGCCCGCGAGGAAGCCGATGGCGACCCGACCGACCGCGCGCCGCCCCGCCGTCCGTCTGGCGGCCCTGGCCGTGGCGTGGCTGTGGGCGGCATCGGGGAGCGCCGAGGCGGCCGCGCCGCCGGCGCTCGGGACTCCCGCGCCGAACTTCGCCCTGACCACGCAGCAGAACGGTCGGCTCTGGCTCACGCAGCTCCGCGGCCGGGCGGTCGTCCTCGCCTTCGGGTGTACCGCCTGCGGGGCCTGCCCGGACATCCTGCCGAGGCTCGCCGACGTCGCGCTCGGGCTCGGGGACGCGCCGGGCCGGCGCGTGTTCTTCGCCCTGGTGACGGTGGATCCCGCGCGGGACTCGGCGGCCGTGCTCCGCGAGTTCGGGCGCGCCCGCGGCCTCCGGGCCCCCGCGTGGATCCTTCTCACCGAGGACGAGGCGGGCCAGATCGACGTCGTCACGCGGCGCTACGGGGTCGAGGTCCGCCGGGTGGGGGAGCGGGTCGAGGCGGCGTGCGCGGTGACGCTGATCGACGCGGCCGGCGTGATCCGGGCGCGCTACGAGCCGGCGTCGCTCGGCGCGCTGGGCGGAGACCTCCGGGCCCTCCTCGGGCTTCCGCCGTCTCCCTGACGGAGACCCCGACCAGGGATCAAAGGCGGCCGTTGGAGTCGGCGGCGTCCGCCTGGGCCGGCAGGCGCGCGAGCTCGCCGAGCAGGAGGCCCGCCCACCGGTAGATGTTGTGCTCGCGGACCGTCTGGCGCATCCGGGCCATGCGGCTGCGCCGCTCGCCGGTGGGCATCTCTACGGCTGCCCGGATGGCCTCGGCCATCTCGTCGACGTCGTAGGGGTTCACGAGGAGCGCGTCGGACAGCTCCCGGGCGGCGCCGGTGAAGCGGCTCAGGATGAGCACGCCGTCGCCGTCGTCACGGACGGACACGAACTCCTTGGCCACGAGGTTCATGCCGTCGTGGAGCGACGTCACCATCACGAAGTCGGCCCAGCGATAGAACGGCCAGACGTCGCGGTGGTCGTGATGGCCCTTCAGGAGCACGATCGGCCGCCAGCTCCCGCTCGCGAGCTCCCCGTTGATCTGCCCCGCGAGCTGGTCGAGCTCCTCCTCGAGGGCGCGGTACCGCGTGATCCGGCTCCGGCTCGGCGCCGCGAGCTGGACGAAC
The DNA here is from genome assembly GCA_036558225.1 of Candidatus Methylomirabilota bacterium. Lineage (GTDB taxonomy): Bacteria > Methylomirabilota > Methylomirabilia > Rokubacteriales > DASRDR01 > DASRDR01. The sequence continues at coordinate 31,823 of DATBGA010000092.1, read as the reverse complement.
GTCAGTCGGCCCCGGTACTCGGGGTGCCGCGTGAAGAAGTGCCGGATGGCGGCGAAGCGCTCGGGAAGGCCCTTCGTGTAGTCGATGCGCTCGACGCCCACGCCGAGGAACTCCACGTCGATGCCGAGCTCCTGGAGGAGCGCGGCCCGGCTCGTGGTGGGGGGCTCGTCGATGAACCGGGGGGCCACGCTGATCGGGAAGGGTTTGACGAGCGTGACGCGGTGGCTCCGCGCCACCGAGAAGTGCTCCCAGTCGATCCGGGCCTCGACGACCCGGTCGACCGTCTCGAGGAAGTTATTGCAGTGGAACTGGGTGTGGAAGCCGATCAGATCGGCGCCCAGCATCCCGTCCAGGATCTCGGTCTGCCAGGGGCAGATGCCGAACGCCTCCGGATTGGGCCAGGGGATGTGCCAGAAGAGCGCGACGTGGGCGTCGGGGCGCTTCTCCTTGATGAGCCGGGGCAACAGGGCGAAGTGGTAGTCCTGGATCAGGACGGCGGGGTCGTCCGTCTCCGCGATCACCTGGAGCACGGCGTCCGCGAACTTCGCGTTCACGACCGAGTACTGCCGCCAGTCCTCGGGCCGGAAGATCGGCCGGGCGTGGACGATGTGGCAGAGCGGCCACAGGCCCTCGTTGGCGAACCCGTAATAGTAGCCGGTCTCCTCCTCCTCGGAGAGCCAGAGGCGCTTGAGGGCGTACCGGGGCGCGTCCGGGGGGAGGCCGACCATCCCACGGTCGTCGACGAAGTCGCGGTCGGCGTCGCCGCTGCCGTGGGCGACCCAGACGCCGCCGCACGCGCGCATGATGGGCTCCATCGCGGTGACGACGCCGCTGGCGGGCGTCAGCGCGATGACTCCGCGCCCCCGCCTCACGTGGCTCACCGGCTCCCGGTTCGAGACCACGACCAGGGGCCGGTCCCCGAGCCGGGCCCGCGCGAACTGCGTGAGCCGCTCCTCGGTCCACACCGCCTCGCCCCGGAGGCGGAGCCGCGCCTCCTCCGCGATCGCCAGCCGGGCCTTGGCCAGGCTCCGGGCGAGATCGCGCACCTCGGAGGCCAGCGGGCCGAAGAGGGCCGGATCCGACATGGGCGGCGGCGGGCTGGGCTGTCCGGCCCGGAGCTGGCGGGCCCACTCCGCCATCCGGTTCAGCGGGTGAGTCACGCTGCGGCGGACGACGAAGAGCGTGACCAGGCTGAGCGCCACCACGAGGATGGCGAAGCGGATGAGGTGCTGCTGCGCCAACTCCCAGCGCGCCCGGTCGATGTGCGTGGCGTCGGACAGGACGACCAGTACGCCGCGCGCCCGCTGGTCGTTGACGAGGGGCACGGCGTAGAAGTGGGTCTCGCGCCCGCCGAGCGACTCGAAGCCCTGCTTGGGCGCGACGTCGGTCAGGGCCAGGGGGACGGCCGGCAGGGGAGTCTGGAGCAGCGGCGCCCACTGGGACGTCGCCGCGATGAGGGTCCCGGTGCGGTCGTACACCGCCACGCCGCGGGAGGGCGTTCCGAAGCGCTGGACGATCCGCTCGATCTGCGCCCGAGAGCCGCGGTCGATGAGGGGCTCCACGGCCTCCTTGAGCCCCTCGCCCAGAAGCCAGGCGCGACGCTCGAGCTCGCTGGACAGACGGGTGCGCTCCCGCTCCACCGAGACGTACGCGAACGCCCCGAGAACGACCATGATCGGCAGCCAAATAGCCGCCAGCAAGCGCAGATTGAAGCGCACGCACCCTCAGTATACCCAAGACGCCGCCGCTCGTGGAGTCGGCTTCGCCGCCGGGTGGCCGCGCGCGATGCGGGCGCCTCTGGAAGGCCCCGGCCGAGCCGGCGACAGGGTGCGATCGCGTCTGTTCAAGCCGACCGGGGCCGCCTATAATCCCCCCACCTTGCGGTGCCGGAGGCCTCCCGGGACCACTCGATGAAGAGCAAGGACCTGCTCGTCGCGCTGTTCGCCCTCGGCCTGGTGCTCCTGTCCTGGCCCTTCCTGCTGGTAGCCAACCGGCCGATGGCGATCCTCGGCGTGCCGTCCCTCGTCCTGTACCTCTTCCTGGTCTGGGCGGGCATCATCGCCGTTCTCTTCTGGCTCACCGGCGGGCGGGATTCGGGCTGGTGAGAGAACGGCCCCGATGAGCTGGCTCGACTACGGCCCGCTCCTCTCGATCGTCGTCGGATACCTCCTGTTCCTGTTCGGAGTCGCCTACTGGGCGGAGCGCACGCACCGGCTGGAGCAGCCGCGGCTCCAGATGCTCACCTACGTTCTGACGGCGTCGGTCTACTGCACGGCGTGGACCTTCTACGGCAGCGTGGGACTGGCGGCGAACCGTGGGCTGGAGTTCCTCACGATCTATCTCGGCCCGGCCCTCGTCGCGCTGCTCTGGCCGGTGCTCCTGCGCCGGCTCGTGCGAGTGGCCAAGGAGCAGCGGATCACGTCCATCTCCGACTTCATCTCGAGCCGATACGGCAAGTCCGCCCCGCTCGGTGCGCTGGTGGCCGGCCTTGTCGTGATCGGTCTGATCCCGTACATCGCGCTCCAGCTGCAGGCGGTATCCCAGTCGTTCAAGGTCATTCTCCGGCAGGAGGCGATCCTCGACCGGTTCGATCCCACTCTCCTGGTGGCGGTCGTGCTCGGGCTCTTCGGCATTCTCTTTGGCGCCCGAAATCTCGACTTCACGAAGGCGCAGCGTGGGCTCCTGACGGCCGTCGCGGTCGAATCGGTGGTCAAGCTGCTGGCGTTCCTCACTGCCGGGATCTACGTGACGTGGATCCTCTTCGGCGGGTTCGGCGATCTGTTCGGCCGCTTGCTCGCGGACCCGGAGCTGAGCCAGCTGGTCACGCTCGGGGAGTCGCCCGCCGCGTCCTTCTCACGCTGGGGCGCGATGCTGGCCGTCTCGATGATGGCCGTCATGTTTCTTCCCCGGCAGTTCCACGTTCTCGTGGTGCAGAACCAGGACGAACGGCACGTGGCGGCCTTGTCGTGGATGTTCCCGCTCTACCTCCTTCTCATCAACCTGTTCGTCCTGCCGATCGCCATCGCCGGGCTCTTGACGCTGCCGCGGACGCAGGCGGACCAGTTCGTGCTGCTCCTGCCCCGGTCGGCCGGGAATCAGGCGCTGTCGATCCTCGTGTTCCTCGGCGGCTTCTCGGCGGCGACCGCCATGATCGTCGTCGACTCCCTCGCGCTGTCGAAGATGCTGACGAACGACATCGTCGTGCCGATCCTGCTCCGCAACCGCAGCCGGGACATCTACCGCGCCAGCCTCCGCTCGATGCGGCTATGCATCCTTCTGGTGGTGTTCCTCGGCTACGGCTGGGCATCGCTGGCCGCCGGCCGCTTCCTGCTGGTCGAGATGGGTCTCCTGTCCTTCGTCGCGGTGACGCAGTGCGCGCCGGCGATCCTGCTCGGGCTCGCGTGGCCGCGCGGGAACCGGCGCGGGGCGTTCGCCGGCATCTCGGCCGGGTTCGGGCTGTGGTTCTACACGCTGATCGTGCCCGTGCTGGTGAAGGAAGGGGTGATGGGCCCGTCGATCCTGGAGACGGGCCCGTTCGGGCAGGCCTGGCTCCGCCCGACGGAGCTCCTTGGCCTCGCGGGGCTCGACTCCCTGAGCCACGGTCTCTTCTGGTCCCTCTTCGCGAACCTGGCCGGCTACGTCCTGGTGTCGCTGGCCACCCGCCAGGATGCGGAGGAGCGGCTCCAGGCCGCGGCGTTCACGGGTCGCTTTCCCGGCGCGCCGACCATGCCGGTCGGCGCGATTCTCACGCCCCGCGAGATCGAGCGCATCGTCCATCACTACGTGGGCGGCCCGGAAGCCGCCGTGATCGCCGGCGAGGTTCTCGGTACCCGAGAGCCTGACGAGCTCACGCCCCCGGAGCTGCTGGAGCTTCGGATCCGGCTGGAGCGGCGGCTGGCCGCCTCGCTCGGCGCCGCGGCCGCGCGGTTCATCGTCGAGGACCGCTTCACCCTGTCGACGGGTGAGGCGGAGCGCCTGGTCGAGTCGTTCCAGGAGCTGCGACACTCGCTTCGAACCACCGAGGAGGAGGTCCAGCGGACCGAGCGTCTTCTGGCGAGCGTGGTGCGAAGCGTGGACGACTGCATCGTCACCACGGACATCGGCGGGCGCCTGGTGACGGTGAACCCGGCCGGCGAGCGTCTGTTCGGGGCGTCCCAGGCCGAGCTGGCCGGCGCCCCGTGGTGGGAGCTCCTCGCGCCGGGATTCGGAGCCTCTCGGGGACGGGCCGGCACGTTCCACGGTGCCTATGCGTGGAAGGGCGACGTTCGGGCGCGGACACGTGCGGGGCGGGAGTTTCCCGCCCACCTCGCCGTCACCCCCATCTTCGATCCGGGCGGGCAGGTCCTTGGAACGGTCGGCGTGCTGCGCGACCTCACCGGGCAGCACGAGCTGCAGCGGCGGCTCATCCACCAGGAGACCCTGGCATCGCTCGGCCAGATGGCGGCGGGCGTCGCTCACGAGATCCGCAACCCGCTCGGCGGAATAAAAATGGCCATGGCGGTGCTGTCGAAGCACAATGGCGACGCGCTCTCCCGCGAGATGTCGGAGAGCATGCGCTCAGGCGTGGCGGAGATCGAGTCGATCGTGAGCCACCTCCTGGACTACACGCGCGAGACGCGCCTCGATCGCCAGCCCTTCGATGTCGAGCTCATCATGCGGGAGGTCGTGCAGGGTTTGAGACCGGACGCGCGAGCCCGCGGCGTCGCACTCTCCTCGTCGCAGACGTTTCCGAGCGGCGTCCTCGGGCTGGTTGACGGTCTTCGCCTGCGGCAGGTGCTGACGAACGTCGTGCGCAATGCGATCGAGGCAGTCGAACGGCGGCCTGGCGGCAGCGTGGAGGTGACGTGCCACGGGCACAGCGGCGTCGTCGTGTTCGAGGTCGCCGACAACGGCGTCGGCATGACTTCGGAGGAGCGGGAGCGCATGTTTCTGCCGTTCTTCACGACGAAACCGACGGGCACGGGTCTGGGCCTGGCCATCGTGAAGAAGATCGTGGACCTGCACGGCGGCGAGATCAGGGTCATCTCGGAGCGAGGGCAGGGGACGCGCGTGGCGATCACCCTCCCGGCGGGAGTGTTGGATGAAACGGCGCGTGCTGATCGTCGAGGATGACGAGGTCTTCCTGCGGCCGCTGCGCCGGGCGCTCGAGCTGGGCGGGTTCGACGTCCTGACCGCGGGGAGCGGCGAGGAGGCCCTCGACATGCTCAAGCGGGCGGACGTCGATCTCGCCCTGACCGACCAGCGGTTGCCGGGGATGGACGGCGTCGCGGTCGTCCGCCGGCTGAAGGCCGAGCACCCGGAGGTTGGCGTGGTCGTCATGACCGCGTACGGCACGATCGGCGCCGCCGTCGAGGCCACCCGGCTCGGCGCGGAGGACTACCTGGTCAAGCCGTTCGAGCCCGAGGAGATCCTGCTGGTGCTGCGGCGGGCGCTCGAGTTCCGGGAGCTTCGGGATCAGCGCCGTCAGTCGCTCCGTCACAACCAGGAACGATTCACGCTCACGAACCTGATCGCGAAGAGCCCGAAGATGCTCGAGATCCTCGGGATTCTGCGCGAGGTCGCCCAGATCGATACCACCGTCTTGATCCACGGCGAAACGGGTGTCGGCAAGGAGCTCCTCGCCCGGACGCTTCACTTCGCGGGGCCGCGGCGCGAGAAGCCGTTCGTCGCCGTCAACTGTGCTGCCATTCCCGAGGAGCTGTTCGAGTCCGAGCTCTTCGGATACCGTCGTGGCGCGTTCACGGGCGCGGCGGAGCCACGGAGGGGCCATTTCCAGCTGGCGAGCGGTGGCACGCTCCTTCTGGACGAGATCGGAGAGATGCCGCTCCCGCTCCAATCGAAGCTCCTTCGCGCGCTGGAGGAGCGGAAGATCACGCCGATCGGCGCTGAGCACCCCGTCGACATCGACGTCCGGTTCATCGCAACCACGAACCAGGACCTTCGCGAGGCGGTCGAGCGCGGCGCCTTCCGCCGGGACCTCTTCTATCGACTGTCGGTGTTCCCGCTGCGTGTGCCACCCCTTCGCGAGCGAATCGAGGACGTCCCGGCACTGGCGACGCACTTCCTGGCCGAGAGCGCCCGGCGCTGCAAGAAGACCATGCGGGGATTTGCGCCGGCCGCGCTGGACGCGTTGGTCCGCTATCCCTGGCCAGGGAACATCCGCGAGCTCGAGAACGTCGTCGAGCGAGCGGTGATCGTGGCACGAGAAGACGTCATTGCTGACGTGGCGCCCTTCCTGGCCCCCGGGGGGGCGGACCGCGCGGTCGTCGACCTGACCCTCCCGTTCCGCGAGGCCAAGGCACGGGTGGTGGAGGAGTTCGAGCGAGCCTACGTGGCCGGGGTCCTGGGACTCCACGGTGGAAAGCTCTCTGCTGCGGCGCGTCACGCCGACATGGACAACAAGAACCTGTGGGAGAAGATGGTGCGCTACGGCTTGCGCTCGCGTGCCGCCGGGGGGGAGGCGCCCGATGCACCCCCGGCCGGACTCCCGAGCGAAGACGGTACCGATACCAAGACATCGCGGTAGCCAGACCACCTCCGGGGCGATGGTGGCACGAGGACTTCATTGTTGGCGCATGCTTGGCACATATTAGGGCTGGCATCCGGGGTGCAATCTTCCCTCCTCCGGTGTCTAGGCGTCTGGGGCCCGGAGATCCAATTCCCTGAGCCCCTGGGAGCGGTTCCGAGCCCGGGGTCGCCCGTCAAGGAGGACGCGGATGGCCCAGCCGAAGGAGATCGACCAGAAAACGCGCGATGCCTACTGGGAGGAGACCTCCCGGTTCACCTGGCTGATCTTGGTGCTGTGGTTTGTTTCCTGGGTCGGCCCGCTGGTCCTGCACGGCTGGCTCAACTCCATCGTGATCTTCGGGTTCCCGGTTTCCTACTGGTTCGCCGGCCAAGGCTCCCTGGCGCTTTTCGTCGTCCTGATCGTCTGGTACGCGGTCCACATGAACAAGCTCGACCGCCAGTACGGGCTGCAGGAGGACTAGCGCCATGTCATGGGGGAAGATCTTCGGCATCTATACGGGCGCGTTCATCCTGTTCACGGTCCTGCTGGGCTTTGCCGAGTACCTGCAGCTCATCCCGAACCGCGCGATCGCCTACACCTACCTGGTCGTGACGATCGGAGTCTATGCCCTCATCGGTGTCCTGAGCCGTACGGCCAAGCCCGACCAGTACTACGTCGCCGGCCGCGGGGTCCCCGCGTTCTTCAACGGCATGGCCACCGGGGCCGACTGGATGAGCGCCGCCTCGTTCATCTCGATGGCCGGTGCCCTGTACGCGACGGGGTATGACGGTCTGGCATACGTCTCGGGCTGGACGGGAGGTTACGTCCTCCTGGCCATCTTCCTGGCGCCCTTCCTCCGGAAGTTCGGCGCCTACACGATTCCGGACTTCCTCGCGCTCCGGTACGGCGGCAACGCCGCGCGCGTGACCGGCCTCCTCATGGCCATCGCCGCTTCGTTCACGTACCTGATCGCCCAGATCACCGGCGTCGGCATCATCATGGGCCGCTTCCTGGGTATGGACTTCAACGTCGGGGCCTTCGTCGGCCTCGCCGGCATCCTGGTCTGCTCGATGCTCGGCGGGATGCGGGCGGTGACGTGGACCCAGGTGGCCCAGTACATCATTCTCATTCTCGCGTACATCACGCCGGTGGCGCTGCTCTCGTACAAGCACCTCGGCGTGCCCATCCCCGAGTTCACCTACGGCACCGTGCTCCAGGAGATCACGAACATCGAGCGCCCCCTGATGGCGGCGGGCGAGGTCAAGAAGCTGTGGGTGGACCTGACTCCGGGCGGCGCGCTCAACTGGTTCGCTCTCTGCTTCTGCATGATGGTGGGCACGGCGGGATTGCCGCACATCCTGATGCGCTACTACACGACGCCGTCGGTGAAGCAGGCAAGGGACTCGGTTGGCTGGTCCCTGTTCTTCATCTTTCTGCTCTACTTCACCGCGCCCGCGTACGCGGCCTTCGCGAAATGGACGGTGCTGACGCAGGTCGTGGGCAAGAAGATCGCCGAGCTCCCGAACTGGGTCAATCGCTGGGGCGACACGATCGACGGGGTCGCGAAGAATAGCCTCGGGCTCTTCGACATCGTCGACAAGAACAAGGACGGAATACTCCAGCTCGGAGACTTCGTCATCAAGTCGACCGACTTCGTGGTGCTGGCGACCCCGGAGATCGCCGGCCTGCCGTTCGTGATCACCGGGCTCGTCATGGCGGGCGGCCTGGCGGCGGCCCTGTCCACCGCCGATGGCCTCCTCTTGACCATTTCCAACTCGCTCTCCCACGACCTCTACTACAAGATCCTCAACCCTCAGGCGTCGATCGTGAAGCGGCTGACCACCGCCAGGGTTCTGCTCGTGGTGGCCGCGCTCGCGGGGGCCTGGGTGGCGACGTTCCGGATCAACATCATCGTGGCCGTGGTGGCCTACGCGTTCGCCCTCGCGGGCTCCGGGTTCTTCCCCGCGCTGGTCATGGGGATCTTCTGGAAGCGTGCGAACAAGCAGGGTGCGATTGCCGGCATGATCGCCGGGTTCCTCACGGCGCTCATCCTGATCATCGTGGGCCGGAACTGGGCCATCTACCCGCTCGGTGTCCGCGAGGTCGGCGCGGGCGTGTTCGGGGTGCCGATCGGGTTCCTCGTCATCTATTTCGTGTCGCGGATGTTCCCGCCTCCCGACGCCAAGACTCAGGAGCTGGTCGAGAGCGTGCGTTACCCCAAGGGGACGACGCTCAAGCTCGAAGGCATCGAGTAGCGCGCGTCACGCACTGCCATCGTCGCGGCCGCCCGGGACTGCTCCGGGTGGCCGCGACACGGCCGTGACCGATGCTTCCGCGGAGCGGCGGCCCGTGAGCGCAGTTCTCCAGACGGCCAACTTTCTCCTGGCGACCGCCCAGTGGCTCATCCTGGGGCGCCTCCTCCTGCGGCTCTTCATCCGGAATCCGCGGAACGCCGTGTGGCAGATGTTCCTCATCGCGACGGATCCGCCTTATCGTGTGAGCCGCTTCCTGACGGGCGGCCGGGTGGCCGAGAACTGGCTCTGGCTTGTCTCGCTTCTCTGGCTTCTGGCCGCACGTATCGTCTTGGCCCGTCTGGCCGCCCCGGTTGTCTCCTAGCGCGCGCCCCTAGGTCCCCGGAGGAGACACGCGTAGCATAGGCACCGGAGCCGCACGCGTGCCTTCCTATTCCCGGTCGGATGAAGCGCCGATCGTTCCAGAGCCAGGCTGGCTCGGACGCATCCTGATCGCGGTCCTCGGAGTGAGCATCGTCCTGGCCTGGATGGCGATCCAGGCGTCGCTGGTGTTTGCTCACGCCGTGTGGCTCGCGGCCGCCGGGCAGATCCTGGCGGGGGCCGAGCCGGGGCGCATCGCGGGTCAGATCGCCATCCTGCGGCTGGTACAGGGCGTCGCGTGGCTGTCTGCGGCCGGCCTCTTTCTGGTCTGGATCCGCCGGGCGCATCGAACCCTCAAAGCCCTCGACACGACGGGTACACACGCCGCCGCTTGCGGTGTCAACGAGGTCGCCTCCGCAGGGCCCGATCTCGCCCGGATCGCGCGGGCCGTCACCTCCCTCTGGCGACGGAGCGCGGGGCGCCGGACTCCGCCCGGCGTGACAGCTTGGGTGGCGTGGTGGTGGAGCCTGTGCACGGCCAGCGTGATCCTGGACCTGTCTGCCATTCCGCCGGGCCGCTGGCTCCTCGCGCGGATCGGATTCGGCGGGGGACTGCCCCTGCTCGTTTTCGGGGAGTGCGTTCGGATCGCCGCCGCCGTCCTGACGATCGTGGTCGTCGCACGGATCGAGCGCCACCAGCGCGATCGGGATGCGGCCTTGGCTTCCTCCGCGGTGGGAACCGGTGCCTGATCGGCCGCGGGGCTCTTCGGCGATCGATCGGTCCTCGGCCGGACCGCTATTCGTCACGCGTGTCCGAGACTTCGTGAAGGGGGAGCCCGTGACCTGCGCGCGCGAGACGGCCGTCGCCGAGGTCGCCCGCCTGATGTCCCGGCGGGGCGCGGGCTCGGCGGTCGTGACGGCCGCGGACGGGCTTCCGATCGGCATCGTGACCGACCGCGATCTTCGCCGGAAGGTCGTCGCGGAGGCCCGGGATCTCGAGACGACGTCCGCCGGCCAGATCATGTCGTCACCGGTCGTCACGGTGGCGCCGGATGCCTTCGCCTTCGAGGCGCTGCTCGAGATGACCCGGCGTGACATTCACCATCTGCCGCTCGCCGAGAACGGACAGCTCGTGGGTGTCGTCGCGAGCGATGATCTGCTGTTCGCCCAGACCGCGCATCCGGTGACCCTCGCGCGCGAGATCGGTCGCGCCGAGAGCCTCGCCCAGCTCCGCGACGCCGCCGGCCGTGTGACCGGGTTGGTCCGGCGGTTGGTGGGGGAGGGGGGCACCGCATACGAGGTGTCCCGGCTTGTCACCGAGCTGAACGACCGGCTGGTTCTGCGCACGCTCGCGCTCATTCTCGGCGCGCTGGCGGCCGATGAGGGAGCGCGACCTCCGGGGGCGTTTTGCTGGCTGGCCTTCGGAAGCGAGGGCCGCCGAGAGCAGACGCTCCGCACCGATCAGGACAACGGCCTCGTGTACGCGGACCCGCCCGGCGAGACCGCGTCCGCGGCCGCTTTCTACCATCGGTTGGCCGAACGAATGACCGACGCGCTGATCGAGGTGGGCTTTCCGCCGTGCCCGGGCAAGATCATGGGCTCCAATCCCAAGTGGTGCCAACCGCTCTCCGCCTGGGTGCGCTACTTCGATCAGTGGATGAGGGAGACGACGCCCGAGCATGTGCTCGCCGCGTCGATCTTCTTCGACCTCCGACCGCTGGGCGGTGAGGTCGAGCTCGGTCAGCGCCTCGCCGACCTGGTCAGGGAGGCGGCGCCGAAGGAGACGCTCTTCCTGCGGCGAATGGCCCAGGATGTGGTCGAAGATCGTGTGCCCGTCGGCCTGTTCGGTCGGCTCGTCGTCGAGCGCGCGGGTCCGCGGCGGGGGACGGTCGACCTCAAGCAAGGGGGCAGCCGGCAGCTCGTGGGCGCCGCGCGGGTGTATGCCCTCGCCCAGGGACTTGGCGAGACGAATACCGTCGATCGGTTCCGCGCGAGCGCCGCCGGCGGCATCCACACGGAAGCCGAGATCCGCGATGTCATCGGCGCGTACCAGCACCTCCTCCGGCTCCGACTGATACACCAGCTCGACGAGCTGGACCGGGGCGAGGAGGTCGACAACCACGTTCGGGTGGACCAGCAGTCGCGTGCCGATGCCGTGTTACTCCGCGATGCTCTCCGGATAGTGGCCGAGGTTCAGCGGCGCATCCGCCACCACTACGGCACGGATCTGCTCGGGTGAGCGTGCGCGAACGATTCGAGGGCGGCGCCGGCCGAGTCTCGCGCGACGCGACCCGTTTCGCCATCCGTGCTGGTGCCGACGAGGCCCGCCCCTCGGAAGACGCCCCGTGAGGTGGGTGGTGGCGCGGTGGCTGCGATGGCACGAGTGGCGGGCTGTCATGCCCGAGGACCGCCGGTCCCTCGGGACTCTGCTCGAGCAATTCGTCGCGATCGACGTGGAGACGACGGGGCTCGACGCGAATCGGGACTCGATCGTGTCGGTCTCGGTCGTCCCCTTTCGGCGCGGGAGCCCGGCTCAGGGCTACGACACGCTCGTCAACCCGGGCCGACCCATCCCGGCTGCCTCGACGCGGATTCACGGCATCACCGACGAGATGGTGGCGGCCGCTCCGCATCTCGGCGCGGTGCTCGATGAGATCGAGGCCGTGTGCGGAGACCACGTCATCGTGGGGCACAGTGTTGCGTTCGACCTGGCGCTTCTCGATCGGGGACGCCGAGCCCACCACCGCCAGCCGCTCCCGAACACGGCGCTCTGCACGATGCGTCTTGCCGCGGCACTGCATCGGGGGTGGGCCGACGTGTCACTGGAAGGGCTTGCCGCACGGCTCGGCGTGCCGGTCGTCGGCCGTCACACGGCGCGGGGCGACGCGCTGGTCGCCGGTGCTCTGATGCTCGGCCTGCTGCCAGAGCTCGCCCGGCGCGGGCACCGCACCCTGGCCGATGCCGTCTGGTTCCAGCGCAGCGTGCTGCTGTAGGAGGCGGGGACGTCCGCGGGCACTCGGTGCCGCATCGACGAGAAAGGGGTTCCGCGACGCCGTTTGCGGCGGGGCTGGCGGCTGCCGGCCGCGCCCGCCGCTCACGATCTGTTGTGGTATCTTCTGATTTCGGCGATCCTGAGGCCTGGCGGCGCTGTCACGTCGCTCAGGGCTCGGAACACCGGGAACGCGGCGTTACCTGCGCGTCGAGGCCTTTGGAGCGGTGGCGGATCCGAAGCGTGCCGGTCGAAACACGGTGCAGAAGGAGCCGACGATGCCCACGGGGTTCGATGCGCGCGCCTACCTGCCGCGCAAGCTGTACGAGGCGATCACCGACCTTCGGGTCCGGCAGCCCGCCTTCGCCGACGGGGAGGCGGACCGGCGTGCGCGACGCCGCGTCCTGATCCCCGACGGCAAGCTGGTCATCCTCGCCGCCGACCATCCCGGCCGCGCGAGTCTCCGGATCCAGGACGATCCCCTGGCGATGGCGGACCGTCACGAGCTCCTGGCGCGGATCGTCCGGGTGCTGAGCCATCCGGGGATCGACGGCTTCATGTCGACGCCGGACGTCGTCGAGGACCTCCTTATCCTGGGCGGCCTCATCCGCGAGCGGGGCGGCCAGAGCCCCCTCGACGAGCGGCTCCTGATCGGCTGCATGAACCGGGGCGGGCTGCCGGGGAGCGCCTGGGAGATGGACGATCGCTTCACCGGGTTCACGACGCGCCGGATGCTCGTCCTCGGGATGGACGGCGGGAAGTTCATGGTCCGCATCGACCCGACCGATCGCGGCTCGCTCGCGACGATCGAGGGATGTGTCCGCGCCATGGGTGAGCTGGCCGAGTCGAGCCTACTCTCGTTTCTGGAGCCCTTGCCGGTCGTCCGCGACAACGGAACCTACAAGGTGGTCCGCACGGCGCGGGCCTTGATCGAGGCCGTCAGCGTGGCGTCCGCCTGGGGCACGAGCTCCCTCTACACGTGGCTCAAGGTGCCGACCTGTCCGGAGTTCGAGCGCGTCGCGTGCGCGACGACGCTGCCGCTGGTGCTCCTCGGCGGCGAGGCGGTCGGGGATCCGCGGCCCGTGCTCGAGGACCTGGCGCGGGGCATGGCCGCCGGCGCGAACGTCCGCGGCGCCATGATCGGGCGGAACGTCCTCTACCCGGGGGCGGACGACCCGCGCGGGATCGCGGCCGCCGTGTCGGCGATCGTCCACGACGGCAGCGGCGTCGACGGGGCGCTCGGCGCGATGGAGTCGGAGCGCGGCAAGGAGCCCGCGCTGGTCTGATGCCCGGGGCCAGGATCCGGCCAGCACGACCCGCGAGGCGGCCGTCGGCGGGCGGGGGACCGTCGGCCACCGCTGGAGGGAGCACCCGATGAGTGAGCCGCTCCGCTTCGAGGGCGTCATGCCGGCCAATCTCTTGCCCTTCCGGGCGGACCTCTCGATCGACGAGCCCGCCTACCGCGGGCACCTCCGCTGGCTCGCCGAGGTGCGCGGCGTCACGGGCCTGGTCGTGAACGGCCACGCCGCCGAGGTGTCCTCGCTCGACCGCGAGGAGCGGAGGCGGGCGCTCGCGATCGCCGTCGACGAGGTGCGGGGGGCGCTACCGGTCGTGGCCGGCGTCTACACCGATGGCACCCAGGAGGCGGTGCGTCTCGCCCGCGACGCGCGGGCCGAGGGTGCGGCGGGGATCCTCCTCTTCCCGCCGACGCTCTTCATGTGGGGCGCCCAGGTCAAGCCGGAGATGGTGATCCGCCACGTCGGCGAGGTGGCGGCGGGCGCGGACGTCCCGATCGTGGTCTTCGAGTACCCGCCGGCGTCCGGCATCGGCTACGCGCCCGAGACGCTGGCCCGCCTCTGCGAGATCCCGCAGGTGGCGGCCGTCAAGGACTGGTCGAACGACATCGTCGCGTTCGAGCGGAACCTCCGCGCGATCCGGGCCACCGGGCGCCCGGTCGCCGTCCTCTCGTCGTTCACGATGTCCCTGATGGCGAGCTTCCTCCTGGGGGCAGACGGCGCGATCTCGGGCATGGGCAGCGTGACCGCGGACCTCCAGGCGGAGCTCTTCGACGCGTGCCGGAAGGGGGATCTCGACGAGGCGCGCCGGATCAACGACCGGCTGGATCCGCTGGTGCGCGTCTTCTACGCCCCTCCTTTCGTGGACATGCACAACCGCATGAAGGAGGCGCTCGTGATTCTCGGCCGCTTGCCGGCCGCCCACGTCCGCCCCCCGCTCACGCCGATCCCGGAGGCCGAGCGCCAGGCCATCCGCGCTGCCCTCGCCGGGGCGGGCCTCGCGCGCTGAAGGACCCAAAGCGGGGTCAGACCCCGATTCGGAAGTCCGAGCCCATGACGAGCGCGGTGGGAAGCCAGGCGGCGAGACGGCGCGCCTCCCCCGCGCCCGCGACCCCCCGGAGGTAGCACTCCAGCCCGGCCTCCCGGCAGGCCGCCACGTCGCGCTCGAGCGCCAGCGCGGCGTCGAGGCAGAGCGCGGTCAGCATCCCGGGCGGCGCGAGCGCCCCGGGCGCGAGGAGCCGGCCCGCGACGCAGGCGCCGAGCCGGACGTCCCCGTCGAGGGCGCGGCAGCGCGCGAGCGCGTGGTGGTCGTAGGAGGCGACGAGCGTCCGGTCCGCCGCGCCGTACAGGTGGAGCAAGCCGAGCGCGCGCTCCTCGATGCCCGGGTAGACGTCGGACCCGCCCCGGAGCTCCACGACGAATCCGATCCGGTCGCGGAAGCGCTCGAGCACCTCCGACAGCGTCTGGATCCGCTGGCCGCGGAACTGCCAGCCGAACCAGCGGCCGGCGTCGAGACGCTTGAGCTCCCGCACCGTGCGCGCCTGGACCGGCCCCCGGCCATTCGTCGTCCGCTCGAGCCCCACGTCGTGGGTGACGACGAGCTGCTCGTCCGCCGACTCCTGGACGTCGAGCCACAGGGCATCCGCGCCGGCGGCGACCGCGGCCTCGTAGGCGGGGATCGTGTGCTCGGGCGCCACGGTGGCGGCCCCACGGTGGGCGACGATCAGGGGACGGGACCGCCGCGTCGTTGTCACGGCCGGAGCCGGCGTGTCACGATGAGACCGTGCGCTCGGTCCCCTTCTGGTTCCTCGAGGCGTGCCGGCCCGGGGTGTGGGCGGCGGCGCGCGGAGTCTTTCGCATCCGCTTCGAGGGGGTCGAGCACGTCCCGCGGACCGGGCCGGTCGTCATCACGCCCAACCACGTCTCTTTCATGGATCCCATCCTGGTGACGATCCCGATCCGCCGGGCGCTCCACTACATGGCGCTCGAGCCGTTCTTCCGCATCCGAGGGCTGGGGGCGCTCATGCGCTGGGCCCGCGCCTTCCCGATCCAGGAGGGCGAGCCCGACAACCCGGCCGTTCGCCGGGCGCTGCGGGTCCTGCGCCAGGGGGAGCCGCTCGTCATCTTTCCCGAGGGCGGCCGCTCGCCCGATGGCCGGCTTCAGGCGTTCCGCCCCGGCGCGTTCCGGCTCGCGCTGGCCACCGGGGCTCCGGTGGTGCCCGTCACGATCGTCGGTGCGTTCGAGGCGTGGCCGGTGCAGCGCCGCCTGCCGCGCGCGGGCCGCATCACCATCACGTACCACGCGCCGCTCGACGGGTCGGCGCTTCCGCCCGACGCCGATCGCAAGGCGCGGCCGGAGCTCCTGATGGCCCTCGCGCGAGACCGGATCTCGGCCGCGCTGCCGGCCTGATCGGTCCGCTCGGGCCCGCCGGCGCCACGGCACCGCTCGGAGGCGCCGCTACTGCGGGAGCTTGGGGCGGAGCCCCCGGATGTCGACCGTCGTGTACCCGGCCACGCGCGCCTTATTGACCTGCGCCTCTCGGTCGTGGATCCGTCGGATCCGCTCGGCCGCCTGGGCGACCTGCTCCTTCGGCACCACCACGACGCCGTCGTCGTCGCCGGCGACCAGATCCCCGGGCGGACGATGACGCCGCCGCACGGGATCGGGAGACTCACGCTCACCTTCATGCGAACGACTCCTCCGTCCGGGATCTCCGTCCGCGCGGGCGGGTCCGGGAACCCGGTCCGGGCATCGTCCCTAGAAGGGCAGGGTCGGCTCCGCGGCGGTCGCGAGGCACCAGCCCACCGGCATGAAGGCGGTGGAGTGCGCGTACGCGAGGCGGCCCCGCCAGTCCATGAGGATCAAGCCGCCGTCTCCGCGCCCCTCCTCCCGGACGATGTCCATAGAGACCTCCGCGGCCAGCTGGGGCTCGTCCAGCTCCCGCAGCACGTCCAGCGCGGTCTTGGCCAGGACCGTGCGCATGAACGCCTCTCCGTGCCCCGTCGCCGACACGCCTCCGAGCCGGCTGTCCGCGTACGTGCCCGCGCCGATGACAGCGGAGTCGCCGACGCGCCCGGGCCGCTTGCCCGTGTAGCCCCCGGTGGAGGTGCCGGCGACGACCCGGCCCTGGGCGTCGATCGCCACCGCGCCGACCGTGCCCCCGACGCTCCCGGAGGCGTGCTGGGCGGGAGCGTCCCGCCGCGCCGCCAGGTGCCTGGCCAGGCTCCGGCGCTGCCGGTCGGTCACGAGAGCGTCCGCTGCGCACAGGGGAATGCCCTGCTCCTGCGCGAACGCGAGGGCACCGTCACCGACGAGGAGGATGTGGCGGCCGTCCTCGAGGATGCGCCGCGCCAGACCGATGGCGCTCCGGACGCCGCTCACCGCGCCCGCGGCCCCGGCCTGGAGCCCGTCACCTTCCATGATGGACGCGTCGCACTCGACGGTGCCGCGCTCGGTCAGGGCGGAGCCGAAGCCGGCGTTGAAGCGCGGATGCTCCTCCATGGCCTGGATGGTGGCCTCGACCGCGTCGAGCGCCGGGCCGCCGCCGCGGAGGATCGCCCATCCGCGCCCGAGCGCGTCGCCCAGGGCCTGCCGGTACGTCGGCTTGTCATCGGGGTCGCCGCCGGCCCCACCGTGGGCGATGAGCGCGGGGACCATCAGCGCGCCGCGCTCGGCGCGACCGACGACGCCGCGCCGAGTCGGAAGAGGTCCCGGCGACTCGAGTCGAGCATGCTGGGCATCCGGTGGTCCGCTCCGCACCGCGGCGAGCGCGCAGACGGGAGCGGGCGCACGCGGCGCAGTCTATCATGACGGCTGATGGCGCTGCGTAACCTGCAGGCGCGAATCGTGGCGTGCCGGCGCTGCCCGCGACTGGTGCGGTTCCGCGAAGCGGTGGCCGCCGCCCCGCCGCGACGGTTCCACGGAGAGACCTACTGGGCCCGTCCGGTGCCAAGCCTCGGAGATGTGTCGGCGCGGCTCCTCCTGGTCGGGCTCGCCCCGGCCGCCCACGGCGGCAACCGCACCGGCCGGATGTTCACCGGCGACGCGGCGGGCGGAAGCGGCGAGTGGGTCGCGCGGGCCCTCCACGCCCACGGCTTCGCGACCCAGCCCACCTCGCGCCGGCGCGGCGACGGATTCCGCCTCGTCGACGCCTACATCACGGCCGCCCTCCACTGCGTCCCGCCCGACAACCGGCCGACGACGGGCGAGCTGCGCCGGTGCGCGGGGTACCTCCGCGAGGAGCTGCCCCGGCTCGGACGGGTGAGAGTCGTGCTGGGCCTCGGGCGGATCGGCTTTGACGCCTACCTCGGCGCGGCCGGCGCTGTCGGGCTCCCCGTCCCCCGGCCACGCCCGAAGTTCGCCCACGGCGCCGCGATCGATCTGCCGTGGGGGGTCACGCTGCTCGGGACCTACCATCCGAGCCGCCAGAACACCCAGACGGGGAGGCTCACCTGGGCGATGTTCGAGGCGATGTTCACCGAGGCGCGCCGTCGTCTCGGTCGCTAGCCGTCGTGCGATCAGCGTGAGGCGGGCCGGCCCGTGAGCGCCAGCCAGAGGCCCGCGATGATGAGGGCACCGCCGCCCGCCGTGAACACTGTGAAGACCTCCCCGAGCCACGCCACGCCGAGCACGGTGCCCACGAGGGGCTGAAGGTTCAGGAAGACCGCGGCGCGCGCGGCGGACACGCGCTCGAGCGCCCAGTTCCACACGAGGTAGCCGAGGCCGGTAATCACCACGCCGAGGTAGAGCATGGCGGCGACGCCGGCCGGGGTCCAGGCGGGCCGTCCCGCGACGTGCCATTCGACCGCGGCCAGCGGCACCGTCGTGACGAGCCCCCAGACGAACGACCACGTCGTGACCGTCAGGCTGGGATGGCGCGCGAGCACCGGGCGCCCGAGCAGGGAGTACGCCGCGAAGCAGACGCCCGAGAGCAGGAGCAGGAGGTCACCGCGCCAGTGCGGCGCCAGGGCAACAGTGATGCCGGGCAAGCCATTGACCACGACGACCGTCGCGCCGAGCACGGCCAGCGCCGTACCCCAGCCCTCGCGCGCGGTCAGGCGCTCGCCGAGAACGACCGGCGCAAGAGCGACGAGCGCGATGGGCTCGGTCGCGATCAGGAGGGCGGCGTTGGTAGCCGTCGACCACCGGAGCCCCCAGTGGGAGAGCGCCAAGGCCAGCGTGAAGCCGACGAAGCCCATCCAGAAGAACGTCCGCCGGTCCGCCCGTCGCTGAGGTTCCGACCCCCTCTTCCCCGACGCGAGGCAGATCGGGACGAGGAGCGCGACGGCGATGGCCAGCCGCAGGAAGGCGAGGGTGACCGGCCCGATGTCGTCGATGGCGAAGTGGACAGCGACGTAGGAGGTGCCGTAGACCGCGTTGGCGGCGAGGAGCACCAGGTCGGCGCGGGACACTCGACGCTCGCAGCGGCGTCAGGGACTAGGCGTGCGGTCGCCCGCAGGCCAGTGAGCGCCGTCGCGTCACCAGAGTGGTCCGAGCCGGGTGACGATCGGGAGCGGGCCGGCGCGCCGCATCGCCGCGCGGGCGGCCGTCGTTGACGCCTCGTCGACCGTCATGGTCGTCGGATCGATGACGACTCCATAGTCCCGCCGTGCGCCCTCGACGGAGACGTAGTCCTCGATGACGTCGTGGAGCACCGCGCGGGGATCGCGCTCCCAGGGCGGACCGTATCCGCCCGCGCCGGACTGCTGGAACGACACGACGTCGCCAGGCTCGACGGTGTCGGACGCCTTGGAGTGGACCCGCCGCTCCGCGGGAGTGCCGGGGTTCACGAGCGTGACCCCGGGCTTTCCTGGCTGGCCGCCGAAGAGTCCCCACGGGCCAAAGCGGTGGCGCTCCGTGTTGTTGGTGAGCTTGCCGCTCTCCAGGAAGAACCGGAGGTCCCGCCGGATGCCCGTCCCGCCCCGGAAGCGCCCCGGCCCGGCGGAGTCGCGGATGAGCTCGAACCGCTCGACGAGGACGGGCTGGTTCGCCTCCTGGGACTCCACCGGGATGTTCGAGGCGTTGAACGCCATCGACATGGCCTCGCAGCCGTCCCGGTCCGCGCGGGCCGCGGTCCCGGAGAGGATCAGTTCGTAGACGACCGTCCGGCGGTTCCGCCGGGGGTCGAATCCCCCGCACGTCGGGTTCGCGAAGTGCGAGCCGGCCGCAGTGACCCGGCCGGGCAGGGCGGGGGCGACCGCGCCGATGACGGCGTCGAAGATCCGGTAACAGAAGACGGCCCGCGGGCCGCCGCCGGCCGGGGGGCGCGGGTTGAGGAACGAGCCCAGTGGGGCCTCGATCCGCACCGGGCGGAAGGCGCCGTCGTTCTGCGGGCCGAAGGGATCGGTCAGGCACTTCACCGCGGCGTAGCAGTACGAGCGCGTGTAGTTCACGTAGGAGTTCATCCCCGACTCCGTCTGGGGCCCCGTACCGTCGAAGTCGATCAGGACGTCGTCGTGGCGGACGGTCACCGCCACGGCGAGCCGCATCGGCGGGGTCCCCGGCCCCGAGTCGTCCATGTGGTCCTCGAACCGGTAGACCCCGTTCGGGATCGCCCGGATCGCCTCGCGCACCTTGGCCTCGGTCCGGTCCATGATCTCGGCCATCGCTGCCTGAATCGTCTCGTGGCCGTACCGGCGCGCGAGCTCGATCATCCGGAGCTCGCCGACCCTCAGCGAGTTCCGCTGGGCGCGGAGGTCGCCCAGCATCGACTCGGGCATGCGGGTGTTCGCCAGGATGATGGCGAGGATGTCCTCCTGCTCCTGTCCGCCCTTCCAGGGTTTCACCGGGGGCACGTGGAGGCCTTCCTGGAAGTAGTCGAACACGCCCTCGACGGCTTGGCTGCCCGGCCGCATCCCGCCCACGTCGGTGTGGTGGAGGATGTTGGCGACGAAGCCGATGAGCCGGCCGTCGTCCGTGAAGGCGGGCTGGATCATGAAGAAGTCGGGGAAGTGCCCGGAGCCGAGGAACGGGCTGTTGAACAGCACCACGTCCCCGGGCCGCAGCCGGTCGCCCGGGAATGCCTGGACCGCATTCTTGGCGGCGAACGACATCGCCCCCATGTGCCCCGGGCTGTAGGGGCCCTGGGCGACCATCCGGCCCTCGGGGTCGAACAGGCAGACGGAGAAGTCCTGGCCCTCGCGGGCCTGCTGGGAGTGCGCCGTCTGGTGCACGGTGGTGCCGACCTCCACCGTGACCGACTGGAGCGCGCCCCAGACGACGCTGAGCGTGACCGGATCCAGCGTCACGCGACGGCTCCGACGGTCACGATGAGGTTGGCCCAGCGATCGACCTCCGCGCGCGTGCCCGGCGGCAGCACGGTGGTGGACTCCGGCTCCTCCACGATCGCGGGTCCGGCGATGGACGCGCCGACCGGCAGTCGGGCCCGGTCGTACACGGCGCACGGGGCGTAGCCGCGCGTCTCCGGGAAGTAGACGGGGCGGTCCGGCTTCCGGGCCTCCGCGACGTGGCGAGCGCCTCCGGGCTGCTCGGCGAGCCGGACCTCGGGCCCGGTGCCGGTCACGGTCACCGAGGCGGTGACCAGCTCGACCGCGGCCCGCGCGTCCGAGTATCCGTAGCGATGGGCGTAGACACGATCGAACGCGCCGCGGAGCGATTCGGCCGTCCGCCCGTCGACCGGCCCATCGGGGATCGGGACCGTCAGCTCGTAGCCCTGCCCGACGTACCGCATGTCGGCGGACCGGGCCAGCGAGAGCGTCCCGCCCACGCCGGCCTCCCGGACGACCGCCGTGCCCTGGGCTTTCATCTCGTCGAGGATCCCGGCCAGATACGCCGGGTCCAGTGCGTCGAGGCGCCCCACGTAGGAGCGGGAGAGGTCGAACCGGACCTCGGCCGCGAGGAGGCCGATCGCGGACGTGACGCCGGCCGCCGCCGGCAGGATCGCGCGAGGGACGCCGAGCGCCTGGGCGAGCCGGCAGCCGTGGACGGGGCCCGAACCCCCGAACGCTGCGAGGGCGAGGCGGCGCGGATCGTAGCCGCGCTCGATCGACACGACCCGGGTTGCCAGCTCCATGTTCGTCGTCACGATCTGGTGGATGCCCCACGCGGCCTCCGCGACCCCGAGGCCGAGCGGTCGGGCCACGCGGGCGTCGATGCCCGCGCGGGCGGCCTCCACGTCGAGCCGCATCCGGCCGCCGAGGAAGTAGTCGGGGTTCAGATACCCGAGGACCAGGTTGGCGTCGGTGACCGTGGGCTCGCTCCCGCCGAGCCCGTAGCAGAGCGGGCCGGGGGCGGCGCCCGCCGAGTCGGGACCGACCTGGATCACGCCGGCCTCGGTCCGCGCGATCGAGCCGCCGCCGGCGCCGATCTCGACCAGGTCGATGGCCTGGATGTTCATAGGGAGCCCGCTACCCGGCTGGAGCCGGATCCGGTGGAGCTCGAACTCCCGGATCGTCCGGGGCGCGCCGCCGGTGATCAGGGAGAGCTTCGCCGTGGTCCCGCCCATGTCGAACGCGATGAGATCGGCGTCGCCGGTGAGCTTCCCGTACACCGCGGCCATGAGGGCCCCGGCGGCCGGCCCCGACTCGATCATGCGCACGGGGAAGCGGGCCATCGTCTCCGCGGTGGCGACGCCGCCGCCGGACTGCATGACGAAGAGCCGGCCGCGGTAGTCGAGCGCCCGCAGTGCCCCCTCGAGGCGCTCCAGGTAGTCGCGCACCGCCGTCATCACGTACGCGTTGACGACCGTCGTCGATGTTCGCTCGTACTCGCGGATGACGGGCGAGATCTCCGAGGAGAGGCTGACCGCGACGTGAGGCGCCTCCTCGCGGACGATCTCGGCGGCGCGTCGCTCGTGCGCCGGGTTGACGTAGGAGTGCAGGAAGCAGACGGCGATCGATGCCACCCCGTCCCGGACGAGCCGGCGGACGGTATCGCGGAGCCCGGCCTCGTCCAGCGGCTGGAGCACCTCGCCGTCGAAGGCCACCCGCTCGGGGACCTCCCGGATGCGCGAGCGCGGCACCAGCGGGGCGGGCTTCTCGATGGAGAGGTCGTAGAGCTGGTAGCGCTTCTCCCGGCCGATGATCAGGACGTCGCGGAAGCCGCGGGTCGTGAGGAGGGCGACCTTGCCGCCCTTGCGCTCGATGACCACGTTCGAGCCCAGGGTCGTCCCGTGAACCGCGTGGGCGAGATCGGCCCACCCGAGTCCGGCGCGGGCGATCAGCTCGCGGAGCCCGTCCACGCACGCCCGCGCCGGGTCATCCGGCGTCGTCAGGCGCTTGCCGGTGAGGAGTCGGCCGTCGTCGGCCTGGAGCGCGAAGTCGGTGAAGGTCCCGCCGACGTCGAACCCGACCCGGAATCGCATGGCGCGCCCAGTATACCCAGGCCCCCGCGCTCGGCGTGCGCCGCGGGCCGCGTCGCCGGGCCGGCGAGGTCCCCAGCGGAGCCGATGGCGGCGCGGCGGCGAGGGCGCCGTCGTCGAGGACGCCCTAGGGGCGGAGGTCTTCCCTCGGAGCGGGGCCGGAGCCCGGATGGCGCGCCGCCGCGCGGAGATCCCGTATCGCGTTCACCGTGTCCCGGACGACCCGGCGCCAGTTGTAGAACTCGATCACCCGCCGGCGCCCGGCGAGGCCCTGCCGGCGCACGCGGGCGCGATCGGCCGCGAGACGCAGGAGCGTGTCCACCAGCGCCGACGGGTCGCCGGCCGGCACGAGCAGGTCTGACTGATCGAGCTCGGCGAACACTCGCCCGAGCTGGGGCTGGGGAGTCCCCACGACCGCGAGACCGCTGGCCATGTAGTCGAACAGCTTGAGCGGTGAGCTGTAGTCGGCCGGCCCCGGCCTGTAGAGGCAGAGCCCCACGTCCATGGCGGCCAGCCATCGCGGGACCGTCGTGTACGGCGCGGATCCGTGGAAGTACACGTTCGGCGGCATGTCGCGCATCAGACCCGGCGCGCCCGCCCCGATGAGGTGGAAGGCGACGCGCCCGCCGGCACCCCGCTCCCAGAGGAGACCCGCCGCCGCCCGGAGGAGGTCCACGTCGTGCCAGGGCAGGTCGAGGCTGCCGATCCACGCGACATTCAGCCGGCCGTCGCCGCGCTCGACGCGGTCGACCGGAGGAATGTCCGGCCGGAACAGCTCCGGGTCGGAACCGTTCGGCACCGTCAGGACGTTGCCGATGCCCAGCTGGTCCCGGACGTAGCGGGCCAGGTGGTCCGAGACGCAAATGGCGAGGTCGCAGCCTCGACCGAGGCGCCGGAAGTCCCGGACGGCTTCCGCGACGCTGGATGCGGTGCCCCGCCGGAGCAGCGCGTACTCGAGCGGGGCGTTGAACTCCCAGACCGTCAGCGGCCGCCCGAGGAGCCGGCGGGAGAGCGCCAGCGCCCGGTGACGACGGGCGGGAGCCGCGGACCCGCACCGGACGTAGATCGCGTCCATCCGCCGGAGCGCGTCCAGCCGCGGGAGCCGCCACGTCGGCAGGGAGCGCGCGCCGGACAGGGGCCGGCCGGGCCACGTCCAGACCTGGTGGCCGAGCGCGGCGGCATGGGCGACGAACTGCGCGACGTGCGCGGCCTTGCCCGTCGGCAGGCCCGGGTCGAAGGCTCCGGGAGCGTACGCGAGGCGGAGGCCGTCGACGTCCGGCGAGACGGCCGGAGGGTCGCTCACCGCGGACGGGCGGCCCGGACGGTCATCGCCCGGCGCAGGGCGTCCCGCACCCTGCCCATCGAGCGTCCTTTCAGGCCCGAGAGGCGCTGGGACGCCAGGCTGAACGCCATGCGCTCGCCGTACAGCATCCGGGCGATGCCGATCACGATCCAGTAGGCGCCGGACAGCCGAGCGCGCCGCACCCGGCGCCGGTACTCGGGCGTGCTGCCGGACACCAGCACGTGCGGAATGGATCGGCCGAAGATCGCGAGCGAGGAGAAGGCGCTCTCCGCCGTGCCGACCACCACCTGGGTGGCGCGCAGGAGGAGCAGGTCGAGCAGGGCGTCCTGCACGCCCTGCACCGTGCGGCGGTCGACGCTGCGGGCCGCGCTCGGGACGATCCGCGCGCCGTACCGCGCCCGGAGGAGCTCGCGGACGCCCTCGCGCCCGACGTGGCGCCCCTCGTGGTCAACGGGGGCGTCGTCCGTGCAGAGGAAGATGCCCGCGTCGGGCGATTCCGCGAGAAAGCGGTCGAGCTCCGCCAGGGCCTCGCCCGTGTTCCCGGCGCTCTCGGGTCGATAGCGAACGAAATCCCCCCGCCGGAGATGGACGCCGATCATCGTCGACCGGAAGTGGCGGGCCTGGAACGCCGCGACCCGCTCGCGGATCGGCGGGACGGGCTCGAGGCCCGCGAGGAGCTGGGCGCAGCGGGCACGCGCGGCCGACTTCTCCGGATCGCTCGGGGGGAGGATCCACCAGCTCGTGCCGAACGCGAGATCGAGGCGAGGATCCGAGAGGGGGTTCGGACGCTTCCGGACCGACAGGTTCTCGAGCCACCGGGCCTGCCATGCGGGATCCATCTTCTCGACGTCGAGGACGGGCCAGTCGTTGACCAGGAGCTCGCCGAACGCGGCGCCGCACGCCGGCGTACTCGGCCAGAGCATCCGGAAAGCCCTTCCGGAGGCCTCGGCGATGGCGAGACCCGACACGAGAACGCGAAGGCGGTTCGCGAGGCCGCTGGGACACCAAACGGTCAACGTGCCCGTCGCCATGTCTCGTGGAGCCCGTCGGTATGGTACCGGATGTCGACCGGCTGCTGGGTAGAGTGCGATGGGGCCCGCCGGTCGATCGCCCTTCGGAAGGGCCCGTCCCGTATGATGGGCGCGATGCCGCCCTCGGAGCAGCCATCGGCGGACGCCCGGCCCCCGGTGTCCGTCGTGATCCCCACGTACAACCGGGCGGTGACGCTCGACCGGGCCATCCGGAGCGTGCTCGCCCAGGAGTGGCCCCTCGAGCTCATCGTGGTCGACGACGGCTCGGACGACGAGACCCGGAGCGTGGTCGAGGCTCAGTCGGATCCGCGGATTCGCTACGAGCGTCAGCCCCGCAACCTCGGCGCGGCGGCGGCCAGGAGACGCGGTATCGAGACGGCCCGGTTCGAGTGGGTGGCGCTTCTGGATTCGGACGACTACTGGCTGCCCCGCAAGCTCGAGCTCCAGATGGCCGCGCTCCTCCGGGATCGCGACAGCCGCCAGCTCGCCTACCATGCCGTGTTCGCCCGCGGACCGGGCTGGGGCCGCATGCGTCCTACGCGCGGCCTCGGCCCGATGGAGCGCGTGGGCGACTACCTGTTCCGGAGGGGCGGCCTAATCCGGACGAGCACGATGTGTGCCCGTCGCGAGCACTTCCTCGAGTATGGATTCGACCCGACCCTGCCGCGATACCAGGACTGGGACCTCTGCCTCCGCATGGAGGCGGCCGGCTTCCGGTTCACGTGGATCCCGCAGACCCTGGCGGTCTGGAGCTGCGAGCCTCGCCCCGAGAGACTGTCCCATCCGAACGGCGACGACACGAGCCGGCGGTGGCTCGAGCGCGTCCAGGGCACCCTGGCCCCGGCGGCCCGGCGCTGCCTCAGGGCCGAGTTCGCGGTCCGCGGCGCCCTGACCTGGCGGCGACGAGCGGCGGCGCTGCGGCACGTCGCGGCGGCCGGACTCACCGGCGCCAGCTCGGCCGCGCACGCGACGCGCCTCCTCGCGCGCCTCGTGCTGCCGGCACGCTGGGTGGACGTGGCGCGGCGGGCGACCTACGGGGGGGCGGCGAACCAGCTCGAGCCCCCGAGGCGTCCCCGCGCCGACACGCGGGTCGAGGCCGCTCGCGCGGGCGCGCGGGCTCCCGAGGAGCGCCCTCTCGTCTCCGTGATCGTGCCGGTGCTGAACGACGAGCCGGGGATCTGGGCCTGTCTGGATGCGCTCTGCCGCCAGACGTATCCGCCGGAGCGCTGCGAGATCGTCGTGGCCGACAACGGGTCGCGGGATGGCACCCGGGCGGCCGTCGAACGCTTCGCGGCCTCGAGCGCGGGGCGCGTCCGTCTGGTGGTGGAGGCGGAGATGCGGTCGTCGTACGCGGCACGCAACCGCGCGCTGCGCGAGGCACGCGGAGAGATCATCGCGCTGACGGATGCCGATTGCACCCCGGCCGCCGAGTGGATCGAGCGGGGCGTGGTCGCGCTCGAGCGGCAGGGGAGCGGCGCCATCGCGGGTCGCGTCACGTTCAGCTACCGCGAGGATCGGCCGAACGCCTGCGAGTACTGGGACTCTGCGGTCCACATCGACCAGGAGAGCTTCGTCCGGCGGTACGGCTTCGGGGCGACGGCGAACCTGTTCACCTACGCCCGCATGTTCGATCGCTACGGACCGTTCCGGCCGGACCTCATCTCCGGCGGCGACCGCGAGTTCGGACACCGGCTGTGGCTGGGTGGAGAGCCGATCGGGTACGCGGCGGACGCCGTCGTGCGGCACCCGGCGCGAGCCACGATGCGCGCTGCCCTGGGCAAGTCCCTGCGCCTGGCGCGCGCTCACCGGCCTCTTCACGACCTCGGCGCCCTGCGCTCCCGCGTCCGCTGCATCCGACAGCTGCGACCGTTCTTCTCGTGCCCGCCACCACGCAGCTGGGACGGGCGGCTGTCACGGACGGGCTGGGTCGGGGTGCTGGTGCTGCGGAACCTGGATGCGTGGCTGACGGCCCTCGTGTGCCTCGGGCAGGCGGCGTCCGACGGGCTCCGGGCGCGGGGCGGGCCGCGGCGCGGGTCGGCGCCCGGCTAGGAGTCCGGGGTTTCGGCACGCCAGGCCCGGTGCGGCGCCGCCTCGGTGAGCGGGAGCGTCACGTCGTGAAGCCAGCACGCCTCGTAGAGGCTGGCGGCCAGCGTGGGCGGATCGATCGTCCCCCGGTCCATCAGCCGTCTGTCCCGGTCGTAGGTGCGCTCGAGCTGACGCGCGACCCACCACGCATCGAGTCCTGCGGTCGCGGCATCCGCGGGGGCGAACACCTGGAGCGCCAGGGCGACCTCGAACCCGACGGGGTTATACACGTAGGCGTACTCGTTCCGCTCTAGGCCGCGCAGGTACTCGTCGAGGCCGAGGTAGCGGAGGAGCGCGCCCAGTCGCGCGTCCCGCCACAGGGGGTGCAAGGGGATGCGCTGGCGGAGGCGCGCCAGCGCGTGGAGATTGAACGCGTGGTAGCCGATCTCTCGCCGGCGCCGGTGCCGCTGGGTCAGGAAGCGGCCCGGGGCACTCCGAACAGCACCGGCCCAGCGCCTCGGTCCCGATCGGGTGTGCGGCGCGCCGGGCAGGAGCACCGAGTGCCGGATGCGCCCCGACCGGGCCAGGCGCAGGTGGGTCCGGGCGCAGTCGAGGAACCGATGGACCCGGCGTCCGATCGGCCCGCGGGGCGCGCCGTCGAGCAGCCCGCCCGCCGCCGCGAACCAGAGCTGGTGGTTGAAGGTCCCGTCGATCGGGCCCGGGCGTCCGTCGACGTGCACGATGCGCCAGAGG
The DNA here is from genome assembly GCA_036558225.1 of Candidatus Methylomirabilota bacterium. Classification (GTDB taxonomy): domain Bacteria; phylum Methylomirabilota; class Methylomirabilia; order Rokubacteriales; family DASRDR01; genus DASRDR01. The sequence continues at coordinate 3,988 of DATBGA010000092.1, read as the reverse complement.
CCGAGCTCGTCGTCGAATGGATGCAGCTCGAAAACCTCGGCGGCGAGCCTCCGGTACCGCTCGCCCAGGATCTCGCCCGCTCTCAGCAGCGCCTCGATGGCCCAGGCCTGTCCGATCAGCCCGTTGCAGAGGTCCTTGCGTGGATTCCGGCGACACAGGAACGTCGCGCTCGCCGGACGCTGGACGGGGCTCGCCAGGAAGTCCGCCGCGCGGCCGGCCGCCTCCCGGAACCGGGGGGATCCCGAGACCTCGTGGATCTTGAGGAACGTGATCAGCCAGTGTGCCGTGGTACGCACGGGGGTCTCCGGGTCTCCGTAGGGGCCGTTGAAGCCGGCCGGGAGCGAGCCATCGGGTCTCTGGAGACGGAGGGCGGCCTCGGCCGACTCGACGAGCACCTCGCTCAACCGCACGGGGCCCGGCCTGTCAGAAGTCCGCCCGGGGTCGTGGGCCTCCCCGGCGCGCCTGCCACGCCCCGGCGCACGCGCCGACCCAGATCTCGGCGCGCCCGTTCATCGGTCCCGGCCGACCGCGAGTCCGACCGACCGGCCGCCGTGCGCCAGGAGCTCGGGGCGCGCGCCGGCCTCGACCACGCGGCCGCGCTCCAGGACCACGATTCGATCGGCCAGCGCCAGGGACCGGGGACGGTGAGAGACGAGGAGGACGCTCCGGCCGGAAGCGAGCGCCCGGATTCGGGAGAGCATCTCGCCCTCCGTGCGGTCGTCGAGGTGCGCGGTCGGCTCGTCGAGGAGCCACAGCGAAGCGGGACGTGCGAGCACGCGCGCGAGCACCAGTTGCTGCCACAGACCCGCGGAGAGGTCGTGCTCGCCGAACAGTGGGCCGATGGTCGTCTCGTAGCCGCGGGGAAGGCCCTGGAGGAGGTCGTGCACGCCGGCCTGTCGGGCCGCGTCCTCGACGGCCTCGGGCGCGTGGCCGAGGCCATGCCACCAGCCGAAGGCGACGTTGTCGCGCGCCGTGGCTTCGAACCGCGGGCTCTCGTGCGAGACGACGGCCAGCCGCTCGCGGAGGGTCTCGAACGGCCACTCCCGCAGGTCCCGCCCGTCCAGGAGGACCCGCCCCCTGTCGGGCTTGCAGAGGCCCGCGAGGAGCTTGACCAGGGTCGTCTTTCCCGCCCCGTTGTCCCCGGTGAGGACGAGAATCTCCCCGGGCCGGATGCTGAAGCTCACGCCGGCGAGGGCCGGTTTCGCGGCGCCGGGGTACGTGAACCAGACGTCCTCGACGTCGACCCCTGCCGCCGGCGCGACCGGCGCCGCGGGGGCGGGGAGAGCCGGCTCCGGGCGGATCGCCAGGAAGCTCCGGATCCCCTCGCTCGCGAGGGCGGCGTCGAGCGCGCGCGAGACCGCGGCGACCAGGCGGCTGATGGTCGTCCGGAGCCGCGCACTGGCCGCCGCGAAGACGGCGATGTCCCCGACGGTGAGGCGTCCCTGTACCGCGCGGATGGTCACCAGGGCGAGGAGGCCGCTGAAGAGGCACGTGGTCAGGAGCGCGAAGGCCGCGCCGCTCCCGAGCTGTTCGCGCGCCCGCGCCCGCTCTCCGGCCTCGAGCTCGTGGGAGAGACCGCGGAAGCGCTCGATGAGGAGGGGCGCCAGGCCGAGCAACCGCACGTGACTCGCCGACCGCTCGCCGGTGAGCAGGCCGGAATAGTACCGTGTCCACCGCTGCTTCAGGGCGCGGCCCGGAGTGCCGGCGTGATGCAGGCGCGTCGCCCGCGACTCTGCGTACAGGTACAGGGCCGCGCCGGGGATCGCGATGGCGAGTGTCACCGGCTCGATGTGGAAGAGGACACCGGCGAGGAGGGCGCACTGGGCGAGGCCGGTGGTGACGGTGATCAACTCGGTGAGGAGCCGTGTGAGCTGACGCGCCGCGGCGTCCCGCACCTGATCGAGGAGGCCACGCCGCCTCGCGTCCTCGGTCTCGGCAGGGGTGAGGCGCGACGCGTGCGTGAACACGTCGATGGCGACGCGCAGCTGCAGCAGGCTGGCCAGCCGCCGGACCGCATGGGCGCTGGCGAGCGGCGCGAGGCCCTCGATCAGGCCGAATCCCAGGCCGGCGAGGAGCCAGGGGAGCAGCGGCGCGAGCTGCGGATGCCCGCTCCGGCTCTCGGAGACCGCGACGTTGATGAGCCCCCGCGCCGTCACCGCCAGTCCGGCCGAGACCGTGCTGTAGGCGAGCGCCAGGCCGAGGACGCCCAGGACCAGAGCGGGGCTCGAGGCCCACGCGATCGCCAGGGTCCAGCGCACCGCCGCGAGCATCACCCTCGCCCCGGGCGCGGGGCGAGGCGGGCCGGCGGGGCGGCGCGCCGTCATCGGGGCGCCCGCAGCGTCATGGACATCCCGGCGTGTCTCCGGGCGCAACCCGTCCGGGCCGTCCCGGCCGCGTGGACGGGCGTTCCGACGCCTCGCATGACTGCGGTCGTGAGGGAGCCTCGCCGAAGGGTCCGCATCGCCGGCGGCGAGACGCGCTCGGTGCCAAGACCGCGCCGCGGGGCGCACGCCGCCAGGGCAGTATAGCCTACCGGGCGTCGCGCCCTCTCATTCGGTCTCTGCGGGCGCGGGGCGCGGCGATCGCCCCTGGCGCGGCGCCGCCGGTCGCCGCGCCGCGCCGTCAGGCGACGCCGAGATACCGGCGCTTGACCTCCTCGTTCGCCTCGAGCGCCGCCGGGGCGCCCTCGTAGACGATCTCGCCCTTGCTCATCACGTACACGCGGTCCGCGACCTGGAGCGCGAGGTGATAGTTCTGCTCGACCAGGAGGATCGACAGGCGCTCGGTCTTGAGGCCCACGAGAATGCGGCCCACCTCGCGGACGATGAGCGGGGCCAGCCCCTCCGAGGGCTCGTCGCGCAGCAGCAGCCGGCCGTTGGTGAGGAGCGCGCGGCCGACGGCCAGCATCTGCTGCTCGCCGCCCGAGAGGGTGCCGCCCGACTGGGACGCCCGCTCCCGGAGACGCGGGAAGAGCTCGAACACTCGCTCCAGCGTCCAGCCGTCCGACCGGCTGCGTGGGCGGGCGCCGAGGGTGAGGTTCTCTCGCACCGTGAGCGGCGCGAAGATGCGGCGCCCCTGCGGCACCAGCGCGAGTCCCCGCCGCGCGATGCGGTGGGCGGGCCAGCCGTGGATCGACTCTCCGTCCAGCCGGACCCGCCCCTCGCGCGGCGGCGTGAACCCCGTGATGCTGCGGATCAGCGTCGTCTTGCCGGCGCCGTTTCGCCCGAGAAGGGCTACGGCCTCGCCGGGGTCGACCCGCAGCGACACCCCGTGGAGGACGTGGCTGTCTCCGTAGTAGGTGTGGATCCCTTCCACGTCGAGCATCGGGGTCAGACTTGGACTTCCCGACAATTCGGCCTCGAGGGCGGGCGTGGTCGTCGGAGCCCCGTCATCAGGTCCTCGGTTGGAGCGGGAAATGTCGGGAAGTCAAAGCCTGGCCCCATCACTGGCCAAGGTAGACCTCGTAGACGCGGGGGTCCGCGCGCACCTCGGCGGCGGTGCCCTCGGCCAGGACCTCCCCGTAATGCAGGACCGTGATGCGGTCGGCCAGCGTGAAGACGACGTCCATGTCGTGCTCGATGATGAGGAGCGTGATCTCGCGCGGCAGCCCGGCGAGGAGCTCGGTCATGCGGTGCGTCTCCTCGGGTGACATCCCGGCGGTGGGCTCGTCGAGGAGCAGGAGCTTGGGGTCGGTGGCGAGCGCGATCCCGATCTCCAGCTGGCGCTGCTCCCCGTAGGAAAGGGCGCCGGCGGGGGCGTCGAGCCGATCGGTGAGCCCCACCGCCTCGGCGGCCGACCGCGCCCGCTCCATCGGCACCCACAGGCGGCCCACGGAGCCGAGCAGGTCGTAGCTGCCGCGGCCGCGGGCGGCGGCGGCGAGGCGGAGGTTCTCCCGCACCGGCAGCCGCGAGAAGACGTTCGTGCGTTGGAACGAGCGCGAGATGCCGCGGCGAGCGACCGCGTGCGGGGGGAGGCTCGCGATCGGCGC
>DATBGA010000091.1:0-26039 GCA_036558225.1 Candidatus Methylomirabilota bacterium | reverse complement strand
GCCCCTGTTCCGCTGGGCGCACGAGAACCCGCGCGTGTTCATGGAGCCGTCGACCGCGATCCACGATCCCCGGGTGGTCGCCGGGATCGATCGCTTCGTCTCGATCAACTCGGCGATTGAGATCGATCTCACGGGGCAGGTGAACGCGGAGGCGCTCGGCGAGCGCCAGGTGGCGGGAATCGGCGGTCAGTTCGACTTCGTGACGGGGGCCGCACTGGGCGGGGGTCGGTCGGTGATCGCCCTGCCGTCAACCGGTCGCGGTGGGGAAAGCTCCCGCATCGTCGCGCGGCTCGGGACCGGCGCTCCGGTGACGACGCCGCGTCACCTGGTCGACTGCGTGGTCACCGAGTTCGGGAGAGCCGAGCTGAGGGGGCTCACCGACGAGCAGCGCGCCCGCGAGCTCACGCGCCTCGCCCATCCCCGGTTTCGCGAAGGGCTCGAGCGTGAGTGGCGAGCGCGCCGTCAGGCCTTCTGATGGGCCCGGATTCCGGCGAAGACCTCCTCGTTGGTGGGGAAGCGATACGTCTCGTCCTTCGAGTAGATGCGCTTGCCGTCGAGCGTCACGTCGAACACGCCACCGTGTCCGCCCTGGAGGCTAGCGGTGACTCCGAACTCTTTCTTGATGGCGGCCTGCAAACTGGAGGCCTGGGGGTAGTAGTCTCATTCGGTGCAGTAGGTGATCTGGATGTTCATGCTGGCTTCTCCTTTCCGGCCCGGATCTCGATCGTCGGGCCGCACCAATGATAGCAGAGGCCTCCGGGCGGTGAGCGTCAATCGGCGCGCTCGGAGCGGGAGGTAGCATGGCCACGGTCTGCGTGATCGGCAGCTCCAACCTCGACTTCACGGTGTCCGTCCCGCGGCTCCCCGGCGTCGGGGAGACCGTGTCGGGGGGCACGCTGATCACGTCGCCCGGCGGGAAGGGCGCGAACCAGGCGGTGGCCGCCCGCCGGCTCGGGGCCCAGGTCACGTTCGTTACCCTGCTCGGGGCCGATCCGATGGGCGACCGTCTCGCCTCCGCCCTGGCCGAGGCGCGCCTTCCGTCGGGGCCGATCGGGCGCACGACCGACTCGCCCACGGGCGTCGCGCTGATCGCGGTCGACCCGGAAGGGCGCAACCAGATCGCGGTCGCGCCGGGAGCAAACCACCGGCTCACGCCCGACCGGGCGCGCGCCCACGCCGACCTCCTGAAAGAGGCCGACGTGGTGCTCCTTCAGCTCGAGACGCCCATCGAGACGGTGCGCTGGGCGCTCGCCGAGGCGCGGCGCCTGGGGAAGCGCACCGTACTCAACCCCGCGCCGGCGCGCGTCCTTCCGCTGCCCGCCGATCTCCTGCCGCTGGTAGACTACCTCACGCCCAACGAGACCGAGGCCGGGCTGCTCGCGGGCCGGGAGGTCCGGAGCCCAGACGATGCGGAGGCGGCGGGCCGCGCGCTGGTCGCGCGCGGGGTATCCACGGTGGTCGTGACGCTGGGCGCGGCGGGGGCGGTCTCCGTCGGAGCGTCCGGGACGGTCCGCGTGCCGAGCTTCCCGGTGGAGGCGATCGACACGGTGGGTGCCGGCGACGCGTTCAGCGGCGCGTTCGCGGGCTCGCTGGCCGCCGGCGTGCCCATCGAGCACGCGCTCGTCATCGCCAGCGCGACGGCGGGCCTGACGTGCACGCGGCGGGGCGCGGTCGACGCGATGCCCACCGGGGAGGAGGTCGTGGCCCTGATGAAGCGGCACGACAGGTGGTCGAGCGGATCTTGGCCCCGGGGGTGATCGGATGACGACCCGCGACTGCAAGCGCTTCCACTACGCCTGGGTGGTGCTCGGTGGGGCGGCGCGAGCGCCCGGTTTCCCGGCGCCGTCCGCGACGAGCGTGGTGGCCCCGGCCGCCGGGGTGTGACCGGATCAGGAGACCGATGGCGATGGAGACCGGGACGATCCTGACGGCGTGCGCGGACGGCGTGGCCACGCTTACGCTGAACCGGCCGGAGGCCCGCAACGCGCTCGACATGACGATGCGCCAGGCCCTCGAGGCCGCGCTGATCGGGTTCGACGCGGACGCGGGCGTGCGCGTGCTGGTGGTGCGCGGGGCCGGCGAGCACTTCTGCGCTGGCGGCGACGTCAAGCTGATGCGGGACAACCCGATGACAGCGGCGGAGGGCCAGTCCCGCGTCGAGACGATCAACCGCGCCATCCTGGCCCTGGCGCGGTTCCGCGCCCCCACCATCGCCATGGTCGACGGGGCCGCGGCCGGCGCCGGCTGCAACCTCGCGTTGGCGTGCGACCTTGTGGTGGCGTCCGACCGGGCGCGCTTCGGCGAGGTGTTCGCCCGGATCGGGTTGATCCCGGACGCGGGGGGCACCTACTTCCTGCCGCGCCGGGTCGGTCTCGCGCGCGCGAAGGAGCTGGTCTTCACCGCCGACATCATCGACGCGCGCGAGGCGGAGCGGATCGGGCTGGTCAACCGAGTGGTGCCGGCGGCCGACCTCCAGGCGGAGACCCTGGCGCTGGCGCGGCGGATCGCCGACGGACCGCCGCGGGTGCTGGCCGCGGCGAAGGCCCTCCTGGACCGTGCGCTGGGCCTCGACCTGGAGTCGGCCCTTCACTGGGAGGCGCTCACTCAGGGGGCGATGATCGCGGGGGCCGACCACCGGGAAGGTCTCCGCGCGTTCTTCGAGAAGCGGCCGCCGCGATTCACGGGCGCGTGAGGGCGGCGGGCGCAAGGTCCCGCCACGGAAGGGATTCCCAATCCTTGACAGCTTTCGAGAGCGGGTAGTAGGCTGGCCAAGGCTTTTGACCTTCCGATCTCGAAAGGCAGCGATGCGCAAGGCAAAGATCATCGGGACGGGCATGGCAGTGCCCGACTGCGTGGTGGACAACCACCTGCTGGCCCGCTGCTTCACCACCTCCGACGAGTGGATCACCCAGCGCAGCGGCATCAAGGAGCGCCGGGTGGTGCCGAGCACGTATCGCTTCCTCCTCAGGCTCGCCGAGGCCCCTGACAAGGCCGCCTACCTTCGCGAGGTCTACGAGCGGGGGGTGGACGGGCGGATCGACGCGGAGGTCACGCCGGCGGATCTCGGGCGCGAGGCGGCCGAGATGGCGCTCAAGAACGCCGGGCTCCAGATCGACGACATCGACTTCATCGTGGTCACCACGACGATCCCCGAGTACGCGTACCCCCACACCGGGGCCGTCATGTCGGCGAAGTTCGGCCTCACGTCGACGCCGGTGCTGAACCTGCAGCAGGGGTGCTCGGGCTTCGTCTACGGGCTGTCGGTGGCCGACGCCTTCATCCGGATCGGCACCTACCAGCGGGTCCTGGTGGTGGGGGCCGAGGCGCTCTCGACGATGCTGGAGTTCTCGGACCGCGGCCGGGACATGGCGGTGCTTTTCGCGGACGGAGCCGGGGCCGTCGTGCTCCAGTCGGTCGACGAGAGCTCCCGGAGCGGGTTCATCTCGCACCACCTTCACCAGGACGGCACCATCCTCGACAAGCTGTTCGGGGAGATCTATGGCGCCTCGACCTATCCGATCGTATCCAAGAAGAAGATCGACGACGGGCGGGCCAAGCCCTACATGAATGGCCGGGCCGTCTTCTCCCAGGCCGTGCGGCGCTTCAAGGAGGTCATGCGCGAGGCGCTCGAGGCGAACGGCCTGACGCCCGAGGACATCGACTTCTACCTATTCCACCAGGCGAACCAGCGGATCCTCGACTCGATCGCCGAGCACGCCAAGATCCCGGAGCACAAGCTGTTCAACAACGTGCACAAGTACGGGAACACCTCGGCAGCCTCGGTGCCCATCTGCATCCACGAGGCCTACAGCGCCGGGCTGATCCGGGAGGGCGACCTCGTCCTGACCGCCGCCTTCGGCGCGGGCTTCGCCTGGGGGGCCTCGCTCTTCCGCTGGTAGGCGCCGGGCGCTGCCGGCGGGCCGCGCCTCGTCCGGGCCGCTCAGGGGGTGGTCGCCGGCGGCGTCGTCGTGGGCGGCGGCGTGACCGGCGTGCCGCTGCAGGTGGCGGTCGGCTCGGGCCCCGCCGCGAAGAAGACGCTGACCGCCCCGTCCGTCTCGACCGACTGCCCTCGTCCGTCCCGCCCGCTGAACGTGAGCTCCGCGACCGCGGCCGAGCCGTTGCCGCCCTTTGCCCCCGCCGGCGCCACGACGACCGCGAAGGTAGCCGTGTTGCCGGTGATGTTCCCCATGGTCACGGTGCCGGCCGGAACCAGCACGGCGGTCCCGAAGGTGAACGTGCGGCCGTTGAGGGTGAGCGTGTAGGACCGGATGGTGACGTTGTCCAGCGCGTTGGGCGCCGTGACGGTCGGGTTCTTGATGTTGTTCCGCAGGATGACGCAGGCGATCGTCGTCGTCGTCTGCGTCGTGGACGAGGTGATGCTGGAGGTGATCTCGCCCTGCGCGAGGAAGAAGCCGTCGACGGTCAGGAAGACGAACGCGCTCCCGCTCTGGCCGGAGCCTCCCTCGCACGCTCCCAGGAGGGCGGCGATCGCCAGGATGCTGGCCGCGTGGCGGGCGCGGGCCGACCAGCGTCGGCGGGGCGCGGTGAGCCCAACGGGAGCTTCGCTCATGGCGTTGCCGGCTCCGTCTCCGGCCGGAGGATGCTCGGGTGGGTGCGCAGGTCCTTCTCCAGGCCGGGGCGCTGGCCGCGCACCTGCTGGTAGATGTCCTGCCCCTCGCTGGGATCCCCGATCACGCGGGGTGTGATCAGCAGCAGGAGCTCGGTCCGCTCCATCCGGTCGACCGTGGCGCCGAACAGGAATCCGATGAGCGGGATCTTTGAGAGCCACGGGATGCCCTGCTTCGTGCTGGTCCGCCGCGTGCGGATGAGCCCGCCCAGCACCAGGGTCTGGTTGTCGCGGAGGACGACGGACGTCTCCGCCTCCCGCTTGATGATGTCCGGGGAGAGGCTGGGCGGCCGGGGGTCGCCGACGTCGTTGACCGTCTGCTTCACGTCGAGGGCGACCACCCGCTTGTCGCTGATCCGCGGCGTGACGGTCAGGATGATGCCGGCATCCCGGTACTCGACGCTCTGGGTGAGGACCTGCGAGGGCACCTGCTGCTGCTGCACGACCTGTCCGGTGGCCGTCGACGCCGAGACCTGCTGCTGCGTGACGATGGGCACCGAGTTCGACACGTTGATGACGGCCTTCTTGTTCTCCGAGGTCATGATCGTCGGGCTCGAGAGCACGGTGAGCTGGCCGTAGTTGGCGTAGAGGTTCAGCATGCCGAGGAAGCGGTCGGTCTCGAACAGGAGGAAGCTCAGGCCCGCGGTGGCTGGGGCCCCCGCGAGGGCTCCGATGCCGCTGAGCGTCGGGGCGGCCTGACTGCCGGGCAGCGGGGAGAGCGGGCCTACGTCCACCCGCGAGACGGAGCCGACGTTGTACGGCGTGCCGTTGATCGTGACGTCGCGCTGCGTGCGGAGCGTCCACTCGAGACCGAGGCGGTTCTCGTCGTTCAGCCCGACCTCGGCCACCAGCACCTCGATGAGGACCTGTTTCGGGGTGCGGTCGAGCTTTCGGATCGTGTCCTCGATGAGCGGCCAGTTGCGGGGGAAGGTCGTGACGATCAGCGCGTTGTTGGGCTCGTCGGCGACGACCTTGACCTGGCCCTCGACCACGCTCGGCTCGATGTCACTGCCCGTCGCCACGACCGTCACGAGTGGCGGCAGCGGGCCGGAGCTCGGCGCGCCTCCGGTCCCCTGGTAGGGTCCTCCCGTTCCCGACTGCACGTCGCCGCGCGCGGGTCGCGCCACGCCCTCGCCGGGCTTCCCGAAGATCTCGGTCAGGGTCGTGGCCAGCTCCTTGGCCTTGACGTTCTCCACGTAGTAGACGAAGACGCGCTTGTTCGCCTGCGTGTCGACGTCGAGTTGACCGGCCAGCTTGGACGCGAGCTCGACGTCGGCCCGGCGGCCGGACACGACCAGCACGTTCGTGCGCTTGTCGGCGATGATCAGCGGGGGCCGATCTCCGGAGTCGGCCGCGGCTCCGGGCACGGCCCCGGGCGCCGGCGGCGCTCCCGGGCGAGGGGGTGCCGGCGCGGGCACCGGCACCGTGGCGGCGGGGGTCCGGGCTCGTCGGCCGCTGAAGAACTCGTTCAACATGCGTCCCAGCTCCACCGCGTCGGCGAACCGGACGGGGACCAGGCGGAGCTCGTCGGTCGTGACCTCGACGTCGAGCACGCTCACGATCTGCAGGAGGCGGGCCACGTTGGCGGCGGTGTCGGTGATGATCATGAGACTGCCCTGGACGATGAGATTGCCCCCCTGGACGAACGGCCGCAGCGTCGCCGCGAGCCGATCGGCCGCCGCGTACTGGAGCGGCACGATCTGGGTGATCATCTCGTCGTCGCGCCGCGTGGGATCCGCCTGGGCGCCGATCACGGTGGGCAGGGGATGCTCGCGGGCGGCCGGCGTCGGCAGGATCTTGTAGAGGTTGCCGGAGCGGATGGCCGTGACGCCGTTGACCTCGAGCACGGCCAGGAGGACGTTGAAGATCTCGTCCTCCGGGATCCGGCCCGACGTCTGGATCGTGACCTTCTTCCCGGCGACGCCGGGACCGATCGTGTAGTTGAACCCCGCGATCTCACTCGCCGCCTGGATGACGGCCTCGATGTCCGCGTTGTCGAAGTTGAGGACGATCTGGCGTCCCGATCGGGCCGGAGGAGTGATGGGCCGGCCGGGCGTCGCCTGGGTCGTCCCACGTCCGGGAGGGGTCGCCGGCGCGCCGAGAGGCGGAGGCGCGGGAGCCCCGCTTCGCGCCTCAGGCGGGGGAGGAATGGCGGGCGGTGCGGCCGGCCGCTCCTCGGGGGCCGGCGCGGCCGGCGTCGTGGGCGCTGCGGTCACGGCTGCCGGCGCCTTCGCGCCAGGCGGCGGCTTGGATTTGCCCGCGCCGGGGCCGGCGCACCCGCCGAGGACGGCGAGGCCGAGGACCGCGATCTGGCGGCACGTCGTCTTCGCGATCATTCTTCCTCGGTCGGCTCCTGCCCTTCAGGACCTGGCGCTGCAGGAGGCGGCACGGCTGGCACGGGAATCCGGGGACGCACCGGAGCGCGGAGGCCCGGGTTCGGCCGAGGCACCGGCACCGGTGGCCTCACCACCGTGGGGCGGCCGGCTCCTCCAGTCTCCGGCGATTGTACGCCGGGTGCGGTGGTCTGGCGAGGCTTCGTCGGGTCGTAGAGCAGCACCTCGAAGGTCTCGGCCCCTCGGCGCAGAACGACCCGGTCCGAACGGATCTGCTCGAGGCGGGCATCACCCACCTGGTCTCCCACCGAGTACCCGGAGACCCGTCGCCGCTGGACGTCCTCCAGGTAGGCCCGGTCACGTCCTTCCGGGAGGAGCACGACCCCGTAGAGCCGCGGCTTCGGCGCCGGCGGCGCGTGGGCGCCGGTCCCGGCCGCGGCCCGGGGCGGCTCCGGTGGGGCCTCGGTGCGCGTCGGGCTGAAGAGGTTTCGCTCGGCGACCACGGCGTAGGCAGTGAGCGGCGGCTGAGGCTCGGCGATTGCCAGGGGCGCGGCCGCCTCGGTGGAGGCCGGGGGCGGCGCCTCCGGCGCGCCGGCGGGCGCCCGCGCGCTCCAGGTCTCGTAGAGGCGCACCGCGAGAAAGGCCGCGGCCAGAAGGAGGAGACCGTCCACGACGACGAGGAGGCGACGCGCCACGGCTCAGCCTCCGGACCGCCCCGGCCCGGCACCGGCCGGTCGGGGCGCTGGGCCCGACCCCGGCAACGCGGGGAAGAAGCCGCTGAGCGCGATCGTTGCCGACAGATCGCGCATCGTTCCCGTGGCGGGCGCCCGGATCTTGAGATCGGTCAGGGCGAGCAGGATCGGCGCGTCCTCGAGGCGGTGGAGAAACGTCGTCAGCCCCCGGATCGGGCCGGACAGCGTGACCTCGACGGGAACCTCCGCATAGCCGCCGCGATCCACCGGAGCGAGGATCCGCTCGCTGCGAACCTCGATTCCAGCTTCCTGCGCCGTGGTCTTGACCAGCTTCTGGACCTCCGACGCCGCGACCGGCGCCTTGTCGCCGGCCAGGAGCCGGCCTCGGCGCCGCACGATCTCCGCGCGGAGGATGCTCAGCTCCCGCTCGTACGCGTCCGATCGGGCGACGAGGCGCTCCTGTCGCAGGAGAAGGCCCCGGCGGGCGACGACCAACTCGCGCGTCGCGGCGTGCGCCTCGATCAGAGGCTCGGCCACGTAGACGTAGCCCGCCACCCCGATCCCGACGATTCCCGCCAGCACGAGGAGGCGTCGCTCGCGCGGACGGAAGGCCGCCACCCTAGCGTCCTCCCCCGCGCCGCTCCCAGGTGGCGCGAAGCCGGAACTGCTCGCGGTCACGGCCCTTGGTCACCGGCGACGTGAACTCCACTCGCTCGAGGTCGGGCGAGGCCTCGAGCAGCGGGATGAGCTGCGAGGCGGCGTTGGCGAAGCCACCCAGCTCGAGCCCGCTGCGGTCGACCGAGAGGTTCGTCAGCCACGCGTCTCCCGGCAGCGTGTCGGTGAGCTCTCGCAGCACGGGCAGGGGATGGAGTCCCTGCTGCTCGAAGCCCCGGAGGGTCGCCAGATCGCGCCGCGCGCGCTCCACCTCGGCGGCGAGCCGCTCCGCCCGCTGGACCTCGGGGGCCAGGCGGGTGATGCCGGCGTCGAGCGTCGCCAGGGCGCGCCGCTCCTTCACGAAGGCGACGGCGGGGATCGCGGCGGCGATTCCGCAGGCGAGGAGGGCCAGGGCGGCGGTGGCGGCCACCGGCCACGGGAACGGGCGCGGGCGAAGCTCGTCGGGCAGCAGGTTCGCGGCGGGGCTCCTCCGGCTCGCGCGATCGAGCGCGACGGCCAGGGCCGGCAGGCTTCCCTCCTCGAGGGCCGCGAAGCCCGGCGGGGCGTCGATGCCGACGCGCACCGGGAGCGCCTCCAACCTGAACGGCGGCGGGGGTAGGCCGCCGACGACGACCTCCGCGATCTCGCGACGGTCGGTCTCGGCCAGCGCCGCGAGCGAGCGCTCGATCTCGGTCTCCAGCGCGCGGGCGCGGGCCCCCGCCTCGGCCGCAACGGGGAACGCGCGGCTGGCGACGATGCGTCCGTGGACGACGACGGCGAGCTCCGCGTCGGTCGCGTCCAGCCAGAGCACGATCCGACCCTGCGCGGGATCGCCCGTCACCTGACGCGCGAGGCTGTGGATCGCGACGCCCACCATGCGAGGGGTGAGGCCGGCGTCCCGCAGGAGCTGCCGGACCCGCTCCTGGCTTCGCCGCTCGACGGCCACGAGGAGAACGCGGAGCGGCCGGCCCGCTTCGCTGTCCAGGGTCTCGAAGTCGAACAGCGCGTCGGCTGGCGGGAAGGGGAGGTGGCGCTCCAGCTCGAACCCGATCATCCGCCGGAGATCCGCGCCCGGGACGACCGGAAGCTCGACCGCCTTCGCCACGACGGCGCGCCGCGGGAGTCCCACCTGCGCGCGGCGGGCGCGAACCCCGGCCTCCAGGAGCCGGCGCCGGATGGCGTCCGCGGCGTCGTCGTCGGCCGGAACGCTGAAGGCCGTGACGAGGTTCCGCGCGGCGAATCTGCCCCGGAGGGCGACCACGTCGACCTGCCCGTCCCGGAGCGCCAACCCGACGACGTCGCTCACCGCATCCCCGAAGCCTTGCCCGGGGCTTGGCCGGTCGGCTTCCCGGTCGTGGCGGCGCCGGGAGACGGCGGCGCCCCCGCCGGCCGAATGGCGTCGGACCAGCGCCATGCGAGCGGCACGGCCTCAACCTGCCCCGTCGAGGTCTGACGCTCGACGACCGCCGTGAGCACACGTCCCGCCGGCGCCGTGCCGCCCGCCCACGCCTCGACCCGGAAGATGTCGGTGCGCGTCCGCTGGTTCGCTCGCCGGAGCCCTCCCGGGATCTCCAAGGCGTCGAGCCAGGGCCGCCGCCCGAGGATGAAGTCGACCTCCGCCGGAGCGAACCCGAGCGCCCGGAGGACGACGGGGCTGGCGGTGTTCACGTTGACCGCCCCCGTCCCGAAGACCGTCAGGTACTCCGCCAGGCCGGGCGTGCCGGGGCGACCGTAGAGCAGCGCCTGGGTTACGCCGCGCACTTGGAGGAGCTCGTCCACGCTGTCGAAGTCGGCGTTCTTGGAGCGGTACGGGACGGGCAGGCCGAGGTAGTAGTCGCTCTCCGCCCCGTTCAGTCGGTGCGCCTCGTTCGGATCGCGCCAGTCCTGGATGGAGTCGACGATCCCGTCGCGCTCCGACTTCTCGACGCCGAGCTCCTGGAGGAGCCGGTCCAGGGTCTCCCGGGTCGCCCGGTTCAGGTTGAGCCGCGCGCTCTCGTCGGTGAGCCGGTACGACATCCGCCCGGGGTCGATCCGAAGATCCAGGCGCTCGGTGACCGGGAGCGTGCCGAGGCGCGCGCGGCGGAACACGAGGGCGCCGCCGGCGTCGAGCTCGTGCGCCAGGGCGTCGGGCAGGATCTCCGCGAGAGCGCGCTGGTACCCAGCCTCGGCGAGCCACGTCTCGGCGAGCGCGGATCGAAAGTTCGTCGCGGCCACCGCCTCGAGGCGCATGGCCTGGGCGAACTCCGCGACGATCGTGAGGAGCAGCGCGAGGACGAGGAGCACCACGATCAGCGCGACGCCCGCGTCGCCGCGGCGCCGGGGGGACACGGCGGCGCGCATCACTGGGATCGCTTTCCGAGCGGCAGCGCGACGACGACCGCCGGCGCGGGCCGAGCCTGGCTCCCGATCGCGAGCTCGAAGCGCACCGCGGTCGGCAGCGCCCCGATGTCGCGGCCGTCCCACCGCTCCTGCCAGCTCCCGAACTCGTCCCGGTAGGCCAGCGTGAAGCGCGTGACCGACCGTGCCAGCACGCGCTCGGGCTCCTGCGCGAACGGCTCGTCCGAGGGGACGAGCCGTTCGACGAGCCGCAGCGCCTCCGGGTCCTTCTTCCCGAGGATGACCGAGTGGAACGGCGCCGCCGGGGCGTCCAGCGTGAGAGGCGCCGCGCTCGTGACGAAGCGCACCTCCTCCGGCTCTCCCACGAACAGCACGACGCGCTCCGGGCTCTGCCCCAGACGTCCCTGGTAGGGCGCCGCGCCGGCGAGGGCCTCGCTGATCAGCTCGACGAGCGCGCGATTTTCCTGCTGGAGGTCCGCCCGTCGCTGTCCGACCTCCCAGGCGCGAAGCCCGACCCGCAGCGCGGCGGTGGCCAGGAGGACGACGACGGCGAGGATGGACACCGCGAGCATGATCTCGACGAGCGTGAAGCCCCCGGCGTCGGGACGGAGACCCGGGCGTGGGGCCCGCCGGCTCACGAGGCGATCCGCCAGGCGCGGAGGGTGACGAGCTCGAAGCGGCGGCCTTGCCCCCACCGGACCTCCACGTTCACGCGTGCCAGCCGGATGAGCATGGTGTCCGGGGTGTCGGGCTGGACGGGAAGGAGTCCGGGGTCGAGCGTCACCCGGCGGGTCCACCGGTACGGGCCGTCGGTGCCTTCGGTCACGCCCTCGGCCAGGAGGCCAGGCTCGAGGTCGGCGAGCTTCGCGCTCGCGAGAAGCGCCGCATCCGCGTGATCGCCGGCGGCCCGCGCCAGCCGGAGGCCGCCCCCGAAGAGCTGCAGGACCGCCACGACCGTGGTCGACAGAACGACGAGCGCCACGAGGACCTCGAGCAGCGTGAAGCCCTCCTCGCGCGGACGTCGGGCCCCCGATGATGTCACCGGGCGCGCTCTCAGGAGGCCGGGGCCGCGACGGCCACCCGCCCCGTGATCCCGTGCACTTCGACGATGAGGCGGCGGCCACGGGGGCCCTCCACCACCCACCGGGCGTCGCGGGCCAGTCCACGCGGGGAGAACCTGAGGGTCTCGCCCCCTGTGGCCGCCTCCAGCCGGAACCGAGCGGGCAGCTCGACGCGACGCAGGGGCTCGTCGGTCGCGTCCCACACGAGGGCCGCGGCGCGGCGGCTCGGATCGAGGGAGACCCGGGTCGGCTGCCGGTGCGTGACGGCCTGCTGTCGGGCCTCCCGGAGGAGCGAGGCCACCCGGCCGGCGCTCGCGCGCAGCTGGAGCCCGTCGCTGCCGCGGCGAATCGACGGGAGAGCGAAGGCCGTCACGACGGCCAGCACCGCGAGCACGACGACGAGCTCCATCAGAGTGAGCCCTCTCGCGTCGACGCCCGGGCGGTGCCGGCTCACGGCGTCTTGCCCTCGCCCCAGCTCGTCACGTCCCGGGCCTCGCCGTCTCCGCCCGGCGCGCCGTCCGAGCCGAGCGAGGCGAGGTCGTACTCGCCGTGCTCGCCCGGGCTCCGGTACTGGTACGCGTTGCCCCAGGGGTCCTTCGGGACGTCCTTCTTGAGGTACGGGCCCTCCCAGCCGGTCGCGTTGCCGGGGCTCTGCTGGAGGGCCTGGAGCCCTTCCTGGCTGCTGGGGTAGCGTCCGACGTCGAGTTTGAACTGGTCGAGGGCCGAGCCCAGGAGCTCGATCTGCACGCGGGCCGCCGCCTGGCGGGACTGGCCGACCCGCCCGAACAGCCGCGGCCCCACGAGGGCGGCCAGGACGCCCAGGATGATGACGACGATCAGGAGCTCGATGAGCGTGAACCCGGCCTGATCGCGGGCGTTCGGCCGGAACGGCCGCGCGCGTCGGGTGGGGGCGGGCGCGCGGCCGGACCGTCGCGGAGTCGGCATCGGAGACCTCACAGGGGCAGCTCGTTCACGCTCAGGATCGCCAGGAGGATCGCGAGCACGATCGTCAACACGACCGCGCCCAGCACGACGATGATGGCCGGCTCGAGCGTCGCCACCAGGCGGCGGACGGCGACGCGGACCTCGCGCTCGTAGGTGCCGGCGACGCGCCCGAGCATCTCGTCGAGCCGCCCCGTCTCCTCGCCGACGCGAACCATGTGGACGACGAGGGAGGGGAAGGCGCCCGTCTCGGCCATCGGCCGGGCCAGTCCCTCGCCGCGCTTGACGCCGCCGTGGACGGCGCCGAGGGCGCTCGAGATCACGCGGTTCCCGGCGCCCTCGCGGGCGACGTCGAGCGCGCCGAGCAGGGGCACCCCGGACGAGAGCAGCGTGCCGAGCGTGCGGACGGCGCGCCCGACCTCGATCTTCCGCAGCACCTCGCCCGCGAGCGGGAGCTTCAGGAGCCCGGCGTCCAGCTGGAGCCGGCCCGCCTCCGACCGGGCCACGGCCTGCCAAGCGACGGCGATCGCCAGCACCGCCGCCGCGACCGCCCACCAGTACGTCACGAACACCTCGCTCGCGCCCATCACGAGGCGCGTGGGCAAGGGGAGCGTCTGGCCGAGATCCGCGAGGATGACCGCGAAGCGCGGCAGCACGAAGGTCAGTAGGAAGATGACCGCGCCCGTGCCCACGACCAGGAGCAGCATCGGGTAGATCAGGGCCGAGACAATGGCCTCCCGCAGCTCCCGGGCTCCCTCCAGGTGCTCGGCCAGGCGCCGGAGCGCGACCTCGAGGACGCCGCCCCGCTCACCGGCGCGCACGGTGTTCACGTACAGGCGCGAGAACGGGCGAGGCTGGTGCCGGGCCAGCGCATCGGCGAGCGTCGATCCAGACCGGACGCTCTGCGTGACGTCCTGCACGATCTGCCGAAGGCGCCGGCTGGCGGCTACGTCGCCGAGGACGACCAGGGCCCGCTCGAGGGGGAGGCCCGCTTCGACCAGGGTGGCGAGCTGCTGCGTGAAGTCGAGGACGTCCCGCGACGGCACGCGCGGCGCGCCGAAGAGGCGCCGGCCCGGACGGCCCTGCTCGTCCGTCGCCTCGACCCGGAGCGGGAAGTAATCCTCGCGGTGGAGACGCGCGACCACCGCGTTGGCGTCGAACGCCTCCATCACGCCATCGACGGTCCGGCCGGCCCGGTCGGCCGCGCGATAGGCGAAGACCGGCACTAGACCTCCGACTCCTCGCGGGTGACGCGGAGGACCTCGTCCACCGTGGTGATGCCGAGGCAGCACTTGGCCCAGCCGTCCTGTCGCAGGGTCGCCATGCCCTCGGCAACCGCCCGCTGCCGCATCTCGTGCCCCGAGATTTTCCGGAGCGTCAATCCCCGGAGATCCTCGCTCATGCCCATGAACTCGTAGATTCCCGTGCGGCCCCGATACCCGGTGCCCCGGCAGCTGTCGCAGCCGGTGCCGCGCGACAGCCGCGCCGCCGCGGGGAGCCGATCCACGCCCAGCGCCCGGAGCTCTCCCGCGTCGGGCTCGTACGGCTTGCGACAGTCCTGGCAGATCAGCCGCACGAGCCGCTGCGCCAGGACGCCCTCGAGCACCGAGGCCACGAGATACGGCTCGACGCCCATGTCGAGCAGCCGGGTGAGGGCGCCGGGCGCGTCGTTGGTGTGGAGGGTCGAGAAGACGAGGTGCCCGGTGAGCGCGGCGTGGATGGCGATGTCGGCGGTCTCCACGTCGCGAATCTCCCCGACCATGATTACGTCGGGGTCCTGGCGCACGATGTGGCGGAGGCCGGCCGCGAACGTCAGCCCGATCTTGGGCTTGACATGGATCTGGTTGACCCCTCGGAGCTGGTACTCGACCGGATCCTCGATGGTGATGATCTTCTTGTCGGGGGAGTTGATCTTGTCGAGGGCGCCATAGAGGGTCGTCGTCTTCCCGGAACCGGTCGGCCCCGTCACGAGGAGCATCCCGTGGGGCAGCCCGATGACCCGCTCGATCGCCCGGCGGGCGCGCTCGTCGAAGCCGAGGTGGTCGAGGGGCATGAGGATCGCCGCCCGGTCCAGGATGCGCATTACGACGCTCTCGCCATGGAGAGTCGGGATAGTCGAGACGCGGATGTCGAGCCGCCGTCCTTCCAGGCCCATGCGGATGCGGCCGTCCTGGGGCAGCCGGCGCTCGGCAATGTTCAGCTCCGCCATGATCTTGATCCGCGAGGTGATCGCGGCGCGGAGGCGCTTGGGAGGCGTCTCGGCGTCGAAGAGCACGCCGTCGATCCGGTAACGGACCCGGAGCGTGTCCTCGAACGGCTCGATGTGGATGTCGGAGGCGTTCGCCTTGATGGCGTTCTCGATCAGCAGGTTGACGAGACGCACCACCGGCGCGTCGAACGCCATGTCCCGGAGCGAGGTGAGGTCCTCGCCGCCCGCCTCGTCTCCGCGGTCGTCGTCGCCGATCGTCTCGATGACCTTCTGGACCGCGGTCGAGCCGGCGCCGAAGTACCGCTCGATCGCCTCGAGGATCGAGGTCTCCGTCGCCGCCGCCAGCCGGACATCGATCCCCAGCGCCCCGCGCAGCTCGTCGACGACGGTCGGGTCGGTGGGATCGGCGCACGCCACCACGAGGACGCCGTCCTCGACGGTCAGGGGGCAGAAGCGGTACTGCCGCATGTACTGGGGCGACAGCCGCTGGAGGAAGGGCGGGCTCGACGGGAACTCGTCACGCCCGACGTACGGAATCTCCAGGTGGCGGGCCAGGGCCTGGCCGACCTCCTCCGCGCTCGAGAGCCCGAGCCGGACGAGCACGGCGGGCAGCCGCTCACCGGTGGACTGGCGGTGCGCATCGGCCCGCGCCAGCTCCGCCTCCGAGAGGAGGCCGGTCCCGGTCAGCCATCGTCCGAAGGATGGGGAGTGGCGGGAATCCATGGAGTCGAGCCGAATCAGTTCGGCAAACCGATACGTTACCGGATAGGCTCACGGGCCGGCAAGCAATGTTTCCCTTGACAGCCCAAGGACTGTATTGCAACGTCTTTGCAATGATGACGCTCGAGGGCCGGCGGCGTGTCCCCGCGTGAGCTGTCGTTGGTCCTGGGCGCGGTCGCGGGGCTCGCGGACGTGGCGGGCGGGGCCCTCGTGGCCGGCCGGCGCCACTGGGATCGGACGTTCCTCCAGTACTTCCTCGCGCTGGGCGCCGGCTTCATGCTCGCCGTCGCATTTCTGCGAATGGTCCCGGAGAGCCTGGAGAAGGGCTCCCACCTCTACCTGTACGTCCTGATCGGCTACTTCGTGGTGCACCTCACGGAGCACACGCTGACCCCGCACTTCCACTTCGGCGAGGAGATCCACCACGACGCCCTGGTCCACCCGGGGGTCGGGTACATGGGCTTGGCCGGGCTCTGCATCCACACGTTCTTCGACGGCGTGGCGATCGCGTCGGGCTTCCTGGTGAGCCGGCCACTCGGCTTCATCCTGTTCGGGGCGGTGCTGCTCCACAAGCTCCCCGAGGGGTTCGCCGTCGGATCGCTGATGCTGGCGTCGGGCGCGTCCCGGCGCGCCGCGCTCCTGGCCTCCGGCGTGCTGGGCCTGGCCACGCTCGCCGGGGTGGTGTTCCTCAACCTGTTCACCGGGATCGTCGGGCAGGCGCTGGCGCTCTCGGCCGGCGCCACGATCTACGTCGCGGCCTCGGACCTCATCCCCGAGGTCAACAAGGCGCGGGGCTGGGGCGTGGCGCTGGCGGTCTTCGGAGGCGTCCTCCTCTACTACGTCGCCGAATCGGCGCTGGAGGCCGCGGGCCTCCACGGCCGCTGACGGCGATCCCGGCGCGCTCATGCGCGTGCGGGTCGAATCGCTCTCGAAGGTCTATCCGGCGCCGGCCGGGGGCCGGCTCGTCGCCCTCGAGAACGTGTCTTTGGAGGTAGGGGCCGGCGAGTTCGTGACGATCCTCGGTCCCTCGGGATGCGGCAAGTCGACACTCCTCCAGGTCGTCGCCGGCCTCGAGGCACCCACCGAGGGCCGCGTGATCTTCGACGGGGCGCCGGCGGGGGCGTCGCTCACCGCGGTCGTCTTCCAGGAGCACGCGCTCTTTCCGTGGCGAACGGTCCGCGAGAACGTCACGTTCGGCCTCGAGGTCCGGGGCGTGCCTCCCGCCGAGCGCCTGGCCGCGTCCCGGCGACTCCTCGCGCTGGTCGGCCTCGAGGGGTTCGCCGACCGCTATCCCCACCACCTCTCCGGAGGCATGCGCCAGCGCGTGGCCATCGCCCGGGCGCTGGCCGTCGAGCCGGCGCTCCTCCTGATGGACGAGCCGTTCTCGGCCCTCGACGCCCAGAGCCGTGCCCTGCTGCAGCTCGAGCTCCTGGCGCTCTGGGAGCGGACGCGCCGGTCGATCCTCTACGTCACCCACCAGATCCAGGAGGCCGTGCTGCTGGGAGATCGCGTCGTTGTGATGACGCGCCGCCCCGGCCGCATCCTCGCGGTGCTGCCGGTTCCGCTGCCCCGTCCGCGCGACGAGCGCACGATGCTCGACCCCGCGTTCGTGGCGCTGGTGGACGAGTGCTGGCAGCTGATCAAGCATGACGCGCGGGAGGCGCTGGCCGATGCGCCGTGACGCGGGGCAGCCGGTCGTCTACGAGAGGGCGCTCCCCCGGGCCGAGCGCCCGGCCTGGCTCCTGGGCGCGGCGGCCCTCGCCCTGCTCGGCCTCGCGTGGGAGGCGATCGCGCGACTCGGATGGGTGCCGGCGCTCTTTCTGCCGGCGCCGACGGCGGTCCTCGCCGAGGCCGGCCGCATGGCGCGGAGCGGCGAGCTCGGGCGGCACGTCGGCGTCTCGCTCGGACGCGTGGGGATCGGCTTCGCGCTCGGGGCGGGCGTGGGGACGGCGCTCGGGCTCCTGCTCGGCTCGTCGCGTGCCCTGTGGGCGATCGGCAACCCGATCATCGCCGCGACGTACCCGATCCCGAAGATCGCGCTCCTGCCGCTCATGATCCTTTGGCTCGGCATCGGCGAGGCGCCGAAGGTAGCCATGATCGCCCTCGGAGTCTTCTTCCCGGTCGTGATCAACGCCTATGCGGGTGTCCGCGGGACGGATCCGCTCATGGTCAAGGCGGCCAAGAGCCTCGGGGCGGGGCGATGGCAGGTCGTGCTCAAGGTGGTCGTGCCGTCGGCCTTGCCCACGATCCTCGCGGGCTACCGTCTGGGAGCCGGGATCGCGCTGCTGCTGGTCGTGTCGGCGGAGATGATCAACGCGACATCCGGGATCGGCTTCCTGATCCTCAACTCGGGCGATCTGATGCTCACCGGGAAGCTAATGGTGGGGCTCGCCACGCTGTCGCTCCTGGGGCTCGCGAGCACGTGGGGGCTCCGGGCTCTCGAGGCGTGGCTGGCGCCGTGGAAGGAGGACGGGCGATAGGCGCGCGCGCGTCCGCCGCGATCCCCCTGTGCTAGTCTCCGGTGGGGCGGCCGGGGCCACGGGTCCCGGGCCGTCCGAGCGGGAGCGAGCGATCCGGGCTTCCGGAGGGGAGCGGCGATGACGGCGATCCTGGTGCTCCACGGCCCGAACCTGAACTTGCTCGGTCAGCGCGAGCCCGGCGTCTACGGTACGACGACGCTGGCCGAGGTCGACGCCGCGCTCGCGGCCCACGCGGCGGCGCGCGGCGTCCGCGTGGAGTGCCGGCAGTCGAATCACGAGGGCGTGCTGATCGACGCGATCCAGGGGGCCGCCGGCCAGGGCTTCGCCGCCATCGTGATCAACCCGGGCGCGCTCACGCACTACTCGTATGCGATCCGGGACGCGCTCGCGGCCGTAACGCTGCCTGCCGTCGAAGTGCACCTCTCCAATGTCCACGGGCGTGAGCCGTTCCGCCACCGCTCGGTCACCGCCGGGGCCTGCCGGGGCCAGATCGCCGGCTTCGGGGTCCACAGCTACACGCTGGGGCTGGACGCGGCACTCGCCTCCCTGGCGCGGCGGTGAATGCGCGGCCGGCTGGCGGAGTCTGACCAGATGACGGAGGTCCGGACTCTGCCGCGGTGGGCGGCGGGACGCCTTCCGGCCCGGCCCCCCGCCGGGTCGGCCTCGTGAGCGAAGACGACCGGGAAGCGGTCCGGCGTGTCCAGGCCGGCGACACGGAGGCGTTCGAGCCTCTGGTCGAGAAGTACAAGCGAAAGGTGTTCCGGCTGGCATACCAGGTGCTCCGGGACCAGGAGGAGGCGCTCGATGTTTCCCAGGAGGCGTTCGTCAAGGCGTTCCGCGCCCTGCCGGCCTTCAAGGGAGACTCGGCGTTCTACACGTGGCTCTTCCGCATCACGATGAACGTCGCGCTCGACCGGAGGCGCCAGCGGGCCACGCGCGCGAAATCGCTCGGCACCGAGGACGTGCCCCCCGAGGAGTGGGAGCGCACCGCGACGTCGACCGACCCGGATCCCGAGGATGTGGCGACCGGGGCGGAGCGTCGTGAGCGCATCCGAAAAGGGCTCGATTCCTTGTCAGAGCACCACCGAGCGATTATCATCCTCAGCGACATCGAAGGGCTCCAGTACCGCGAGATCGCGGAGGTGCTCGGCATTCCGATGGGGACCGTGATGTCCCGTCTGCACCACGCGAGGAAGCGTCTTCGCGAGGTTCTCGGGCCCGGCTTCGCGCTCCTCCTCGCCGCCCTCACCGGGCTCCTCGTCGCCGCCGGGCCCGCGCGCGCCCAGCTTCCGCCGCTGCCGCCGCCGGGGAGTCTTCCGCCGCCTGCGGCGGCCCCGGGCGGGGTGGCGCCCCAGCAGGTGTGCGTCTACGTCCTCGTGGTCTACGCGTCGAACCCTCCGCCGGGGATCGCGCGGCCCGGGGGACTGCCGGGTGCGCCGCCCGGAGGCGCCGTCGTGACGCCGCCCCAGTCCGGGCTCGCGCCGACCCCGGACCTCGCGAACCCCGCGGCGCCCGGCGGTGCGGCCCCGCCCGCAGAGATCCAGAGCGGGTGCGGCCAGCCGGTGCGCCTCCATCTCTGGGTGCCGCGCCTCCAGCAGGTGTTCCAGTACTCGCACTACGAGCCGATCAGCGCCTTCGAGACGCGTATGCCCGTCGGCATGGTGCAGCGCTTCGCGCTCCCCGGCGGGCGCGAGATGGAGATCCAGCCGCTCGGCGTCCGGCGGCCGATCGTGCGCGTGCTGGTGCGCATCAAGCGCGGGCCGGTGGGCGAGCTGGCCACCGTCATGGACGTGCCCCCGCGGCGCCCGGCGCTGATCGGCGGCCTGCCGCATCAGTCGGGCGTCCTGATCATCGCGATCCGCTCCCGCGAAGAGTAGCGGCGGACGCCGGGCGCCGGGCCGCGCCCGACCCCCGTGCTACCATGCCGGGCGTGAGCGAGCGGCGCCTCCGCGACGAGATCGCCCGCGTCCAGCAGGGACACGTCAAGTACCGCGAGAAGCTCCGGGCGGAGGGCAAGCTCTTCGTCCGCGACCGCCTCGCCCTCCTCCTCGATCCGGGCACGGCGTTCCAGGAGGACTGGCTTCTCGCCCGCTCCACGGAGCCCGAGACGCCCGCCGACGGCGTCGTCACCGGCGTGGGAACCGTCCTGGGCCGGTCGGTCTGCGTCATGGCCAACGACTTCACGGTGAAGGCGGGATCCTGGGGCGAGAAGACGGTCCAGAAGATCGTGCGCATCCAGGAGAAGGCCGCGCGCCTCCGGCTCCCGCTCCTCTACCTCGTCGACGCGGCAGGGGCGCGGATCTCGGAGCAGATTCGCATCTTCCCCGGCCGCCACCACGCCGGTCGCATCTTCTACAACGAGGTGCAGCTGTCCGGCGTCGTCCCGCAGGTCTGCATCCTCTTCGGGCCGTCGCCGGCCGGCTCGGCGTATCTGCCGGCGCTCACCGACGTCATCATCATGGTCGAGGGCAAGGCCTCGATGTACGTGGGCTCGCCGCGCATGGTCGAGATGGCGATCGGCGAGAAGGTCGACCACGAGGCGCTCGGCGGCGCGCGGATGCACTGCGAGGAGTCGGGTTGCGGCGACGTCCTGGCCGGCTCCGACGAGGAGGCCATCGCCGTCGCCCGCCGATACCTCGGCTACATGCCCCAGAGCCACCGCGACCGGGTGCCGGACGTGGGCCCGCTCGATCCGGAGCCCGGCCGTCTAATCGACGAGATCGTGCCCTATGACCAGCGGAAGTACTTCGACATGCACGAGGTCATCCGCGGCCTCGTGGACGCGGGCTCGTGGCTCGAGGTGAAGGCGCTCTTCGCTCGGGAGATCATCACGGGCTTCGCGCGGCTCGGAGGCCGGGCGGTCGGAATCGTCGCGAATCAGCCCAAGGTCAAGGGCGGGGTCCTTTTCGTCGACTCCTCGGACAAGGCCGCGCGCTTCATCTGGCTGTGCAACGCGTACAACATCCCTCTCGTGTACCTCGCGGACGTCTCGGGATTCATGGTCGGCTCGAAGGTGGAGCGCGCCGGGATCATCCGGCACGGCGCCAAGATGATCTTCGCGACGTCGCAGGTCACCGTTCCGAAGATCTGCGTGGTCGTCCGGAAGTGCTACGGGGCCGGGCTCTACGCGATGTGCGGGCAGGCGTTCGAGCCGGACGCCGTGCTGGCGCTGCCCCAGGCCCAGATCGCGATCATGGGACCCGAGCCGGCGGTCAACGCCGTCTACTACAATCGCATCATGGGGCTGGAGGGCGAGGCTCGGGCCGCGTTCGTGCGCGAGCGGCGCGAGGAGTTCCAGAAGGACATCGACGTCTTTCGCCTCGCCTCGGAGATGCTCGTGGACGCCGTCGTCCCGCCATCCGAGCTTCGCCAGGAGCTCATCACGCGACTCGGCTACGCGGTCACCAAGCAGCACCGGTTCCCGCCGCGGCGGAACGGCGTCTACCCCGTCTAGCCGCCGATGAGCCACCGGGCGGTTCCCGGGACCACCCGGCCGTGACTCCGCGCCGTGACGGACCGATGAGCGTTCTCGGCGGCGTTGTCGTCGCCTTCCGGTACCTCACGGTCCTGCCGCTCCCGAAGAGCCGGACCGCCGGCGACCTCGGGCGGGCGGCCGGGTGGTTCCCGGCGGTGGGGCTCGGGCTCGGCGGGGCTTTGGCCCTGGCCTCGCTCGCGCTCGACCGCGTCGTGCCGCCGGGCGTCGGCGCGCTGCTGCTCGTCGCGCTCTGGGCGGCGCTGACCGGCGCGCTCCATCTCGACGGCCTCGCCGACACGTGCGACGGGCTCGGGGGCGGCTGGTCGCGAGAGCGCACGCTCTCGATCATGCGGGACGCTCGCAGCGGCCCGTACGGGGTGACCGCGATCGTCCTGCTGCTGGGCCTGAAGGCGGCGGCGCTGGCCAGCCTCCCGGAGGGGCTCACGTGGCGCGCGCTCGTGCTCGCTCCCGTTCTCGGGCGGACGGGCCCGCTCCTCCTCGTCCGGCTGTGCCCTCCCGCGCGCCCGGACGGCGCGGGCCACGCGCTCGCGGCCGGCGCGGGGTGGGTCGCCCTGCTGACGGGCGGGGTCGTGGCGGCCGTGGTCTCCTTCTGGACGTTCGGTCCCCTGGGCGCCCTCGCGGTCGCCAAGACCGGGCTGCTCAGCTGGGGCTGGGCCGTGTACCTCAGGCGACGCTTGGGCGGGTTCACCGGCGACACGCTGGGCGCGCTCGTCGAGGTGACCGAGGCGACGCTCCTCACGCTGGCGGTCAGCCTCGACTTCCTGGAGCTCGCCTGATGGCGTCGACGTGGGTGTACCTCGCTCGCCACGGCGAGGTGCTCCACGCGGCGGAGGGGCGCTTCTTCGGGCACACAGACATCGCCCTCTCGCCGGCGGGCCTCGCCCAGGCGGAGGCCCTCGGGGAGCGTCTCGGAGGAGAGCCGATCGAGGCGGTCTATGCGAGCGACCTCGCTCGCGCGCGACGGTCGGCGGCGCCCCTGGCCGCCGCCCGCGCGACGAGCGTCGTCGCCCTGCCGCCACTGCGCGAGATGGCCATGGGGCGCTGGGAGGGCCTGACCTTCGCCGAGATCCGCGCGCGCGAGCCGGAGCTGTGCGACCGCTGGCTCGCCGACCCCTTCGCGCTGCCGTTCCCGGACGGTGAGGGTCTGGGCGATCTGCGCGCGCGCGCCGTGCCGGCCCTCCGTAGGGTCGTCGAGCGGCACGCGGGCCGGCGAATCGCCGTCGTCGCCCACGGGGGCACCAACCGCGTGATCCTCGCGGAGGCCCTGGGGCTGCCGCTCGGGAACATCTTTCGCCTCGCCCAGGACTACGGGGCGTGGAGCCTGATCGAGTACCGGGGCGAGGGAGCCGTCGTGCACCTCGTGAACCAGCGGCCCTCCGGCGCGCCGGAGACGCCGCCGGTCGAGTCGACGCTGTCCCGTCGGCCGCGGCCGGACGACACGCGCGCGGGCGACGCATGACGGACGCGATGCGGCTGGACAAGTGGCTGTGGGCGGCGCGGTTCTACAAGAGCCGGAGCCTAGCGCAGGCCGCGTGCGACGGCGGAAAGGTCGACGTGAACGCCCAGGCCGCCAAGCCGTCGCGCTCGATCCGCTCGGGTGACCGGATCCGGCTGACGGTGGGGGAGTGGCGCCGTGAGGTCGCGGTCAAGGCGCTGACGGAGCGGCGCGGGCCGGCCGCGGAAGCGCGCGCGCTCTACGACGACCTGTCGCCGCCTCCGCCTCCCCGGGCGCTCCGACCGCCGAGGGCCGTCGTCCGGGCGCCCGGGCTCGGGCGGCCGACCAAGCGCGAGCGACGCCTCCACGAGCGGCTGCGCGGCTTCTGACTCCGGCGCCCGATGGCGGATGCGATCTGGCCTTTCGTCTGGTACCTTGTGACACCGTGATCGGAGTCGACCCACCCTCGGAGAGGAGCACCTGATGGCCCGCGATGCGCGGCAGGACGGCACGACGGCAGAGCTGAGCGGGTTCGCCTGGACCCCGGAGCGTTTCAACCCGCGCGTCCGCACGCCCAGAGCCATGTCGCGGGCCGGCGTGGCCCCGCCCGACGTCATCTCGCTGGCCTACGGGATGCCCGACCCGGCACTGTTCCCGACCGCCGGTCTCGCCGCGGCCGCGGAGGAGGCGCTGCGCGATCCGGAGCGGTACGCCGTCGCACTCCAGTACGGCAACACCGCGGGCAACCCGCTGCTCCTGGCCGAGCTCGGGCGGAAGCTCGAGGCAGAGGAGGGGCGACCGGTCGAGGCGGGCAGCCTCGCGCTGACGAACGGCTCTTCCCAGGCGATCGCGCTGGTCGTGCAGGCGCTGGCGAGCCCCGGCGACGCGTGTCTCTGCGAGGCGCCGACGTTCCTGGGAACGATCCATCACATCCGGTTCCAGGGGGTGCGGTGCGTGCCGGTGTCGCTCGACGACGCGGGGCTGGACGTGGAGGGACTGGAGGGCGAGATCCGGCGGCTCGAGGCCGCGGGGACTCCGCCACGGTTCGTCTACACGATCCCGACGTTCAACAACCCGGCCGGGGTGACGATGCCGCTCGCCCGGCGCCGCGCCCTGCTCGACATTGCGGCGCGCCACGGCGTCCCCATCGTCGAGGACGACGCCTACCGGGATCTTCGCATCGAGGGGGACCCGGTCCCGACCCTCCACGCGCTCGACCGCGAGGGCCTCGTGATACGGCTCGGCACCTTCTCGAAGATCGTGGCGCCCGGGGTGCGTCTCGGCTTCGTCCTCGCGGACCCGGCGGTGATCGAGCGCGTGCTCACCTTCAAGGCGGAGGGGAGCACGAACGGCTTCGCGTCGATGGTCGTCGGGACCTTCATGAGGAAGGGCGGCCTCGCCGCCCACATCGAGACGCTCCGGGCCGCCTACCGCGCGCGGCGCGACGCGATGTACGAGGCCCTGGCCCGCGAGATGCCGGCGGGCGTGACGTGGACCCGGACCGAGGGCGGGTTCTTCCTCTGGCTGACCCTGCCGCCACGGGCGGACATGGCGAAAGTGAACGCCCGGGCGGCCGAGGAGCGCGTGATCGCGCTGGCGGGGACCGAGTGCTTCCCCGACGGCCGGGGGACGCACAACCTGCGCCTGTCCTTCAGCCTCCAGCCGCCGGACCGGATCGCCGAGGGGATCCGCCGGCTCGGCCAGGCCATTCGCGCGGGGCTCTGACCGGCCGGCGCGGTCGCCAAGTTTGACGCGCCGTGTCTCCCGATGCTAGGGTGCCGTGGAGTCGGGGCACCCATCGGCGCTCGAACCACACGGAGGACGCGATGGAGACGCAGGAAAACCAGAAGGCGGGTGAGCGCGGGCCCGACCGGCCGGAGAGATACGAGCCTCCCCGGGTGGAGAAGGTCGTGACCCCTGCCGACCTCGAGCGCGAGACGCTCTACGCGGGCCAGCCTCTCCCATCGGGCGTGCCACCGCCATGAGGGAGCCGCCGACGGCGAACGAAGGCCCGGACATCACGCAGGGGCAGGATCTGCGGCCCCCGGACGGCTACGAGCCGCCGCGCGTGGAGCGCCTGCTGAGCCCGGCGGATCTCGAGCGCGAGATCCTGTACGCGGGGGTCGATGTTCCGTCGGTCCCCGAATGAGCGAGAGGGAGACCAGGAGACGATGGAGATGAGCCGCGAGAGGGAAGGGACCTCGAGCCCCGGCCCGGATGGATACGAGGCGCCGGCGGTGGAGCAGGTGCTGTCGCCGGCGGACCTCGAGCGCGAGATCCTGTACGCCGGGCAGGACGCCCAGTCCGACACGGACTCGTAGAGGATCCTTGCCGCGCCCGCGCCTCCCGACCTGAGCTCGTCGTGATGGAGGCCGCGGACCCCGTATACGCGCGCTCGGGGCACGTCGAGGTTTCGGCGGTCGGCGATCGCGTCGTGCTCTACCACCGCACGTCCCGCAGCGCGCTCGTCCTGAACCCCGCCGGCAGCTGGCTATGGGAGCGGCTCGCCACCCCGGCCAGTCCCCGTGACCTCACGGCGACCCTGCGGGCGCGATTCCCGGGGCTGAGCCGGGAGGACGCGCTCCGGGACGTCTCCTCGTTCCTCGACGAGCTGACCCGGCACGGTGCGATCGTGCCGGCCTCGTGACCCTGGCCCTCGCGGCCCCACCCATTCGCTGGTCGGCGGGACCGCTCCGCTTTGAGCTCGCGTCCGACGACCCGTCCGTCCGGACGCTGGCGGCGACCGTCTTCAGCCCGTGGGCCACCCAGGAGGAAGGAGAGGCCAGTCGCGCCTGGCGGGTCGACCGCGTGAACGGCCACGACGCCCCCCCGGAGTGGCGGGTCCGGTCCTCGGCGGGCACAGACCTGAGGGTGGCGAGCCCGGCGCGGGCGGTCAGCGCCGTGGAGTACGCCGCGGTCTCGGCGGTCGTGGAATCCCACGCCGTGAGCGTGCACGGCGCCCTGGTGGCCCGGGCCGGCCGGGGTGTCCTCCTCGCCGGCCGCGGGGAGTCCGGCAAGTCGACGCTCGCCTGCGCGCTGTGGGCGCGCGGCGC
>DATBGA010000090.1:0-54358 GCA_036558225.1 Candidatus Methylomirabilota bacterium | reverse complement strand
TGGTCGACGTGGGCGATGATGGCGACGTTGCGCAGATCCGGCCGGGTTTGCATGTCGCTCCAGTGTAGCAGATGGGGTCGAGTGCCCCGCCCGCGAATCGAATCGCGATGTTACGCGAATCGCCGGGCGAGTCGGCGCGCGGACTACGCCACGAGGAAGCCGTGCGTCTCCCAGGTCGGCGAGGTCAGCTGACGGCGATCGGGCCCGCGGCGCTCCTCGGGGACGGCCTGGACGCTTGCCCGGCGGTCGCGCTCGCGCCGGTCCCAGACGACGGAGACGTCCGGCCGCGCGATGGCCATGAGGGCGCCGAAGAGGGCGGACTGATCGCGCCGGACGACGACCAGGCCCACCGGGCGTGGGCTCACGGGCGGGTTCGGATCCACGACCGGGTAGCCCAGTCGCTCGGCGAGCGTGCGGAGCCGTGCGATCGCTTCCCCGCCCCGGCCGTTCGTCCACTCGCCCCGGGCGGCGCAGGCCTGGAGGGCCGCGAGCTCGTCCGGCGCCTGGGGCTCGAGCCAGGCCCAGACGTTCCGGGTGCCTCCGGCCATCACCAGGCGCAAGCGGTTGGGGGCCCTCCCGGGTTCGGGGACTGGAGCGCGGCTGCGGCGAGACCCGGCCCTCTGGGGCCGCATCCTACGCCAGGCATCGCCCGGTTCGTAGCCCTGCGGTAGAATGACCGGCGCTTCGGCGTGGAGGAGGAGCACGGCATGCGCCTGTGGCGATGGGCAGTCTTGCTGGGACTCGTGACGGCGCTCTCGGCGATCCCGGGCGGCGCAGAAGGGCAGCAGCGGATGCATCCGACCGCGGTGATCACCATGGACAAGGGCGGAGAGATCCGGATCGAGCTCTATCCGGAGGACGCGCCGAAGACGGTGGAGAGCTTCGTCACGCTCTCCAGGAAGGGATTCTACGACGGCCTGACCTTCCACCGGGTGGTCCCGGGGTTCGTCGCCCAGGGCGGCGACCCGAAGGGGGACGGCACCGGGGGGCCGGGGTACACGCTCAAGGCCGAGTTCAACAAGCGGAAGCACGTGCGCGGGACCGTGGCCATGGCCCGCTCCCAGTCCCCTGACTCGGCGGGGAGCCAGTTCTACATCTGCTTCGCCCCCGCCCCGCACCTCGACAACAACTACACCATCTTCGGCCAGGTGACGTCGGGGATGGACGTGGTCGACGGCATCAAGCCGGGGGACAAGATGAAGAGCGTGAAGATCGAGGAGCCGAAGACCTGACGGTCCCCGCTCCGCCGCCCGCGTCGGGGCCCGCCCGGGAGGCCTGAGGGAATCCCGGCGCCGGACTCGCCCGCCGATCCTCAGCAGCGGATGCCCAGCGGCCTGGCAGTCCGGGCCACGCGGCGCGCTGGCGGACGACCGGCCCGGCGGTGATCGCAGAGGACCGGCGCCGCCCCCGCCTGGCTCCGGCGCGGCCGTCCCCGAGGTGGTCGTCCTCGACCGGCAGTGCCCCGCCCGCCACGCTGGCATCACCCTCGGTGGGTGGTGATGGACGCCCCCGCCCCGTCGTCAATCGGTGCCGAGCCGGGCGAGACCGACGGCGTCAGGCTTGCGTGTCCGGCCCGCAAGAATCGCCGAATCGTGAGCATTCCCGCAGCTTCTCGCGTATACGGACACGTACACTATTTATGATTCGATTTGATCTGATTTGATCGTTTATGATTTCTAGTGATAGGATCAGGCGTCAATGGAGTCCCGCTTCCTCACCGTGGCTGAGGCCGCGCGCTATCTGCGTCTGAACCCCCGCTCCGTGTATCTGCTGGCTCAGCGTGGCGCCATCCCCGCGAGTCGCGTCACCGGGAAGTGGCTGTTCCCCGTCCACCTCCTCGACGAGTGGCTCGAGGAGAGTGCGCGCCAGCGCGCGGGAGAGCGGCCGGTGCGGGGACGCGCGCCGCTCCCACCGGGCAACCTGTTCCTGGCCGGGAGCGACGACCCCGCGCTTGAGCTGCTCCCGGACGCGCTCCATGCGGAGGGCGCGCAACCCCTCCTCTTCACCGCCACCCTCGGTAGCGTGGGGGGGCTGGAGGCGCTCGCGGCCGGACGGGCGGACGTCGCCTGCGCCCATCTGGTCGACCGCACCTCCGGCGAGTACAACCTGCCGCAGCTGCCGCGCTATCTCCCGGGGCGGCCCGCGGTCGTGGTGAACCTGTTCCACCGGGAACTCGGCCTCGTGGTCTGGACGGGCAATCCCCGGAAGCTCGGGGGAGTAGGGGACCTGGGGCGGCGAGGGCTACGGTTCGTCAATCGCCAGGCCGGCTCCGGGACGCGAGCGTTCACCGACGAGGCCCTGGCCGCGGCCGGGGTCGAGACGGCGGGGGTCGTGGGCTACCGCGAGGAGGTCTCGACCCACTGGGAGGTGGCGCTCCGGATCCTCCGAGGCGAGGCCGACGTCGGGGTGGCGGCGCGCGCCGTGGCCGGCGCACTGAGCCTGGGATTCGTGCCCCTCACGCGCGAGCGGTTCGACCTCGTGATCCCCAAGGAGAGCTTCTTCCGGCCGCCGGTCCAGGCGCTGCTCGAGGCGATCCGATCGGAGCGGTTCCGCCGCGGCCTCGAGCGTCTGGGAGGATACGACTGGGCCCAGACCGGCCGCGTGCTGGGAGAAGCGGCCTGACCGCCCCGGCTCGGTCCCGAAAACCACGGGAGGAAGCGCAACTATGACACGACGTCGATTCACCCTCACGACCCTGGCGCTCCTGGTCGCCGCCGGCCCCACGGCCGCGCAGACGCCCGCGCCCGCCTCGCACGCGCTCATCCTGTCGACGACGACGAGCACCCAGGACTCCGGGCTCCTCGACGTGCTCGTCCCAATGTTCGAAAAGGCCACCGGCTACTCGGTCAAGACGATCTCGATCGGGACGGGCCAGGCCCTGGCCCTCGCCGCGCGGGGCGAGGCCGACGTCACGCTCGCCCACGCGCCGGCCCTCGAGAAGAAGTACGTCGAGGAAGGCAAGATGCTGAACCGGCGCCTCGTCATGTACAACGACTTCGTCGTCATCGGCCCCGCCGAGGATCCGGCGGGGATCAAGGGCCAGAAGGCGGCCGAGGCCCTCCGGCGGATCGCCGCGGCGGGGGCCCGGTTCGTGTCGCGCGGCGACAAGTCGGGCACGCATCTCCTCGAGCAGGCGCTCTGGAAGCAGACGGGCGTCGCGCCCAAAGGGAGCTGGTACATCGAGTCGGGGCAGGGCATGGGGCAGACCCTGCTCGTCGCGAACGAGCGGAAGGCCTACACGCTGACGGACCGGGGCACGTACCTCGCCTTCCAGAAGCGGGTCGACCTCCCGATCCTCGTCGAGAAGGACCGGCCGCTCCTCAACATCTACGCCGTGATGGAGGTCAACCCCGCCAACGGCCCGCGGGTGAACGCCGCCGCCGGCAAGGCCTTTGCCGACTTCATGCTGAGCCCCGAGATCCAGGCCGTCATCAAGACCTTCGGCGTCGAGAAGTACGGGCAGCCCCTATTCGTGCCGATCGCCGGGCAGAAGGAGGAGCAGCTCGGCGGCTGAGCCGGCCGCGCGCGGCGATCTCCCGCGGCTCGGGGCCGGTCGGGGTGCCGAGGGCACGGTCGATGGTCCGCCTCGCGGCGAGGAGCCGGCGGACCATCTCCTCGCCGAGCTCGGTGAGGACTGCGCCGCGCGCCCGGCCCTTCCCGGGGCGGATGGCGGTGAGCGGCGCGCCGAGGACTGCCTCCGCCCGTCGGAGGTACCTCCAGGCGTGCCCCCACCGCGGCGGCCAGCGAGCCGAGGCGGCGGACCCCGAGGAGGAGCTGGAGGCCGCCGTCGCCGAGGACGAAGTGGCCGTCCAGCTCGAGCCAGAGCCGAATCTTGAGGCGCGCGCCCGGTATGTCGGAGCGAGCCGTTTGACGCGATCCCGAGCCCCCGGGTACGGTCGGACGTGGACACGGCGGCATCATAGGGCAGACGGCCGGGGCCCGTAGGGGAGGCACGATGCTCAGGCGAGGACTGGTGCTGGGAGCGCTGGGGATGGCGCTGCTGGGCGCCGACCCCGAGGCGAGCGCGCAAGAGGCCACGCTCTCGGTCGCCATCAGCATGAAGGACGCGGTCGAGGAGCTGGGGCGCGTCTTCACGAGCCGCCACGCGGGAGTCCGGCTCCGGTACAACTTCGGATCCTCGGGCGAGCTCCAGAAGCAGATCGAGGCGGGGGCGCCGGTCGACCTGTTCATCTCGGCGGCCCAGCGTCAGATGGACGAGCTGGAGCAGAAGAGCCTGATCCTCCGGGACAGCCGGCGGGTCTTCGCCCGGAACGCCCTGACCGTCATCAAGGCCGCCGACTCGCGGCTGGACCTGGCCAAGCCAGGGGACCTCCTCGATGTTCGCGTGGGCCGTATCGTCATCGGGAACCCCAAGACGGTGCCGGTGGGACAGTACGCCGAGGAGAGCCTCCGCGCGCTCGGCCTCTGGGACCGCCTCCAGCCGAAGCTCGTCCTCGCCGAGAACGTCCGCCAGGCGCTGGAGTACGTCGCGCGGGGCGAGGTCGACGCGGGCTTCGTCTACACCACCGACGCCGCCGTGCGGGCCGACCGCGTCAAGGAGGCGTTCCGCCCCGGCGAGGAGACGTACCGCCCGGTGATCTACCCGGTGGCGGTCGTGGCGGGCTCGAGGCAGCCCGCGCTCGGGCGGGCATTCATCGGGCTCCTGCTGAGCGCCGAGGGGCAGGCGGCCCTCGCGCGCCTGGGCTTCCAGTCGCCCCCGCCCGCCGTCCGGTGAGAGCCCGGCCCGCCGTCGCCCCGGTCCGGTGGGTGGGCGCGCAGCGCGACGTGCTGGCCGGCGATCTCACCGGCCGCGTGGACCTGCGCGGGCTGGAGGGCCGCCCTAACCTCTACGCGCTCGGCCCGCTGGAGGGGTGCCGCGGCGAGGTGTCGATCTTCGCCGGCGTCCCGTCGATCGCCACCGTGATCGACAAACGGCCCACCGTGACGGTGGGCTTCGGCCACCGGGCCTGCTTCCTCGTCTCCAGCGAGGTCCCGGCCTGGCGGGAGGAAGGCCTCGCGGGCGAGCTCGCCGATCGCGCCTTGGTGGAGGTGATCGTCAGCCGGGCCGCGGCCGCGGGGCTCGACGAGCCCTTTCCCTTCCTGATCCGCGGGACCGCGAGGGACGCGCGGCTCCACGTCCTCGACAAGCGCGACGGGCTGCCCCATTCGCCGGAGCGGCACGAGGCGGCCAAGGTGCGCTTCGCCGTCGAGGGGGAGCCGGTGGTGCTCCTCGGCTTCTACTCGACGGCCCACCGCGGGATCTTCACGCCGGCGGACACCGACGTGCACATGCACCTGAAGACGGCCGACGACCGGATCTCGGGGCACGTCGAGCGCGTCCGGCTCGAGGCCGGCGCGCGGCTCGGCTTCCCCGAGGAGGAGTAGCGAGACATGCGGCTCAGCGCGCGCAACGTGATCAAGGGACGCATCGTCGAGATCGTGAAGGGTGCCACCACCGCGCACGTGAAGCTCGACGTGGGCGGCGGCACCGTGATCACGGCGTCCATCACCAACGAGGCGGTCGACGAGCTGCGTCTCGCGAGGGGGGACACCGCCTACGCGGTTATCAAGGCCTCCGACGTCATGGTCGGCAAAGACTGAGAGGTGTCCCTTCGCCGGCCGCTGCTCCCGCTGGTCGCCGCGGCGGTCCTCGCCGCCCCGGCCCACGCGACCGAAACGCGGGCGGTCACCGACTCCGCGGGTCGCCGCGTCGAGGTGCCGGTTCGCATCGCCCGCGTGTTCGCGGCGGGGCCGCCGGCCAGCGTCCTGGTCTTCGTCCTGAACCCCGACACGCTGCTGGGATGGACCTCGGCGCTCCGCCCGGCCGAGCGACCTTTCATCCCGGCGCGGTACGCGGACCTGCCCACGCTCGGCCGCCTGGCCGGCCGGGGCGGGACCGCGAACGTCGAGAGCGTGCTGGCGATGCGGCCGGACGTGGTCCTCGACTACGGGGCGGTGGGGCCGACCTACGTGTCGCTGGCCGACCGTGGCCAGCGCCAGACCGGCCTCCCGTACCTGCTCTTCGACGGGAGCCTCGGCGCGATCCCCCGGACTCTCGAGACTGTGGGGACGCTCTTGGGCGTGCCGGACCGGGGGCGGGAGCTGGCCCGGTACGCGGCCCGGGTGCTGGCCGAGACCGACGAGCGCGTGGCGCGGGTGCCGCCCGAGCGGCGACCGCGCGTCTATTACGCCCGGGGGCCTCGCGGGCTCGAGACGGGGCTTCAGGGGTCCATCAACGTCGAGAGCCTCGAGCGGCTCGGCGCGCGGAACGTCGCCGCCGCCGCGGGGCCGGGCGCCGGCGTGACGGCCGTGTCGCTCGAGCAGGTGCTGGCGTGGGACCCCGAGGTCGTCGTCACCCTCGACCCGGCCGTCGCGCAGTCGATCGCGACGGATCCGGGCTGGCAGGCCGTCCGCGCGGTCCGGGAGGGGCGGGTTCACGTGGCGCCGTCCTTGCCCTTCGGCTGGATCGACTTCCCACCCTCCGTGAACCGGCTGATCGGGCTCGTCTGGCTGGGGGGCGTGCTCTACCCGGACCTGTTCCCCGGCGACGTCCGGCGCGAGGCGCGGGACTTCTACGGGCGCTTCTACCAGCAGACGCCGGACGACAAGCTCCTGGACGCGCTCCTCGGCGGGGTGGTCCGATCGGGACGCTGACCACGCCCCCCGGTCCCCGCCGGGCGCTCGCGCCTCGGTCGCGGGCCGCAGTGGGCTTCGCGGCGGCGACGGCGGCGCTCGGCGTCCTCGTCGCGGTCGCCTTCGCGGTGGGCCGCTTTCCGGTCACCCCGGCGGAACTCCTGACGGTGCTCTGGGCGAAGCTGTCGGGGACGCCGCACACCCTGCCCCCGACGATCGAGACGGTCGTCTTCCGCGTGCGGGGGCCGCGCGTCCTCGCGGCGATGGCCGTCGGGGCGACGCTCGCCGCGTCCGGCTCGGCCTACCAGGGCCTCTTCCGGAATCCCCTGGTGTCGCCGGATCTCCTCGGCGTGTCGTCGGGCGCCGCGCTCGGCGCCGTGCTCGGGATCTACTTCTCGCTCGGCGTCGCCGCGATCCAGGCGTTCGCCTTCGCCGGCGGCCTGGTCGCCGTGGCCGTCGTCTACGCGCTCGGCGCGTCGCTCCGGCGCCACGATCCCACCCTCGTCCTGGTCCTCGCTGGCGTGGTGATCGGGACCCTGCTCGGCTCCTGCGTCGCGCTCATCAAGTACCTGGCGGACCCCTACAACCAGCTCCCCGCCATCACGTTCTGGCTGCTCGGAAGCCTCGCCGGCGTCACGCTGAGCGACGTGCTCGCCGTGCTGCCAGCGGTCGGCCTCGGCCTGGTGCCGCTCGTCCTCCTGCGCTGGCGGCTCAACCTGATGACGCTTGGCGAGGACGAGGCGCGCGCCCTCGGGGTCGACACGCGGCGGCTCCGGACCGTCGTCGTGGCCGCGGCCACCCTGATGACCGCGGCGGTGGTGTCGATCAGCGGGGTCATCGGCTGGATCGGCCTGCTGGTGCCGCACCTGGCGCGCCTTCTCGTCGGCCCCGACTTCGGCCGCCTGCTGCCGGCGGCGCTGCTGCTCGGCGCCGGCTACCTCCTGGGCGTGGACACGCTCGCCCGGACGCTCGCGCGGATCGAGATCCCGCTCGGCGTCCTCACCGCCTTCCTCGGGACGCCCTTGTTCATCTGGCTCCTCGCGGCCGGCCGGCGCGGCTGGCCGTAGGCGGCGCGATGCGGCTCGAGGTGGACGGCCTGGCCTTCGGCTACCCCGGCGCGCTCGTGGGGCGGGACGTGAGCTTCGGCCTCCAGGGCGGCGAGGTGCTGTGCCTTCTCGGGCCGAACGGGAGCGGGAAGACGACGCTCTTCAAGACGGTGCTGCGGCTCCTCGAGCCCCGGGCGGGCACCGTGACGGTGGACGGCGAGTCGATCGCTCGCTGGTCGCTCCGGCGGCTGGCCCGGAGCTTCGGATACGTCCCGCAGGCTGGGGCGCTCTTCCCGTTCACGCTCCGGGAGGTGGTGCTCATGGGGCGGACGGCCCACGTCGGCCTCTTCGCGACGCCGTCGCGCCGGGACCGGGAGATCGCGGAGGAGAGCCTGGCCGCCCTCGAGATCGGCCACCTGGCCGAGCGCCTGTACACCGAGGTGAGCGGCGGCGAGCGCCAGCTGGCGCTCGTCGCGCGCGCGCTGGCCCAGGAGCCGCGCGTCCTGGTCATGGACGAGCCGACCGCGAGCCTGGATTTCGGGAACCAGGTGCGGGTGCTCGCCGAGATCCAGGCCCTCGCACGGCGCGGCATCGCGGTGGTGCTCTCCACGCATGATCCCGATCACGCCTTCCTGTGCGGCCACCGCGTGGCGCTGCTCCACGGCGGGCGGCTCGCGCGGCTGGGCACGCCCGCGGAGGTTGTGACGCCCGCGTGTCTCCGGGAGATCTACGGCGTGGAGGTGGACGTGCTCGTCCTGCCGGACGACCAGGGCGGGCGGCGCGTGTGCGTGCCCCGGCTCGCCCGATCGGCAGGGGTATCATCTGGCGCGGAGGGTGCGGGGGGCGCGGATGGCGGGGCGCCGGGGAGGCCGGCATGGGACTGATCTGGGAGGGGCTCGTGCGCGCGGCCGGACTCATCTGGAGCGAGGACCCCGAGGTGCTGGGGATCACCTGGCTCTCGCTCAAGCTCTCCGCCACGGCGACCTTCCTCTCGCTCGTCGTCGGCATCCCGCTCGGAACCCTCCTCGCCCTCGTTCGCTTTCCAGGCCGCCGGCTCGTCATTGCCCTGGTCAACACCGGGATGGGGCTCCCGCCGGTGGTGGTCGGCCTCTTCATCTCGATCCTGCTCTGGCGGAGTGGTCCCCTGGGCGCCCTCGAGCTCCTCTACACGCCCGGGGCCATCGTCCTGGCCCAGTTCGTGATCGCGGTGCCGCTCGTGATCGGCCTCACGCTGGCGGCCATCCAGCAGATCCCCGAGCGCTTCCGCCTTCAGATGCAGGCCCTCGGTGCCTCGCGCGGCCAGCTCCTCCTCGTGCTCGTCCGGGAGGCGCGGCTCGGGCTCCTGGCCGCCCTCATGGCCGGCTTCGGCGCGGTCATCTCGGAGGTGGGCGCATCGCTGATGGTCGGCGGCAACATCCGCGGGCAAACGCGGGTCCTCACGACCGCGACGGTCCTCGAGACGGGCAAGGGGAATTTCGACGTCGCGATCGCGCTGTCGACCATCCTCTTGGCCCTCACGTTCCTCGTGAACTGGGCGCTGACCTGGATCCAGCAGCGCGGCCGCGCCTGAGACGGGGCGGGGCGGAGAGCCCGTCCGCGCCCGCGTGCTACAGTCGGCCCTGATGTCCGAGGCGGCGACCGACGCGCTCCTGCTCTCGATCCGCGTGTCGCTGCTGGCGACCCTCGCGGACGCCCTCGTGGGCATCCCGCTCGCCTACGTGCTCGCCAAGCGGCGCTTCTGGGGCCGTCAGGCGCTCGACGTCCTCGTCATACTGCCGCTGGTACTCCCGCCCACGGTGACGGGCTACTACCTCATCGTCCTGCTCGGCCGGCGCGGCTGGCTCGGCGGCCCGCTCTACGCGCTCACCGGGTGGAGCCTGCCGTTCACCTGGTACGCCGCGGTGATGGCGGCGGGGGTGATGGCGCTGCCGCTGCTCGTCCGGCCGGCGCGCGCCGCGATCGAGGGCGTGAACCCCGATCTCGAGCGCGCCGCCTTCGTCCTCGGCCGCTCGGAGTGGCGCACGATGGTCGAGGTGACCCTCCCGCTCGCGCGGCGGGGGATCGTCGCCGGGCTGGTCCTCGCCTTCGCCCGCGCGCTGGGGGAGTTCGGGGCGACCCTCATGCTGGCCGGGAACATCCCGGGGCGCACGACAACGGTGCCGCTCGCCATCTACACGGCCGTGTCGACCGGCGAGATGACGGAGGCCCGCGTCCTGGTCCTCGTCCTCACCACCCTGTCCTGCGCCGTGGTCGTGCTGGCGAGCCGGCTGGGGAGCCGGGTCTGAGGCGCCCGTGATCGAGGTCAGCCTCCGGAAGACGCTGCCCGGCTTCACGCTCGACGTCGCCTGGGCGGCCGGCGACGAGGTCGTCACGCTCTTCGGGCCGTCCGGCGCGGGAAAGAGCCTCACGCTGCAGTGCCTGGCCGGCCTGGCGCGTCCCGACGAGGGCCGGATCGTGGTCAACGGACGGGTCTTCGACGAGCCGGCGGCCGGTGTGCGCCTGCCGCCACAGGCGCGTCATCTCGGCTACGTCTTCCAGGGCTACGCGCTGTTCCCGCACCTCACGGTCGCGGAGAACGTGGGGTTCGGCCTGCGCGACCGCCCGGGCGCCGAGCGGCGGGGCCGGACGGCGGAGGTCCTGGCGCAGCTCGGCCTTGGCGACCTCGCGGGCCGCTTCCCGCGGGAGCTCTCGGGCGGGGAGCAGCAGCGGGTGGCGCTCGGCCGCGCCATCGCCCCCGACCCCGCCGTGCTGCTTCTCGACGAGCCGCTCTCCGCTCTCGACGCGCCGCTGCGCCGGCAGCTCCGCGCGGAGCTGCGAGCCCTCATCGTAGGGCTCCGCCGCACGGTCGTCCTCGTCACGCACGACCTCGGCGAGGCCTATCAGCTCGGCGACCGTCTGGTGCTCTACGAGCGCGGCCGGGTCGTCCAGGCCGGGCCCAAGGCCGAGGTGCTGGGACGGCCCGCGTCCGAGCGCGTCGCGCGGCTCATCGGCCTCCGCAACATCGTGCGCGGCACGGTGATCAAGACCGCGCCGGACCGCATCGAGATCGCCTGGCGCGGGCACACGGTCGAGGCGGTCAACTCGCCCACCGCCCCGTTCCAGGCCGCGCCGGGGACGTCGGTCGCGTTCGTCGTGCGGCCGGAGCACGTG
This sequence comes from Candidatus Methylomirabilota bacterium, assembly GCA_036558225.1. Taxonomy (GTDB): domain Bacteria; phylum Methylomirabilota; class Methylomirabilia; order Rokubacteriales; family DASRDR01; genus DASRDR01. The sequence continues at coordinate 43,529 of DATBGA010000090.1, read as the reverse complement.
CGGCTCATCCGGAAGGACCGCGTCGCCCCCGATCCCGTCCATCACATGAACCGGCTCCGCGGGACGATCGTCGAGGCGATCGACCACGGGACGTCGTGGACGCTCCTCTTCCGGATCGCCGCGCCCGGGCCTCCGAGCCAGGAGACCCATGACCTCGAGATCGAGGTCCCGCATCTGGTGTACGAGATCCTGGACATCGCGCGCGACCAGGACTGGGAAGTCTCGATGCACCGCGGGGCCCTCCAGGTGCTGGCGGGCGTGTGAGCCCGCCCGTCCTGGAGGCCCACGCCGCAGGCCGTCCCAAGAAGCTGAACGCGTGACCCCGCCTGTCATCGAGGTCGTGGACATCGAGGTCCGGTTCGACGGGCAGCCCGTGCTCGCTGTCCCGGCGCTCGAGGTGAGGCCCGGCGAGGTCCTGGCCGTGATCGGTCCCAACGGCGCCGGGAAGTCCACGCTGCTTCGTGTCCTCGCGCTCCTGGCGCGCCCGACGCGGGGCACCGTGCGGCTCCAGGGCGCGACGCCACGGACCGAGGCCGAGCGGCTCGCCTGGCGGCGCCGCATGGCGTGCGTCTTCCAGGAGCCGCTCCTGTGCCGGGGCTCGGTCCTCCACAACGCGCGCCTGGCGTGCCGGCTGCGGGGTGTCGCCCGTCCGGAGGCCGACCGGCGCGCCCGCGACTGGCTCGGGCGCCTGGGAATCGACGCCCTCGCCGATCGGCCCGCGGACCGGCTCTCGGGAGGCGAGGCTCAGCGGACGAGCCTCGCCCGCGCCTTCGCGGCCATGCCGGAGGTCCTCTTCCTCGACGAGCCCTTCGCCGCGCTGGACGCGCCGACGCGCGAGGCCCTGCTCGATGACCTGGGCCGGCTCCTCGGCGCGACGCGCACCACGACCGTCCTGGTCACGCACGACCGCGCGGAGGCGCTCAGGCTCGGAGATCGCGTGGCCGTGCTCCTCGAGGGCCGGCTCGCCGAGCTCGGGCCACCCGAGCGGGTCTTCGGGACACCGACTACCGAGGCGGTGGCCCGCTTCGTGGGCGTCGAGAACCTCCTCCCGGGATGCGTCGTGGCGCACGCCGGCGGGCTGATCGAGGTCGACGTCGGCCCGGTGCGGGTGACTGTCGCCGGGGAGGCGCGTCCCGGCGAGCGGGTCCTGGTCGGCTTCCGGCCCGAGGACCTCACGCTGGCCCCCCTCGGCGCCCGCGGGCCGACGAGCGCCCAGAACGGCCTCGCGGGACGCGTGGTCCGCGTCACGCCGCTCGGGCCGCTCTGGCGCGTGGGCGTCGACTGCGGGGTGCCGCTCACCGCGCTCGTGACGCGTCCGGCCGTCGAGACGCTCGCGCTCGCCCCGGGAGTAGCGGTCCTGGTGACGTTCAAGGCCACGGCCGTCCATCTCGTGCGGCGCGGGGCGAGTCCCGCGTCGTGACGCCGTGCGCGGCCCGCGCGGACGGAGGCGCGTGGTCGCCACCACGCAGCGACGCCCCGGCGGCCGCCGGTCCGGGGCGCGCCAGGCTTGACACGACTTGGAGCGGTCTGCTACAAGAGGGCTGAACGCGGCAGGCCAGACCCCGGAGGTCGACGGGAGGCCGAGTGCGTGACATCCGAGAGCCGGATCCAATTACTGCGATGGCCAGTCGCCCGTCCGGGCGCTGGCCGTTTTGTTTTCTGAGCCGGAAGGAGGGGGCATGCCCGATCGTGACAGCGTCGTCCAGCGCCTGACTGAGCTCAACGAGGAGTTCCGGCGATTGCGGACCGAGCATCAGGCGCACGAGCGGGAGCTGGCGGAGCTTCAGGCTCGCCCGTTCCTCTCACCCGAGCAGCAGTGGCGCGAGAGCGAGCTGAAGAAGCTCAAGCTGATCGGCAAGGACCGCATGGAGGCCCTCATCCGGCAGAACCAGGCCGCGCCCCAGCTGTCGGCCTGAGGCCGGCGGCTCTTCCGGCCCATGCCCCGCGCGCCCGGGGGCACCCGGGCGCGCGGTATGCTCGCGCCCCGGCGCCCGGAACCTCCTCGCCCGTCCTCGTCCCGAGCTGATTTCGCGCCTCGCGCCCGGCGCCGGCCCGGCGCCAAGCCCGCCCTCGCCGCCTCCCTTCGCGCGCCGGCGTCCGGCCTGGCGGGCCTGAGTCACGTGGATCGTCGCGGCAAGGCCCGGATGGTCGACGTCTCGACCAAGCCCGACACGGTGCGCGAGGCGCGAGCCCGCGTCACCCTCCGGCTCCGGCCGGCGACACTCCGGGCGATCCGGCGCGGCGAGGTCATCAAGGGGGACGTCCTCGGCGTCGCCCGCTTGGCGGGGATCATGGCCGCCAAGCGGACGGCCGAGCTGATTCCCCTGTGCCACCCGCTCCGGCTCACGGGCATCGACGTGCGATTCCTCCTCGACCGCGCGCGCTCGGCGGTGCGGGTCGAGACGACCGTGCGCACCGTGGACAAGACCGGCGTGGAGATGGAGGCGCTGACGGCAGCCGCCGTCGCGGGGCTCGCGATCTACGACATGGTGAAGGCGATCGACCGGGGGATGCGGCTCACCGACCTCTGCCTCGTCGAGAAATCGGGAGGCCGGAGCGGCCACTGGATCCGCCGATGAGACCCTTCGCACTGCCGCTCCTGACGTGCGCTTCCGGCCCCCCTCCCTCCGGCCACAGGCCGGAGGCCGTCCATCAGTCGGGAGGGGGCCACAGGCCGAAGGCCCTCGGAACAGCTCAGGGTGGCGGGGCGTGCCGATGAGGACCGCCCTCATCCACTCGGACGCCTACAAGCGCTTCGACTACGGCCCGGAGCACCCGCTCCGGATGGAGCGGCTCGGGCTGACGTTCGGGTTGATGGACTCCTACGGGCTCACGCGGCTCCCCGACAGCGAGGTGCTCGCGCCGGCGCCCGCCCCAGACGCGGCGATCCGGGAGTTCCACACCGACGAGTATCTCGCCGCGCTCCGGGCCGCCGGCGCCGGCGAGCCGGTGCCCGAGGCCTATCGCTACGGGCTCGGGCCCGGCGACAACCCGATCTGGCCCGGGGTCTACGAGGCCTCGGCGCTCGCCTGCGGCGGGTCCATCCTCGCCGCCGAGCTGGTGGCGCGGGGCGACGTGGCGCGCGCGTTCGCGTTCGCGGGCGGGCTCCACCATGCGATGCCGGACCGGGCGTCGGGCTTCTGCTACCTGAACGACGTCGTCCTCGCGATCATGGCGCTCCGGCGACACGGCCTCCGGGTGGCGTATGTCGACATCGACGCGCATCACGGCGACGGCGTGCAGGCGGCGTTCTACGGGAGCGCCGACGTGCTCACGATCTCCACCCACGAGCGCGGAGACCGTCTCTTCCCGGGAACCGGCGCCGTCGAGGAGATCGGCGAGGGCGCCGGGCGCGGGTACGCGGTGAACCTGCCGCTCAACCCCTACACCGACGACACCGTGTATCTCGACGCCTTCGACGCGGTCGTCCCGCCCGTGCTCCGTGCTTTCGGCGCGGACGTCGTCGTCGCGCAGCTCGGCATCGACGGGCACCGCACGGATCCCTTGACGCATCTCGCGCTGTCGGTTGACGGCTTCGCCGCGGCCGTCCGCCGCATTCTCGAGCTGGCGCCGCGGCTCGTCGCGCTGGGCGGCGGAGGCTACGACCTCGCGAACGTCGCCCGGGCATGGACGGCGGCCTGGGCGCTCATGAACGAGGTGACGCTGCCGCCCGCGCTCCCGCCCGCCTTCGTCGTCGACGCGGCGCCCTACCTCGGCGGCCGCCGGAGCCTCTGGGATACCCCTCCCGCCCTGCCGCTCGAGGCGGTTCGCCCCGCGCGGGAGTTCGCCGAGCGCCAGGTCGCCCAGCTCCGCCGGCTGGTCTTCCCGCTCCTGGGGGTGCCGACCTCGAGCGCGTGACGCCCCGGTCCGCGTGTGATAGCGTGACCACACCATGGCGGCCGCGCGTCCCGACGGCCCCCGGGGTCGCCTGATCACGGTGGAAGGCGTCGAGGGGGCAGGCAAATCCACCCAGGTCGAGGGTCTGCGCGCCTGGCTGGCGGCGCGCGGGGTGCCCGTCATCGCGACTGCCGAACCCGACGGAACGCCCCTCGGCGCGCGCCTGCGCCGGGTCCTCGGCGACGTCGATCGGGTCACGTCCCTGGCGGAGGCCCTGCTGTTCGCGGCCAGCCGGGCCGAGCATGTCCAGCGGGTGATCCGGCCGGCGCTCGAGGCGGGCCAGGTGGTCCTGTGCGACCGCTACGTCGACTCGACGGTCGCCTACCAGGGATACGGCCGGGGGCTCTCGCTCGAGACCGTCGCCCAGCTGAACCGCCTGGCCACCGACGGCGTCGTCCCCGACCTGACGCTGATGCTGGATCTCGACGTCGCCGAAGGGCTGCGGCGCGCCCGCGCGCGCCGGGGCGCGCTCGCCGCGTGTGATCCGTTCGAGCGGCTGGCGCTCGAGTTCCACGAGCGGGTGCGGAAGGGCTACTGGGCCATCCGCGACCGGGAGCCCGCCCGCGTCATCGTGGTCGACGCCGACCGCCCTCAGCCGGTGGTGGCCGCGGAGATGGCCGCCATCGTCAGCCGACGGCTGGGGCTCGCGTCGCCATGACACCCCCGGGCGAGTCCTCCGCCTGGGCCGGCATCGTCGGCCAGTCCGGCGCGATCGCGCTGCTCCGGCGCGCCATCGCGCAGGACCGCGTGGCGCATGCCTACGCCTTCGTCGGGCCCTCGGGCGTCGGCCGGCGGCTGACGGCGGTGGCGTTCGCGCAGGCCGCCCTCTGCCCGGCAGAGGGCTGCGGGGCGTGCGCCGTGTGCCGGCGGGTGGCCGCCGGCCAGCACCCGGACTGCCAGGTCGTCGTGCCCACGCCGCCCCGGGAGAACCCGAAGGGCGCGCCCATGATCCGGATCGAGCAGGTCCGTGAGCTCGAGCGCGCGGCGGCGCTGGCGCCGCTCGAGGCGGGGCGGAAGGTGTTCGTCCTGGACGACGCCGAGCGCATGACGCTCCCGACCGCGCAGGCGCTCCTCAAGACGCTCGAGGAGCCGCCGCCGCGGACCTACCTGGTGCTGATCATCGCGAACCCGCGTGCGCTGCCGCCGACGCTCATCTCCCGCTGCCAGCGGGTGCGCTTTCGGCCCCTCGGCGAGGCCGACGCCGCGCGGTTCCTGGAGAGCCGCGGCGTCACGCCCGCCGCCAGCGCGCTGCTCGCGCGGCTCGCGCAGGGGCGCCCGGGGCTGGCCCTCGGGGCCGATCTCGACGCCCTCCGGGCGCGCCGGGAGGCCGCGCTCGCCCTGGCGACGGCGCCGTCCGCGCGGCTCGGCGCCGCGCTCGACGCGAGCCCGACCGATCGCGCGACCGTGGCGACGTACCTCGAGCTCTACTGGGCCTGGTACCGGGACGCGCTCTGCCTCGCGGCGGGCGGCTCCGCGACGCTGCTCGTCAACGCCGATCAGGAGGAGGCCCTCCGGGCGCTGGCCGCGCGGGTGTCGGCGCCCGCGCTCGCCGCCGCGCTCGCGCGCGTGAAGACCGCCTGGGTGGCGCTCGAGAGCAACGTGAACCCCCGCCTCGCGCTCGAGACGGCGCTGCTCGGGCTCGGCGGGATGGCCGCGTAGGAGCGGCCGGCCGATGCACGACGCCGAGACCGAGCTCGAGCCCGCCGCGTCACCGCCCCGGCGCCTGATCGGCGTCCGGCTTCGCGAGGGCGCGCGGGCGGACGACTACGTCGTCGACGAGCTCACCCTCCGGGTGGGCGATCACTGCGTCGTCGAGGTGCCGAGCGGGCACGCGGTCGGCGAGGTCCGGCGGCCGGCTCGGGAGCTCCCCGCCTTCAAGCGCGATCGCGCCTACCCCCGGGTGCTCCGGCTCGCGACCCCGGAGGAGGTGGCCGAGGTCCGACGGCGCCGCGAGCGCGAGGTCGCGGCGGTGCGGACGTGCCAGCTCCGTGCCCAGGGGCGCGGGCTCGCGCTCAAGGTCGTCGACGTCGAGATGACGCGCGACGGCCGGCGCGTGACCGTGCTCTTCGCCGCCGAGACACGGATCGATTTCCGCGAGCTCGTGCGCGACCTGGCGCGCGAGTTCCAGGCCCGCATCGAGATGCGCCAGGTCGGCGCCCGCGACGTGACGAAGGTGCAGGACGGTATCGGGCCCTGCGGCCGCAAGCTCTGCTGCTCGACCCATCTCCGCGGGTTCGAGCCGGTCTCGGTGAAGATGGCCAAGAGCCAGGACGTGCCGCTGAACGACAGCCGCCTCCTCGGCAACTGCGGCCGGCTCAAGTGCTGCCTCCTCTACGAGTTCTCGCAGTACGAGGCCTTGCGCGCCCAGCTGCCGCGCGTCGGCTCCGCCTGCCAGGCCGAGTGCGGGGGCGGCGGGTGCATGGAGGGGCGGGTCCGCGGCGTGAAGGTCCTCAAGGAATCGGTGATCGTCGGCTTCGCCGACGGGACGGAGGCGGAGGTCCCGCTCTCCCAGCTCACGTGGGAGGGGCGACCCCATGTCAAGCCGCTCCCCTGACGGCGTGTTCTACCTGACCACGCCGATCTACTACATCAACGGGCCCCCGCACCTCGGCCACGCCTACACGACGATCGTGGCCGACACGATGGCGCGCTATCACCGGCTCGCCGGCGACGACGTCTTCTTCCTGACCGGCACCGACGAGCACGGTGACAAGATCGCCCAGGCCGCCGCGAAGGGCGGCGAGACGCCTCAGGCCCTCGCCGACCGGAACTCGAGGGCGTTCCAGACCGAGTGGCAGGCGCTGGGGATCACCGACGACGACTTCATCCGGACGACGGAGCCCCGCCACGCGCGCGTGGTCCGGGCGATCCTGCAGGCCCTCTTCGACAAGGGCGAGATCTACTTCGGCAAGTACGGGGGGCAGTACTGCTTCGGGTGCGAGCGCTTCTACACCGACAAGGAGATCGTCGACGGCAAGTGCCCCGACCACCAGACCCCGCTGACCTACATCGAGGAGGAGAACTACTTCTTCCGGATGTCGGCCTACCAGGACTGGCTCCGGCGCTACCTCGAGGACCATCCGGACGTCGTCCACCCCGAGCGCTACCGGAACGAGCTCCTGGGCTTCCTGCGGGAGCCGCTCCAGGACCTGTCGATCAGCCGCCCGAAGAGCCGGCTCCAGTGGGGCATCCCGCTCCCGTTCGACGACCGGTTCGTGACCTACGTGTGGTTCGACGCGCTCCTCAACTACGTGTCCGCGCTCGGCGGGCCGGGCGCGGAGCGATTCCGCCGCTACTGGCCGCACGTGCGGCACCTGATCGGCAAGGACATCCTGAAGCCCCACGGGATCTACTGGCCGTGCATGCTGAAGGCGGCCGGCCTGCTCCGAGACGAGCCGGCGGGCGACGCCGGCCTGCCCGGCTTCGCCCGCCTCCGGGTGCACGGCTACTGGACCTTGGGCGGCGGGAAGATCTCCAAGAGCGTCGGCAACGTCGTCGAGGCCCTGGCCCTCACCCGCAAGTACGGCAACGACGCCTTCCGATACTTCGTCCTCCGGGAGATGCCGTTCGGCCAGGATGCGAACTTCACCGAGGACGCGCTCGTCGAGCGGCTCAACGCGGACCTCGCGAACGACCTCGGCAACCTGGTCTCGCGCGCGACGACGATGATCGTGAACTTCGGCCCGCAGGTGGCGGACACGGCGCCCGCGACCGACGCGGCCGAGCGGGAGGTCCAGGAGCGCGCCGGCCGGACGACCCGGGCGGTCGCCGAGGCGATGGAGGCCTTCGCGATCCACGCGGCGCTCGTGGAGATCTGGAGCTTCATCGGCGCCGTCAACCGGTACATCGACGCCGCGCGGCCCTGGGCGCTCGCCAAGGACCCGGCGCAGCGGCCGCGCCTCGCCGCGGTGCTGGCGACGCTCGCCGGCGCGCTCCGCTATCTGGGCGTCGTGCTCGAGCCCTTCGTGCCGGCCGCCGCGGCTCGCATCCGGGCGGCGGCCGGGGACGCGCGGCCGCCGTCGCTCGCCCACGCGGCGATGGGCGTGGCCGGCGCGGGAGACCGGGTGGAGCGCCTCTCGGGGCTCTTTCCGCGGGTCGACACCAAGGCGCCGGCCGCCGCGGGCGCCGCCGCGCCCGCGGCGAGCGCGTCCGACCGCATCACGATCGACGAGTTCAAGCGCCTCGATCTCCGGGTCGCCGAGGTCGTCGCGGCGGAGGCGGTGCCGAAGTCGAAGAAGCTGCTCAAGCTCACCGTCCGGCTCGGCGCCGAGACGCGCACGCTGGTCGCGGGAATCGCCGAGCACTACCGGCCCGAGGCCCTTGTCGGGCGCAAGGTCGTCGTCGTCGCGAACCTCGAGCCGGCGACCCTCATGGGCGTGACGTCGAACGGCATGGTGCTGGCCGGCTCGGCGGGCGAGACCCTGGCACTCCTCGCCCTCGACCGGGACCTGCCGTCCGGCGCGAAGGTCCGCTAGCCTCCGTCGCGAGGGCGTCCGTGTCGAGCTCGGCGGACCCGTTTCTCCGGCATCGGACGATCGCGCTGGGGGACGGGAGCGCCTGGCGGTCGTTCCTCCAACGCTGGGGGATCTCGCTCGCGTCGCTCGCGTCGGGCCTGGTGACCCTCTTGATCTTCCGGCGCGGGGTGCCGCACGTCGGCTGGATCATCGGCTACGTCGTCGTCCTGTGGCTCCTCTTCGCGGTGCTCAGCCAGACGCGCGCGGCGCTCCTGGCCGGCGGCCGTCACCTGGTCGTGTGGGCGGGCGACTACACGATCCAGACTCTCTACCACGGGCTCCTCCTGTTCGTCCTGCCGGGCTACTTCGCGAGCACGACCTTCGATGGCGTTACGGTCGTCTTCTTCGCGGTCCTGGCGGGGGCGGCCCTCCTGACCACGGTGGATCCCTGGTACCGCGCGCTCGTCCACCCGCGGCCCTGGCTCGGCCTCACCTTCTTCGGCTTCTCGCTCTTCGCGGGGCTCAACGTGGCGCTGCCGCTCGTGGGCGTGCCGCCGGCGGGCGCGGTTCTCTGGAGCGCCGCGCTCGGCGCCCTCGGGCTGACGCCGACCTTCTTCCGGCGCGCCGGGCGCTGGGGGCCGGCGGCCGTCCGGGCGGTCGCGGTGGCCGTGCTCGCCGTCGGGGCGGCGTGGATGGCGCGCCCGGCGGTGCCGCCCGCGCCCGTCAGCCTGGTGCACCCCACCATCGCCCGCGCGGTGGCCGATCTCACGCCGGTCGATCCCGTCGCGCGCGTCACCGAGGAGGAGCTCCGCGCGTGGGGCGGCCTGGTCGCGTTCACGCCGGTTGCGGCCCCCGCGGCGCTGCGGCAGCCGATCGAGCACCGCTGGCGCCACGAGGGGCGCGTGGTCTCGACGGTGCGGCTCGCCACACCCGTGCAGGGCGGCCGGACCGGCGGCTTCCGGACGTTCTCGCGGAAGACCGACTTCCCGCCCGACGCCCCCGGCCGCTGGACGGTGGACGTCGTGACCGCCTCCGGCCAGCTGATCGGCCGGCTGCGCTTCCGCGTGGCCGGCTGACCGTGCTGGTCGACACGCACGCCCACCTGCACGACCCGGCGTTCGACGCGGACCGGCCCGCCGTGCTCGCGCGAGCGCGCGCGGCCGGCGTGGCCGGCTTCCTCACGATCGGGACGGACGTGGACACCTCCGAGGCGGCGATCGCCCTCGCCGGGAGGGAGCCCGGCATGTACGCCGCGGTCGGGATCCACCCGCACGACGCCGGCACGGCGGACGCGGCCGCGCTCGAGCGGATCGCCGCGCTCGCCCGCGGGCCCCGGGTCGTGGCGATCGGTGAGATCGGGCTGGACTACTACCGCGACCACTCGCCGCGGCCCGTCCAGCGGACCGCGCTCGTCGCCCAGCTCCGGCTGGCGCGGGCCGTCGGGAAGCCCGTCCTGCTGCATTGCCGCGAGGCACACGCCGATCTCCTCGACGTCTGCGACGCCGAGGGCGTCGCCGCCGTCGGCGGGATCCTGCACTGCTTCTCGGGAGACCTCGAGGTGGCGCGCCGCGGCCTCGACCTCGGGCTCCTGATCTCGATCGCGGGCCCGGTGACCTACCCGAGTGCGCGCCGCCTCGCCGAGGTGGTGCGCGTGCTCCCGCTCGACCGGCTCGTGATCGAGACGGACTGCCCCTATCTCCCGCCCCAGCCCTGGCGGGGCCAGCGGAACGAGCCGGCCTACCTGCCGGTGACGGCCGCGCGCGTGGCCGAGCTTCGGGGCGTGCCGGTCGTGACGATCGCGGAGGCGACATCAGAGAACGCCCAGCGCCTGCTCGGGCTGCCGCCGCTCAGGAACGGTCCGGGGGTGTCTCGCGCGTGACGTCGGAGCGGGTGCGGCGCTGGCGGCGGGAGCTCCGCCGCGCCGTGGGGGGCGCGCTGAACGTCGCGACCGCGCGGGTCATGAATCGGCGACGGGGCCCGCCCGCGGCCCCCGTCCTCGACCTCGCCGGCTACCGGCGGCTGGTCGCTCCCACCCCGCGCGACATGGCCGACCTCCTCGCGTGGCGGTCGAACCGGGAGCGGGCCCGGCTGACGGAGGCCGTGCTGCGCCTGGCGGGTCTCCCGGTCGACCGCCGACCCTACCGGACCGTCGAGGGGGCGGGGGTCAATCTGTTCGTGGATGTCGGGGCTGGGCCCCGGACGCTCGTCCTCGCCGCCCACCACGACGCCGTGCCGGGGAGTCCGGGCGCCAACGACAACGCGGCCGCCGTGGGCATCCTGCGTGCGCTCGGCGCGCGGCTCGCCGCCGACCCGCCGCGCCGGCTGCGGGTGCGCCTGGGCTTCTTCGGGGGCGAGGAGCGCGCGATGCTGGGCTCGCGCGTGTACGTGCGCCGGGGCGCCCCCGACCAAATCCTCAAGGATCTCGTCGGCGTGGTGAGCCTTGAGCTCTGCGGGATCGGGGACAGCCTCGCCCTCTGGGACGTGACCCCGGCGCTCGAGGGCACGCCGCTCGTCCGGACCTTCACCGCGGCGGTGGAAGCCCTCGGCTACCGCCGGGACGCCTCGTATCACCTCGCCGAGCCCGTGCCCTTCTTCGGGAGCGACCACCGGCCGTTCGTCGATCGCGGCGTGCCGGGCGCGGGGCTGACCATGGTCCCGCGGGCGTCGATGGAGCCCCTGCGCGCGTTCATCTACGGCGGCGTGCGCGGCATCCTCATCCCGCCCGCCCGGCGCCCGCCGCCCTTCACGACCTATCACACGGCCCGCGACGCGCCGGAGACACTCGAGCCGCCGACCCTCGCCGCCGTCGAGCAGGTGCTCGAGGTCTTCGTGCGAACGCTCGACGCGGGGCCGCCACCCACGTCGCGCGGCCGCCCCGTCTAGCGAGGGCTGGGCCGGGTCCGACGGTTGTACCCATCAAGATCGACGGCCTCAGGGAAGTGCGCCCTGAAGCGCCGGGTGAGATCGTCGTCGCGGCTGAGCAGGAGCGTCGCGCTGCTGTCGTAGCAGACGATCTCGACGGCGGCGAGTGGGTGCTGGATCTGCACGCCCGGCTGCCGTAGCGCATCATTGCCATCCGCGAAGGGATAGGGATCGAGTCGGGCCAGATCCGGCTCGACCCCTGGGCGAAACCCGGAGAGCACGGCCCAGATGAACTGGACGACGTGCGCGCCGACGATCGCGCTCAACCGCTCGCCACTCAACCAGAGGACCCGTTCGGGGCCGGCAAGGTACGGGAGACCTGGAGGGTGGAAGCTCAGCTCGAAGTCGGTGAGTAACCAGTCGAACTCCCGCTGGCGGTCGTCGAGGGCCGCGAACACGCGGTGGAGGTCCGTGTGATGCGGCATGCGAGCCGAGGCTTTGAGCAGCGTATTCATTGCTACCGCCTGCGATGTCGCCGCGGTTCGTCGAGTCGGAGCAGACGAGCCCCACAAAACAGAGTCACGTAGAGGCCCGGACCGCTCCCGTCGATGGCGTGAAGACTACGGCGCTCCGGGGCCCCGCGAGGCTCCCGCCAGGAGGCGGCGGCTCTGCACGAGCGCCTCGCGGCGAACCAAGACCTGGACCGCGCCCTGGTCGCCCACCGAGAACGGATAGACTGACGGGGCGACCTGCGAGCGCAGCAGGACCTCGATGCCGTGAGCCTCGAGGAGCCCGCGGACGACGAGCGCCTCCGCCTGGTCGCGGGCGCGGGTCACCTCCTCGAACCCGCTCGCGTCCTCGGGCTCGGGCGCGCGGGACGGGAAGGGGATGACCTTGCCGGTCACGGCGGCGGGCCTCCCGCCTCGCGGCTCACCGCCCCGCCATCGCGGCGGGGGCGCCGATCATGCGGCCTCCGGCCCGGCGCCTCGGGCGCCCCCGCCCGGGCCGCGAAGAGATCGCGCCAGGCCGACAGCCCGCCGAGCGGGGTCGCGGTGCGGATCGCGCGGACGATGGCCTCGGCCACAGAGTCCGCCGCGGCGAGCCCGAGGGCGTCGGCGGCGGGCGCGTCGGCGCGCGCGAGCGAGCCGGTCGCCAGGCAGAAGAGGGCGTCGCCGTCCACGCTGAGATGCGGCGGCGACAGCGCGGCGGCGAGCCCGAGGTGCGCGAGCGCCGCCACGCGGCGCGCCTCGGCCCCGTCGAGCGCCGCGTCGGTGGCGACGAGGCCGATCGTCGTGTGGGTCTCCCGGAAGCCCGGGGTGATCCGGCCCTCGCGGAGGTGCTGGGCGGTATCCACGAGCCGCCGCCCGTCGGGGGCGTCGCGAGCGCCGGCCAGGAGCGCGCCGCTCACGGGATCCCGCACGTCACCGAACGCGTTGACGGCGACCAGCGCCGCGACGGTGGCGCCGCCGACCTGGCGGCTCGCCGTCCCGAGACCGCCCTTCATGGCCCGCGCCAGCCCGAACGCCTTGCCGACGGACGCGCCGACGCCGGCGCCGACCGAGCCCTCCGCGACGGGGTCGCTCGAGGCCTGCGCGGCTGCACGCGCCCCCATGGCCCGATCGGGCCGGGCGGTCGACGCGCCCACCGCGAGGTCGTACAGGATGGCGCCGAGGACGAGCGGCACGAGGCCGCCGGTCGTGGGGAGGCCGACCCCGCGCGCTTCCAGGTGCGCCATGACCCCGAAGCACGCCTCGAGCCCGAACGCGCTGCCGCCCGCCAGGACGACGCCGTGGACCCGCGTGGCGATGTGGCCGGGGTCGAGGAGGTCGAGGCCGAGGAGGCCCGAGGCGCCGCCCCGCACCTCGACGGCACCCACCGCGCCGGCCGGACAGAGCACGGCCGTGCACCCGGTGAGACCGACGAGGTCGGCGGCGTGGCCGACCAGGAGGCCGGCGACATCGGTGAGCCCGCCCACCTAGCCGCCGCGGATCTTGGCGGCGCGGGCGCGGGGCGCGCGGCTCGCCGCCTCGGCGGACAGCTGGCCCGTGGCCACCTCCCCGGCGATCTCGAGGCTCCGCTCCACCAGCGCGCGCAGAAAGGGGACGCGCCGGAGCGCCGACGCGTCGTCTCCGAGCGCGGCGGCGACCGCGACCGCGCTCGCCGCCTCCGCGGGGCGCCCGAGCGCGAGGAGCACGTACGCCTGGTCCTCGAGCCGCCCCTGCCAGAGGCGCCGGGCCGGCGCGCCGAAGCGGGCCTCGATGATCCGATCGACGAGCGCCGCGAGCCGCTCGGCCTTGATCTGATCGCTGACGACGAGGCGGCTCTCCTTCGCCTGGAGCCACTCGAGCGCCTCGCTCGAGACGCTGGCGGGATCCAGGAACCAGCCGGCCAGCTCGGGGAGCGCGAGGAGCGACGCGGAGCGCTCGAGCAAGGCCGGATCCTCGGCGGCCGCCGCCGGGAGCCGCGCGTGGATCGGGGCCGGCTCGGCCGTCGGCGCGCCCAGGCGCTCGATCCACTGCCGGAGCTCCGGGGGCGTGGTACCCCCCGCGGCGCGGGCGCGCTCCGCGGCGGCCACGAGCGTCGCCCAGGCCCAGCGCGCCGGGACCGCCACCCAGGGGAGGGCACTCTCGGCGCTGAGGGCGCGGAGGCGCTCCTCGACCCGCTTCTTCGGGATCCCCCCCGAGGAGAAGTCGACGAGCCCCGTCTCGTCCGAGAGCACCGCGGCGAGGAGCGTGCGTTCGCCGTAGGGCCCCGCGAGGGTGAGCCAGAGGCCGCGGCCGCCGGTGCCGTCGACGGCGGACACCCACGCCTCTCCGAGCTCGACCCGCGGTGGCGCCGCCGGCGCCGGGGCGACCGGGCGGTCGACGCCGGCCTGGCGGAGGCGGTAGAGGGCGCGCCGCGCGGCCGTCCGCACCGCCTTCGTCGCCGCGCGTGTCTCGGCGGCCTCGAGCGCATCGGCCGCCGCGGGCAGGGGCACCGTGCCGAGGGCCTGGGCGGCGGCGATCGCGCGCTCCGGGCGATCGGCCAGACAGCGGCGCAGGATGGGGAGCGCCGCCGCCCCGTGCTGGCGGGCGAGCCACCTGAGCGCCGCCTCGAGCTCGCCGGCCGGGATCGTGGCGAGCGCGGCCTCCACGGCCTCGTCGGCGGGCTCGCCGCCGACCAGGGCGTCGAGGGCGGCGGCTACCATTGGGTCAGGAGCCGCAGCACGGGCTGGAGCACGGGCGGGGAGTCGGCGGGGCGGAAGTAGACGCGCCTGAGGTAGGCGAGCGCCGCCGCGTACCGCTCGAAGCCCGCGGCCAGGGCCGAGAACAGCCGCGCCTCCGGCCGGAGAGCCGAGCGCTCGAAGTCGGCGACCGCCTGGTAAGCGCGCTGCCCCTGCCGGACGTAATAGGCGGCGCCCACCCGGCGCTCGACGTGCTCCCGGAACAGGCCGGTCATGAAGAGCGCGTAGTCGCCCACGTGCTGGCGAACGCGTCGCTCGCGGAACGGGTCGAAGTCCGGCGCCCGGAAGTCCCAGGCGCGCTCGGCCTCGATCAGGAGGCCCGCCACCGAGTCGAGCGGCCGGCCGGCCGCGTCGCGGATCGCGTAGAGCTCGTCGGTGCGCGCGAATCGGGTGAGCAGCGCGGCGAGGTAGGCGCCTTCGGCCGGCCCGCCGAGCCCAAGATCGCCGAGCGCCTGGCGCACGACGCGCTCGAAGAACCGCGCCAGACCGGGCGCCCGCGCCGGATCGTCCGTCGCCATGATCGGCCTCCGATCCTCGCGGCGTATGATACCGCAGCGCGCGGCGGCGACGCAGCCTTCCGGGCGCGGACCCCGCGAATTTCCTTGGGGGCCGCGAGGCGCGGGTGGGACAATTTCGCGCGAGGGAGGGACGCATGGCAACGATCCAGCAGGAGCTCAGGCCTCAGCCGCGCGAGACGCCCGACGACGACCTGGACGACATGTACGAGGAGGAGCCGCGGCGCCGCGCCTGGGGGGCGATCGCCAGCGTCGTCCTCGCGCTGGCCCTGGTGTTCGTCGGCTACCAGTGGAACCAGGCCGCGACCCGCGCCGAGGCGCTCGGCGCCCAGGTCAACGGGCTACGCGCCGAGGCCGAGTCGCAGCGCCTCCGGGCGGAGGACGGCCAGCGGCAGCTCGACGTCATCCAGAAGCGGCTCACGGCGATCACGGCGGAGAAGGAGTCCCTCGCCGAGCGGATCGTGAGCCTGGAGAAGGCGGCGGCCCAGAAGCCTGTCGCCGCGAAGGCCGAGAAGGCCGAGAAGCCGAAGTCGACGAAGGCGACCGCCGCGGCGCCGGCCCGGCCCAAGGCCACGCCCGTGGCCACGCGCCCGGCGCCGGCCAAGCGCGCCACGCCCTAGCGGGCCGTCGCTCAGCTCGCCAGGGCCCGGTCGAGCGCGTCGAGCAGGCGCGCGTTCTGCTCGGCAGTGCCGACGCTGATGCGGAGGTGCTCCGGGTAGCCGACCGCTGCCCCGTCGCGCACCAGCACCCCCCGGGCCCGGAGCGCCGCCAGCACCGGGCGCGCCGGCCGCCCGAGGCGGACCAGGAAGAAGTTCGACTCGGTCGGGGGATGGGTCAGGCCGCGCGCCGCGAAGGCCGCGGCCAGTGCCCGCCGCTCCGCCCACACCACCCGGCGCGTCGCGTCCCGGTGCGCCGCGTCCCGTGCCCCCGCCGCCGCGCCCACCTGCGCGAGCCGCCCGACATTGAAGGGCTCTCGCACGCGCTCGAGCTGGCCGATCACCGACGGGGCGGCGATCGCGTAGCCGACGCGGAGCCCGGCGAGGCCGGTGATCTTGGAGAACGTCCGGAGCAGCACCAGGCTGTCCGGCCGCGTCCGGAGCGTAGCCAGCCCGTCCGCGGCGCGGTCCCGCGCCTCGATGAAGTCGACGTATGCCTCGTCGAGGAGCACCATGACGTCCTGCGGACAGCGGGCGCAGAACCGCTCCCACACAGATCGGTCGAGCACCGTGCCGGTGGGATTGTGCGGGCTCGTTAGGCAGACGAGCTTCGTGCGGGGGCCGACACGGGTCAGGACGTCGTCGAGGTCGATCCGGTAGTCGCGGAGCGGGCTCGCGACGACCGTGCCCCCGGCCAGACGGGTGGTGGTCGTGTACGGCTCGAACGAGGGCTCCGGGACGACCACCTCGTCGCCCGGATCGAGGAGCGCCCGGACCAGCAAGGTGATGATCTCGTCGCCGCCGTTGCCGAAGAGGAGCTGGCCGGGCGCGAGCCCGAGCGTCTCGGCCACGGCCTCGGCGAGCGCCGGCGCGCCGCCGTCGGGATAGAGATGGATCCGCGCGGCCTCGCGGCGGATCGCGTCGACCGCGAGGGGCGAGGGCCCCACCGGATTCTCGTTGGCGGACAGGCGCAGGACCGGCTGACCGAGCTCGGCCGCGAGGACGTCGAGCGGCGGCGGCACGACGTAGGGCTCGATGTCGGCGAGAACCGGTCGCCAGCGCGGGGGCATGGCCCACGGAGTGTACCATCGTTCGCCCGGCGCTCCGGCCGCGCGCGCTCCGCCAGCGTGTGAGCGCCGAGTACAATCGACGCGTGCAGCCGGCCTCGCCTCCGCCCGCCGCGGACCCGGGCAGCGTCCCGCGACCCCCGTGGGCGGGCGCCCTCCTCGCGGCGACGCTCGGGGCGGCGTTCCTGCTGCGCGTCGCCGGTCTCAGCTACGGGCTGCCCGACTGGGTCTATCACTCCGACACGCCCAAGCAACTGCAACGCGTCGTGCCCTTCATGCGGGGCGACCTGGTGCCCGAGGACACGTACCCGGTGCTCCACATGTACCTCGCGGCGCTCGTGCTCCGCGCGGGCGCCCTCATCGACCCGCACGGGCCCGCGGGCAGCCCGTCGTGGTCGCAGCTGGTCGACACGGTGCGCCTGGTCAACGCGGCCCTGGGCACGGCGACGGTGGGCCTCCTCGCCGTCGCGGCGCGCCGGCTCTTCGGCTGGCAGGTCGGCCTCCTCGCCGCCGTCTTCCTGGCGCTGAGCCCGGCGTCGATCGTGCACGCCCACTACGAGATGGGCGACGTCGCGCAGGCGTTCTTCGTCGTCGCGGCGTTTGGCGCGGCGGCGATCGCGCTCGTGGGGGGGGCGCCGGGAGCGATCCTGGCCACGGGCGTGCTGGCGGGCCTGGCCGCCTCCGCCAAGTTCTTCGGGGTGGTCGTGATCGCCACGGCCATCGTGGCGGTCGCCGGGGGCCCACGCCGGTCGCCGGGCCGCGCGGTCCTGCTCCTGGCCGGCGCCGGCGCCCTGACCCTGGCCGCGTTCGTGCTCAGCACGCCGCTCCTGCTTCTCGAGCCGCATCGCTTCCTCGCTCAGGTGCGGGAGTCACCCGAGATGTTCCTGGGCGTGACGACGGGACGGTTCGAGCGACTCTGGCTCGGCGGGCGCGCGATCCTCGGGCTCGCCCTCATGTGGGTGGGGTGGCCCCTGTGCCTGGCTGCCCTCGCCGGGACCGCCGTCCTGGTGCGGCGGGGGTGGCGAGGCACGCTGGTCCTGACGACCCCCGTGCTCGTGCTCGCGATCTACGTGTGGTTTCGGCCGCACGGACTCGACGACCGCTACCTCGTGATCCTGGCCCCGTTCGTCGCGACCGCCGCCGCGCTCGCTGTGGCCGCCCTGGCCCGGTGGTCGCGGCGGGCGGCCCTGGTGGCGGCCCTGGTGCTGCTGGCGGTGGCAAGCGTCGACACGCTGCACGTCGCCTACCTCTTCTGGACGGACGACACGCGCGAGCTCGCGCTCCGGTGGCGGCGGCGCGCCCTGCCGCCCGACGTGCGGCCGATCGGCGTCCCCCGGTACACCCGAGAGGGCTCGGCGTCCGGGGCCGCGATCCTCGCGACGGACACGCAGAGCGACGACCGGTTCCACGTCTGGTACTCGGCGCAGCGAGAGCCGGCGCTCGCCGCGACGCTCGCCCGACTCGAGCGGGAGGGAAAGCTCCTCCGGCGCTTCGAGCTGCTGCCCCGCGGGTTCATCGCGCCGACGATCAGCTACTACGACGTCGAGTCGATGGCGGTACCCTACGCCTTCCCGCCGCCCGACGACGCGGCCTCGGACGAGGACGTCGTCTTCGTCGACCCCGACGCGGTGCCCGACCGGACGGCCGTCGTCGTGACCCCGGGCCACCCCCGGACCTGGACGCTCGTGTCGCGGGCCCGCCTGTCGCCGATCACGCTCGCGCTCGTCGGTGACGGCCGGCTCCGCGTGCGCTGGGGGCTCCGGAGCCATGCCTTTGCCGTCGACTCGCGGCGCCCGACCATCGTCGAGCTGGCGCCCTGGCGGGGCTTTCCCTGGTTCAAGTACTTCTACCGCCTGGGGCTCGAGGCGGGCGAGGGCCGTGTCGCCGTCCGCTTGCTGCGCACGCCCTGCGAGACGGCCGAGCGGCTCCTCCTGCTCGAGGACTGGGCGGGGGCCGTCCGCCAGCTCGACGCGTGCCGCGGCGCGCGCTGGATGGAGCCCGCCCGGCTCCTCGACCTCGCCTGGGCGCGCGCGCGGGCCGGCCAGCCGGACGCGGCCCGCGCGGCCCTCGGCGACCTCCGGCGGGCGGCGCCCGGGCTCCTCGAGGGGCTCGTCGCGCTGGCCGCGCGGCCGGACGGGGACGCCTGGCGGGAGCGCTACGCGGCCCTCGTCGGCCGCGGCCACTTCACGTGGTACGCGCACACCTTCACGGGCGAGGCGGAGTCGAGCCCCGCGCGCATCGGGGTCGTCGTGGACGACGGCACGGCCGGCGGAGGGCAGCTCCTGCGGGCCGCCGCCGGCGCGACGCCCGCCGGCGTGCTGAAGATGTGGCTGCCCGAGCACTTCCTCCGCGGTCGGTATCTCGCGACCTTCCGCCTGCGAGGCGCGCGCGGGGGCGCAGGCCCGACGGCCCGGCTCGAGGTCGTCCGGCACCTCCCCGGTCGCGGCTACGACGCCCTCGCGTCCCGAGACTGGACCCCGGCCTCCGCCGGGAAAGCGTGGGAGGAGGTCGTCCTGCCGTTCGCCACGGACGTGGAGCCCGTGGACCTCGAGCTCCAGGTGCACTACGCTGGCCGCGGCACGCTCGACGTGGACCGGGTGACTGTCGTGCCGGACGTTCGCGCGGCCCTCGTCGAGCGCCTGGCCGGCCTCGGCCCGGGCGGGCTCGCCGTCCCGCTTGCCGCGCCGCGCTGAGCGCAGCCGCGAGCGGCCCTCGCGGCCGGCCGGCGGGCACGGTAGGATGCGGCCCGTGACCGCGGCCCACATCGAGGTGCGCGCCGTCGCCAAGCGCTGGCTCACGCGCGACCAGCCCGTCCCCGCGCTCGAGGCCGTCTCGCTCGACGTGGCGCCGCAGGAGTTCCTGACCGTGCTGGGGCCGTCGGGCTGCGGCAAGTCGACGCTGCTCTCGATCATCGGGGGGCTGACGGCGCCCGACACCGGCGAGGTGCGGATCGCCGGCCGGCCGGTGACGGCACCGGATCCCCGCCAGATGGCCCTCGTCTTCCAGGATCCGGGGCTCTTCCCCTGGCGCACGGCGCTCGAGAACGTGGAGTTCGGGCTCGAGCTCCAGGGCGTCCCGGTCGCGACCAGGCGCGAGCGGGCGGGGGCGCTCCTCGAGCGCGTCGGCCTCCGCGGGTTCGAGGCGCGGTATCCGCGCGAGCTCTCGGGCGGGATGAAGCAGCGTGTCGCCATCGCGCGGGCGCTCGCGCTCGAGGCGCCGATCCTGCTCATGGACGAGCCCTTCGGTGCCCTCGACGAGCAGACGCGGCTGCTCATGGGCGAGTGGCTCCTCGACATTTGGGCCCGCACGCGGAAGACGGTCGTCTTCGTGACCCACAGTCTGCAGGAGGCGATCCTCCTGTCCCAGCGCATCGTCGTCATGACGGCGCGACCCGGGCGGATCAAGGCGAGCTTCGAGGTCGGGCTCTCCACGCCGCGCGACCTCGACGCGGCCCCGGCGGCGGCGCTCCGCCACGCCCTCTGGGCCGCCATCCGCGACGAGTCGCGGCGCGCGCTGGACGGACCCGCGTGAGACGCCTCATGCTCGTTCGCCTGGCCGTCCTGATGGGCCTCCTCGCCCTCTGGGAGCTCTGGGCGGCCCGGCGCGACCCGCTCCTCTACGTGCCGCCCTCGCGCGTCCTGCCGGCGCTCGGCCGCGTGATCCGGCTCGAGGCGTACCCCGCGCTCCTCGGCCATCTCGGGCTGACCGTGCTGGAGGTGCTCGCCGCCTACGCGCTGGCGGTCGGACTCGGCCTCGCGCTCGGCTTCGCCCTCGGGCTGCCCCGCCACGTCGGGGAGATCTACGAGCCGCTCCTGGCCGCGCTCTACGCGATCCCGAACGTCGTCTGGTACCCGTCGCTCATGCTGTTCTTCGGCCTGGGGCCGGCCTCGAAGATCGCCTTCGGCGTGCTCCTGGGCTTCTTTCCGGTGGTGCTGGCCGTGCTCGCGGGGATCCGCTCCGTGGACCCGCACCTCCTGACGGTCGCGCGCGGGCTCGGGGCGGGGACGAGCACGTGCTTCCTCAAGGTGGTCCTGCCGGCGATTGCGGCGACGCTCGTCGCCGGGTTCCGGACGGGGCTCGCGCTGACGGTGGTCGGAGTGCTGGTGGGCGAGATCCTGGGCGCGCGCGCGGGGCTCGGCTACCTCATCAACTATGCGTACGGCCGCTTCCGGACGGCGGACTACGCCGCGCTCGCCCTCCTCGCGCTGCTGCTCGTCGTCGTCATTGACGGCGCCGCGGCCTGGGTGGAGAGCCGCGCCCGCCGGTGGATCGAGGGGGCGGCGTGACCGCCGGGCGGCGGGGGCTCTGGCAGGTCGGCTCGCTCGGCGTGCTCGTCGCCCTGTGGGAGATCGCCGCGCGCACCGGCTGGGTCGACCCGCTGTTCGTGCCCGCGCCCTCGGCGGTGGTGCTCGCCTTCGGCGTGATCGGGCCCGAGGCCCTTCGGCTCCTCGGCGAGACTCTGGGCAAGACCCTGGCCGCGTACGTGCTGGCGGTCCTGCTCGGGGTCGGCGCCGGCCTCCTGCTCGGCGGCGTGCGCTACCTCCACGACGTCCTGAGCCCGTTCCTGGTCGCCCTCTACGCCTTGCCCAAGATCCTGGTCCTGCCCTGGATCCTGCTCGCGTTCGGGCTGGCCGCCACGCCGGCGGTGGTCTACGGCGTGCTCCAGGGGTTCTTTCCGATCTGTCTCCTGGTTGCCGGCGGCGTGCGAGACATCGACCGGACGCCGCTCCGCGTGGCCCGCTCGATGGGCGCGACCTCGTGGCAGCTCTACTCGAAGGTCATCCTACCCGCGGTGCTGCCCGCGGTCCTGGCGGCAATGCGGCTCGGCATCGTGTTCTGCTTGCTGGGGGTCCTCGTAGTCGAGATGTTCGGCGGGATCCGGGGCATGGGGTTCCTGCTGGTGAGCCTCGCCAACGCGTTCCGCGCCCCCGAGCTCTTCGCGGCGACGGCGCTCGTGTCGCTCCTCTCGGTCGGCATCGTCCTTGGGCTCGAGCGCCTCGACCGGCGCCTGGGCCACTGGCGCTAGGCCACGCTCCGCTCGAGGAACATCCCGCGCGCGACCGCGCGCCGCTACACGCGGACGGGCGTGAACTCGGTCGTGTAGAGGTCCGCGGTCGGGACGCGCTTGTCCTGGACCTTGTACTCGAGGAGCGTCGTCTGCATCGCCTCGATGGCCTCGACGCTCAGCGTTCCGTCCTTCGAGAGCAAGGGCCCGGAGATCTGGTGGGCGCGGAGGATGGCGTCCTCGGGCCACTGAAGCGTCTTGGTCGCGATCGCGGCCGCGTCCTTGGTGTGCTCGAGCATGAAGTGCACACCCTGGATGAGGCCCTTCAGGGTCCGATGGATGGTGTCCTTGTTGCCCTTGATGTACTCGTCCGTCGCGTAGTACGCCTGACTGATCCACTTCGGGGTGACCGTGTCGAACCGCAGCAGGATCTTGGACTTGCCCTGGAGCTCCATCACCGCCCCGCCGTCTCCCCACACGTAGGCCGCGATCTCGCCGCGGCTGAGCGCCGCCAGCTGGGCGTCGAGACCGCCGAGGCCCACGATCGTCACGTCCTTCTCGGGATCCCAGCCCTGCTGCTTCGCGAGCATCGTGGCGAAGACCCAGGTGGCGGCGCCCACGCGCGTCACGCCGATCGACTTGCCCTTGAGGTCCGCAACCTTGCCGATCGACGGATTCACGTTGAACGTGAAGTGGTTCTTGTCCACGCCCGAGCAGATGAACCGGATGGGGGCGCCGGTCGACCGGAACACGGGCACGTCGGTTGCCCCGGTGGTACCGATCTGGATCTGGCCGGCGACCACGGCCTTCACGAGATCGGGGCCCCCGCGGAACGGCTGGAACTCGACGGTGACGCCCTGCGCCCGGAAGAAGCCCTTCTCCTGGGCCACGAGGATCGGGGCGACCATCGAGTAGTCCCCGAGGACCGCCGAGCCGAGCTTCACCGTGGGCCCCTGGGCGGCCACCGGGCGCACCCGCCCCGCGAGCCCGCTGGCGACGACGAGGCCGCCGGCCGTGACCTGGAAGAACTGGCGTCGCGAGGTCCTCATGGCGTGCTCTCCTCTCACGGGTGCGGGGTGGGTCGCCGCTCGGGGGCCGGCGCCGGGGCCATCGGGCCCCGGCCGCGGGTGGATCATACGAGGCGAGCGACGAGGCTGTCAATCGGCGCTGCGCCAATGGTGGCGCGGGTTTGACACCCCCTACCCCCCATGCTAGCGTCGATTTTGCGATGGCTGAGACGCTGGTAGGGCGCCTGCGTCGCGCGGAGGCGACGGTGCGGCAGGAGTTCGTCGGCCCCGAGGCGGAGTGGCCCGAGCGGCGGCGGCGCGCCCGCCTGGACGTCCTCCGGGAGCACGTCACCACCGCGTACGACCACCTCAAGACCCGCCACGCCGACGGGGCGTCCGGGGCCGAGAGCGTCCAGGCCCACGCCGCGTTCATGGACGATCTCCTGCGCGGCCTCTACGAGACGGCCAGCGCCGAGGTGCGCGCCGCCGGCCACGTCCCGTCGCGCCTGGTCCTGGTGGCGCTCGGCGGATACGGGCGGGGCGAGCTCCATCCCTCCTCCGACCTCGACCTCATGCTGATCCACGCCGGCGAGGTCACGCCGTACGTCCAGCGAATGGCCCAGGAGATCCTCTACACGCTCTGGGACCTCGGGCTCCGGGTGGGCCACGCCTGCCGCTCGCTCGACGACTGTCTCGCCCTCGCGCGGACGGACCTGCCGAGCCGCACCTCGATGCAGGCCGCCCGCGCGCTCGCCGGAGACCCGCGCCTCTTCCGCGCGCTGCAGCAGACGCTCCGCCGCGAGATCTACCGGCGCGACTACCCGGAGTTCCTGGCCCAGATGCTGGCCGAGCGGGACGAGCGCTACCGGCGGCACGGCGGCTCGGTCTACCTCCAGGAGCCGAACGTCAAGGAGTCCGCCGGCGGGCTGCGGGACGTGCACACCGCGCTCTGGCTGGCCTCGGCGCGGTTCGGCGCGCGGACGCTCCGGGAGCTGGAGGACAAGGGACTCCTGGCGGCCAAGGAACGCGCGGCGACGGACGCGGCGCTCGCCTTCCTCTGGCGGGTCCGGAACGAGCTGCACTTCCTGGCCGGGATGAAGCAGGACGTCCTCGAGCGCGGCCTCCAGGCGTCGGTCGCGAAGAGCCTCGGATACGTGGACGACGAGGTCCGCCTCGGGGTCGAGACGTTCATGCGCGACTACTACCGCCACGCCCGCACGGTCCACCGCATCTCGGCGCGACTGATCGCGCGCTGCCAGGAAGGGCTCGCGCGCCACGGCACGGTCGGCCGCCGCGGCCGGCGGGCGGCGCTCGCCGATGGCCTGGTCGTCTACGACGGGCGGCTCCACCTGGCGGAGCCCGGCGCGCTCCAGGCGGACCCGGCGCGCATCCTGCGCGTCTTCTGGCATGCCCAGCAGCTCGGGTGCGAGCTCGACGTGGAGCTCGAGCGGGCGCTCGAGGAGGCCGCGCCGAGCCTCGCCGACCAGGCATGGCGGGCGTCGCCCGAGCTCAAGGCCCTGTTCCTCTCGATCCTCCGCTCGTGGGGACGCGTGGCGACCACGCTCCGGCGGATGCACGACACGGGCGTGCTCGGCGCCTACCTGCCGGAGTTCGGCGCGCTCGACTGCCTGGTCCAGTACGACCACTACCACCGCTACTCCGTCGACCAGCACTCGCTCCTCGCCGTCGAGGTCTTGGAGGGGCTCGGGCCGGGGCAGGGCCCGGAGGCGGACGAGCTGGCGCAGATCCTCGCCGAGGTGGAGCGCCCGGAGCTCCTCATGCTGGGCATCCTCCTCCACGACATCGGCAAGGCGCTCGGCCACGGCCACGCGCCGAAGGGCGTGCCGCTCATCAAGGCCGTCACGCGCCGGCTGAACCTGGACGCCGACGACGCGGCGGCCGTCGAGTTCCTGGTCGAGCATCACCTCCTGCTGTCGCACATGGCCGAGCGCCGTGACATCGACGACCCGAAGACGGCCGAGCGCCTGGCCGGGGTCGCGCGCTTCCCAGCGTGGCTCACGATGCTCTACCTCCTCACCTGCGCGGACATCCGCGCGGTAGGGCCGGGCGTGTGGAACGCGTGGCGGGGCGCCCTCCTCCGCGCGCTCTTTCTGCGGACGCGGACCCATCTCACCGGGCGCTCCCCGAAGGCGCCGCGGCGGGCGGTCGTGGCCCAGCGGATCGTGCAGGCGCTGGCGGACCCGGCCTACCGGGAGGCCGCGGAGCGGCACCTCCAGGCGATGTCGGACCGCTACGTCCGCACGACGTCGCCCCAGCGGATGGCGGCCCACCTCCGGCTGATCGACCGGCTCCGTGAGGAGGCGGCCGTGACCGAGGTGTTCCACTTCCCGGACCTCGGTGCGTCGGACTTCGTGGTGGTCACCCGGGACACCGCGGGGCTGTTCGCGCTCATCGCCGGCACGCTCGCGGCGAACGGGGTCAACATCTTGTCCGCGCAGATCGAGACCCGGGCCGACGGCGTGGCCCTCGACACGTTCCACGTCAACGATCCGGGGGGCGACGCGATCCTCGACGAGAGCCGCTGGGAGGCCGTCACCCGAGACCTCCGGCGGGCCCTCGGGGGAGAAGCCTCGGTGGAGGCGCTCCTCGCCGAGCGGCAGCTGCGCCGGCCCGGGCTCGTCCGGCCTTCCACGCCCGGACCCGCGCGCGTGACGGTCGACAACTCTCTGTCCGACACGCACACCGTCGTCGAGGTGAAGGCGCCGGACCGGCTCGGGCTGCTCTATCTCGTCACGGGCGCCCTGGCGGCCGAGGGGCTCGACATCGCCACCGCGAAGATCGCCACCGACCTGGATCACGCGCTCGACGCCTTCTACGTGACGGACCGCGGCGGACACAAGATCACCGCGCCCGCGGCCCGTGCGCGCCTGTGTGGGGCCATCGAGGCGGCGCTCGCCGAGGACAGGGGGTCCGATGCTCGGACGGTATAGGGGCGAGGTCGCGCGGGTCGCGGAGCCCGTCGCCCGGGCGATGGTCGGGCTCCGGCTCCGGCCCAACCAGCTCTCCTGCCTCGGCCTCGTGGGCTCGATGATCGCCGCCGTCGCCTTCGCCGCGGATCAGCGCCGGGCCGGGGCCCTCTTCCTGGCGGTCGCCGGGGCGCTCGACATCCTCGACGGGGCGGTGGCGCGGGTCTCCGGCCAGGTCTCGCCGTTCGGCGCCTTCCTCGACTCGGTCCTCGATCGGTACTCCGACCTCCTGGTGCTGGCCGGGCTCGTGTTCCTCTTCGCGCGCCTCGGCCGGCCGGAGGCGGTGGTCGCCGTGCTCCTGGCGCTGATCGGCACCGTCATGGTCAGTTACACGCGGGCGCGCGCCGAGTCCGTCGACGTCGACTGCCGGGTGGGGCTCATGGAGCGGGGCGAGCGCATGCTCGTGCTGATCCTCGGCGCCCTCGTGGACCTCCTGGTCCCCGCGATCTGGATCGTCGCCATCGGGGCGAACGTGACGGCAGTTCACCGGATCGCCCACACTTGGCGGGCCACCCGCGGCGTCCTGCGCTGATCGGCACGGTTCGCCCCGCCCTCCTGATACACTGATCCACGATGTCGAGCGGCCGGTCTGCGCTCGCCGCGGTTCTCGTGACCGGGCTCCTCGTCGGGCTGGCGACCCTCTCGGTCGCGGCGGCCGCCGCGGTGCCGAGCCCGCTCCAGCGCTACCGTGAGGCCCACCTGGCGCTGGCGGGCGGGGAGTACGCGCGGGCGCGCGCCATCTTCGACGAGGTGGCCCCCGGGTTCCTCCTCCAGGACTACGCCGTCTTCTTCGCCGCCGAGGCGACGCTGCGCGAGGGCGACGAGCCGGCCGCCCTCGCGCGCTTCCGGAGCTTCATCGAGCGCTTCCCGGACTCGCTCCTGCTGCCGCAGGCGCAGCTCGCGGTGCTCGACACCACGTTCCGTCTGGGCCTGTGGGCGGAGGCCGAGCGCGAGGCCCGGCGCTTCCTCGCCCGCGCGCCGGCCCATCCGGAAGCGGGCCGGGTCCTGGTCCGGCTGGCCCAGGCGCGCGCCGCCCAAGGCCAGGTGGCCGAGGCCGTCGCCGACCTCCGGCGCCGCTGGATCGAGGCCCCCGCGTCCCTCTGGGGCGAGGCGGCGCACGAGAGCATGGAGGACCTGGCGCGGGCGGCGGGGCTCGTGGTGGCGCCGCTCACCGTCGAGGAGCAGTTCCTCCAGGCGCAGCGCCTGGCGGACGCGGGGGAGCAGACCGCCTCGGTGCGCCTGCTCGAGGGACTCCTCGCGCAGGGGCCGGAGCTGGCCGTCCGCCACCGCGCGCTTGCCCGCCTCGCGCCGATGCTCGGTCGCCTGGCCCGGAGCGACGAGGCCATCGCCCGGCTCGACGCGGCGCTGACGGAGGCGGAGACGCCCTCGCATGCGGCGCTCCTCTACGAGCTCGGACGCCTCCTCCAGCGGAGCGGCCAGACGAGCCGCGGGGCGGCCGCGTACGAGCGCCTGCTCGCCGAGCATCCCGACGCGAGCAACCTGGCCGAGGCCGCTCTCAACCTGGCCCGGACGCGCGCCGAGCTCGGCCAGCTCGACGCCGCGCGCGAGGCGTTCCAGGGAGTCGTGGCGCGGCAGCCCGACAGCCAGGCGGCCGCGTCGGCGCGCTGGGAGCTGGCGTGGCTGGAGTACCGCGGCGGTCGGTTCCGGGACGCGGCCCTCGCCTTCCGTCAGCTCTCGACCACGGTCGGGAGCGCGCGCCTCGCAGGGCTCTACTGGGCGGGCCGGTCGCTCGACCAGCTGGGGGAGAAGGGCGCGGCGCTCGCCCTCTATCGCGAGGTGCTGAGCCGCGGCCCCCAGGGCTACTACGGCATCCTCGCGGCGCGCCGCGTGCGGGAGCGCCCGCCCGCGCCGGTCGCCACGCCCGTCAGGCTCGCGGCGGACCCGATCGCCCTCCTCCGCTCCGAGGCGCGCTACCAGCGGGCGCAGGCGCTGGGCTCGATCGGCTTCGACGGGTTCGCCATCCTGGAGCTCGAGGCCCTCGGGCGGGACGTGGCCGCGGACGGCGATCGGGCCTGGGCGCTCGGGGTGGCCTTCGCCAACCTCGGCGAGGCCGGCCGGAGCCTCCGCTACCTCCGGCGGGCGCTCGGGGCGGCAGTGGAGGCGGGCGCCCCGGGGCTGCCGCCGCGCCTGTGGCAGCTCTACTACCCCCTCGGCTACGGCGAGCAGATCCGCGCCGCGGCGCGCGCGGTGGGGCTCGACCCGTTCGTCGTGGCCGCGGTGATCCGCGAGGAGTCCTCCTACGATCCGCGCGCCCGCTCCGGTGTCGGGGCGGTCGGCCTGATGCAGCTCATGCCCGACACCGCCCGCGTGGTCGCGCAGGAGCTCGGGCGGCCCCTCGCGGAGGTCGCGGCCCTGTGGGAGCCGCCGGTGAACATCGCGCTCGGCGCCCGCTACCTGGCCCAGCTCAACGCGCGCTTCCGGGATGCGCTCCTGGCGGTCGCCGCGTACAATGCCGGTCCCCACCGCGTCCAGCGATGGGTCGCGGAGCGCCCGCAGGCCGACATGGAAGAGTTCGTGGACCAGATCCCCTTCGACGAGACCCGGGGGTTCGCCAAGCGCGTGTTCACGAGCTGGCACCACTACCGGCGACTCTACGGGGACGGGTCGACGCCCGGCCGCCGCGGCGAGGCGGTCGCCGCCCCCCGCGCCGTTCCCTGAGCGTTCCTCGATGCCCGTCCCGGTGATCGTCGACGGGTACAACCTCCTCTACGCGCAGGGCGAGGCGCCGGCGGCAGCGAGCCGGGCACGCCTCGTGCGCGACCTCGTCGGGTGGGCGAAGGCTCGAAACCGCCGCGTCGTGCTGGTCTTCGATGCCTGGGCGGGCGGCACCCGCGAGGCCCGGACCGAGGCCCACGGTCCGGTCACCGTCTGGTTCACCCGAGCCGGCGAGCGGGCCGACGCCTTCATCGTGCGATGGGTCGGCGACCACGCCGAGTCGGTCGTGGTCACCTCCGACCGCGCCGTCCAGCAGGGGGCGCGCCGCCGTGGCGCCGCGGTGGTCGATGCCGAGACCTTCGCTGCCCGGCTCGAGGGGGAGGATCCGCCCGCCGACGCGGAGCCCGCCCGGGCCCGCGGTCCCAAGGCCGCCTGGCTCCGGGGGCTCTGAGGCGTGACGCTCGCGATCGGCCTCTACGTCGCCTGCGAGCTGATCGCCAACGTGACGGCGGTCAAGCCGATCGCCGTCGGCGGGCTCGCAGTCCCGGCGGGAGTGTTCATCTACGCCATCACCTTCACGCTGCTCGATCTGATCAACGAGCGGCTCGGCAAGCGGGGGGCGCGCCAGGTGATCGGCACCGCGTTCTCCGCGAACCTGCTCCTGGGGGCGTACGCGCAGCTCACGGTCTGGTGGCCGGCCCCGGCGTTCTTCGACGGCCAGGCCGCCGTGGCGCGGGTGCTGGGGGCGACCCCCCGCATCGTGGGGGCGAGCCTCATCGCCTACCTCGTCGCCTCGCTCGCGGACGCGGAGCTCTTCGCCTGGTGGCGGGCGCGCGTGGGCGGCTACCGCTGGGTACGCGTGCTCGTCTCCAACACCGTGTCGACGGCGCTCGACTCGCTCGTGTTCGTGACGCTGGCCTTCGCGGGCGTCCTGCCGGTCCTGCCGCTCGTCGTCGGCCAGTACCTCGTGAAGATGGCGGTGACGGTGCTGAGCCTGCCGCTGATCTACGGGATTCGCCCCGGGACCATCGGCTCCGTCGGCCCCGCGCGGCCGCGCTCGGTGACGCCGTGACGCGCGGGCGCGAGCGGCCGCTCCGCGCCGGGCTGGGCGGGGTCCTGCTGAGCCTCGCGCTCGCGGGCGGCGCCGGGGCGGCCGCGCCGCCCGTGTCGGCGCCGCGCCCGGAGCCGGGCGCCGCGGCGTTGACCCCGTCGGCCGTGACGCACGTGCGTGCCGCCGTCGTGGGGATCCAGTCCCTGGTCCCGCCGGATCGGCCCTCGGCGGCCACGCTCGGCGAGGAGCGCGCCGGCTCGGCGACGATCATCGACCCCGACGGGCTCGCGGTGACCGTGGGCTACCTCGTCCTGGAGGCCGCGCGGATCGACGTGACCCTCGGGGGCGGGCGCCGCACGACGGCGCGCGTCGTGGGGCACGACTTCGAGAGCGGCCTCGCGCTGATCCGGCTGGACCCGAGCGGAGCCCCCTACCCCGCGGCCCGGGTGGGCCAGTCCGGGTCGCTCGCGGCCGGCCAGCCGGTGGCGATCGTGGGCGTCGGTGGCACCGGGCCGGCGGCCGGCGTCATGGTGCGCGTGACGGCGGTGGGCCCGTTCGTGGCCTACTGGGAGTACCTGCTCGAGCGGGCGGTGTTCGTCGCGCCGCACCACCCGGCCTTCGGCGGCGCCGCGCTGGTCGATCCCGACGGCGCGCTCGTCGGAGTGGTCTCGCTCCGGCTGCCGGCGGGCCACCTGGCGATCCCGATCGATCTCCTGGTGCCGGCCCGCGACGCCATGGTCCGCACCGGCCGGCCGGCGCGCCCGCCGAGACCCTGGCTCGGCGTCCGTGCGGTCGGCATCGACGGCGGCGTCGGGATCGCGGGCGTCTCGCCCGCCGGGCCGGCCCAGGCGGCCGGGCTCCGGCCGGGTGACGTGATCCTGCGCGTGAACGGGGAGCGGGTCGCCGATGTCGAGGCCTTCTACCGGCGGCTCTGGGCGCAGCCCGTGAACCAGCCGCTCGAGCTCGGCGTGTGGCGCGAGGGCGCCCTCGAGACCATCACCGTCCGGCCGCGCGACCGCTACGCGACGTTCGGGACGCCGAGCCCCTGAGGGCGCCGCCGGTCACTCGGCGAGCCAGAGGCGCTTCACCGCGAGGCCGAGCCCCCGGCTGTCGCCCGAGCCCGGCACCCGCTCGCGCGGGACGCGGAGCGGCTCGGCGTGGAGCGTGACCCGGACGAGCCCGGCCTCGGACTGGAACGGCGCCGCCAGCTCGGCCCACGTGTCGGGAGCGAACGCGAAGGACGCGGCCCCGGCCGGCGTGGCGCGCCCGTCGGCCTCGACGCGCTCGACGACGAGCCGCCCCGCGACCGGGCCGAGCCGGGACTCCCCAGAGTAGGCGCGGACGCAGGCGCGTCGCGCGCGGCCGTCGTGGCCGAGGTACGCCTCGGCGCGCCCGCCCGTCCAGCGCATCGCGCCGACCTTCCCCCAGTCCTCGCGCCCGAACCAGCCCGGGCCGAGCTGGTCCTCGTCCCCCGGCCCGAGCTCGAGCGTCGAGGGGAGCGTGCGGTGGGGAAGGTAGAGGCCTTGCGCCGCGACCCACCATCCCTCGAGCGACTCCTCGGCGCGCCGCTCGGCCCGGACCCGCGCGATGGCCGCGTCGACGGCCGCCGGCCCCGGGAGGCGCCGGGCCAGCACCCACTGCGCGCCCACGTGAAGCCCGACCTCGCGCCCGCGGAACGGATCGCGCCACGTCGCCGTCGTGAGATCGACGCGGACGGCCCCTCGCGCGGCAACCGGCTCCGGGACGAAGAGGTGGATCTGGACAGGCCGGGAGCCGGCGCCGATCTCGAGCGTCGCCGCCGGCGTCCCGTCGAGCGTCCAGTCGGTCCGGAGCGCCGGCGCCTCGCCGTCCGGATTGGCCACGATCAGCGACACCAGGGCGGGCCCCTGGCCCGCCGGCAGGGGCACCTCGAACCCGGCGCGGCCGCCCGTCAGGCGGAAGGGGAACGTCAGGCGCCGCGTGAAGCCCTGGGCCGTGCGGTCGTCCTCCTCCACCGGGCCGAACCCCTCGACGGCCCGCAGCGCGCTCCACTCCACGAGGGCCGCATCCGTCCGCCACGCCCGTGCCATGAGCTGGCCGCGGAGACGCGGGAACAGGCGCCGCAGCCGCCCGGCCCACCGCTGCTCGCGCGGCCCGACGCGCTGGCCGACGACGCCCGGGATCTCGTGCGGGGCGTCGAGCGCGTCGGAGTAGTAGACTCGGTCGAGCCGGAAGTCGTAGAGATCCTTGCCTTGAAGCCCGAGGTAGTAGGCGAGCTCGTCCGCGGTGTACTCGCGGTTGTGCCGGTGATAGAGCAAGGACGGGAAGAGCTCGTGAAACGCGCGGCTCACCGGGGGCTGCGCTCCCCAGCCGTGCCAGAGGCGGGAGAGCGTCTCGACGCGGCGGAGGTTGGGGGTCGTCAGGACGAGGAGACCGCCCGGGCGGAGCACCCGGAAGATCTCCTTGAGCGTGTGGAACGGGTTCAGGTGGAGGTGCTCGAACAGCTCGCAGAAGAGGACGGCGTCGATCGCCGCCGTCGGCACCGGAAACGGCTCGCGCTCGACCTCGCACGCGCGGATCGTGATCTTGCGCTCGCCGCACCGCTCGAGGAAGTCGGTCCAGGCTCCGCCGCCCTCGATCGCGTTGTTGAGGCCGACGACCTCCCAGCCGCGGGCCTGCGCCAGCGCCGAGAGGTGCCCGGGGAACGAGCCGACGTCCAGGAGCCGCCGGCCCTCGCCCGCGGGCAGGAGCCGGAGCGTGTCCTGGTATCGTCGCCGGTGATACTCGAGGTAGGCCGCTTCCCAGTCGGGCAGGCGGCCGCGGCCGAAGGCCTGGACTTCGCGGGAGATCTCGTCGACGTCGGGCGGGGAGGTCTCGTCGGCGGGCCGGGGCCAGAGCGCCATGCGTCGCTACGATAGCTCGGGGGCCGAGCGTCGCCAAGACGGCGGCGCGGCGGCGGGCCGCGCGCTCAGGGCTTGTGGATCTGCGAGCGGGTGATCTTGCCGGCGGCGTCGACCCAGAAGAGATACGACCGGGCGTAGGAGGAGTAGCCGATGGTCGACGACGCCCCCGCCGCCGCGGACCCCCCTACCGGCGCCGTGTCCTGGTAGCGCGGTGAGACCTCCCGCGAGAACTCGGCGCTCCCGGTCCGCTCCATCTCCTCGTAGATCAGCACGCGCTGATCGCCCTCGGTGACTTCCTTGGTGGGGGGACCCCACTCCCGGACGAGGTCCGTGGCGGGCCGCCCCACCCACGCCTGAACCTGCTCGGGCGGGATCCCGCTGGCGCAGCCCGCGAGCAGGAGGGCCGTCAACGCGGCGCCGAGCGAGAGACGTCGCATGCCTTTCCCATGCTACATCACCCGTACCGTCGCGGGGTAACTGCCGTCCGCGGTGCAGGCGTCGGCGCTAGCATGGGGCGTGTCCCGGGGTCGGCATCCGCCCGGAGCCGGTACGAAGAGCGGCCGGATCGCGATCGCCGCCATGGCGAAGGTGCCGATCGCGGGGGAGGTGAAAACGCGCCTCTGCCCCCCGCTCCGGCCCGACCAGGCGGCCGAGCTGGCGCGCTGCTTTCTCGAGGACCGCGTGGAGCAGCTCGGCGCGCTCCCGGGGAGCGATCGCCTGGTGGCGTTCACGCCCCCCGAGCGCGAGCCGGAGCTTCGGCGGCTCCTGCCGGCGGGCCTCCGCCTCCTTCCCCAGGCTGGCGCCGACCTCGGCGCCCGCATGGAGCAGATCCTATCGACCCTCCTCGCCGAGGGGTACGCGGGAGCGATCGCCGTCGGCACGGACACGCCGACCTTGCCGACGGCCTACCTCGAGCAGGCCTGCGTGGCGCTCCGGCGCGACGCGGCCGACGTGATCCTGGGGCCGAGCGAGGACGGCGGGTACTACCTCGTCGGGCTCCGCACGCCGGCGCCCGAGCTCTTCGTGAGCATGCCGTGGAGCGCGGCGACCGTCTGCGCGGAGACGCTCGCCCGTGCGCGCGCCGGCGGGCGCCGCGTCCTGGTCTTGCCGCGCTGGTTCGACGTCGATCGCGCGGCGGACCTGGCGCGCCTCGGCCGCGCGCCGGCGCGGGGCGCCCATCGCCCCCGCCGGACCCTGGCGCTCCTGGCTGGACTTCGGGTCTGAGCGATACAAGGCGGCGCGCCCGCCGCGCGCGGGGCCGGGGCTACGGCGCGCCCGGCTGCGCGCCGGGCGTCTCGGGCGGGTCGGCGGTCGTGGCCGGCGCGGGCTCTTCCTCGAGCCAGCTCCAGGGCACGGTGATGACGGTCCGGGGCGAGTCCAGCTCGACCGAGACCTGGCGCGTCTTGGTGTCCCCGCCCACCACGAGGCCGGCCGACCCGGCGGGGATCCAGGTCGTGTGCGGGCTTGCGATGGGGATCCGGAGGAGCACCCGCATCCCCACGTGGATGCGCGACGGCGCGCGCCAGCGAGGCGCGGGCGTCCGGACGTCCCGGTCGCCGGGGCGGAACCAGAAGAGCCGAAGGAAATCCTGGAGCGCCATCGCCCGCACCATAGGGCGGCGGGCCCTCGAGGGTCAAGGGCAGCCTCTTCCGGGGCGGGCGCCGGGCCCTCGGTGGCGCGCCCGTGGTATCCTGAGCGCCCATTTCACAGGCGAGCGGCTCTGCCCGCGCCGCCGGGGAGGCCCTCACGTGGAGACCCTCGCTGCCGACCGGCTGCAAGCCCTCGCGACCCGTATCTTCGCCGCCCTCGGCGTGCCGGACGGCGACGCCGCCTGGGTGGCGCGGCTGCTGGTCCGCTCGAACCTTCGCGGGCACGACTCGCACGGCGTCATCCGGGTGCCGCAGTACGTCGGCTCGATCCGGAAGGGGGAGACGAACCCGCGCCCCGCGATGCAAGTCCTCGCGGACACGCCGACGACGGCGATCCTCGACGGCGACCTCGGGCTCGGGCAGGTCGTCGCGCGGCGGGCGGCGGAGATGGCGCTCGAGAAGGCCGCACGCCTCGGGCTCGCGGCGGTCGGGATCCGGCGGTCGAACCACATCGGGCGGCTCGCGGACTACGCGGAGCTGGCAGCCGAGCGGGGGTTCGTCGGGCTCGTCTGGGCCAACGCGCCGACCGCGCACTCCGTCGTGCCCCATGGCGGTCTCGACCGTCGCCTCTCGACCAATCCGCTCGCGATCGCGGTCCCGGGGCCGGACGGGGGAGTGGCCATCTCGGTCGACATGGCGACCAGCATCGTCGCCGAGGGCAAGGTGCGCGTGAAGCGGAATCGCAAGGAACCCTTGCCGACCGGCTGGGCGATCGATCCGAAGGGCCGCCCGGTCACCGACTCGGAGGCCTTCTACGGGCCGCCGCGCGCGGGACTCCTTCCGGCCGGCGCCCACAAGGGGACCGCCCTCGGCCTCGTCGTGGAGGTGCTCGGCGGCATCCTCTCCGGCGAGGGCGCGATTGGGGACCGGAAGGGGCCCGTGCACAACGGCACGTTCCTGCTCCTGGTCGAGGTGGCGCGGTTCCTGCCGCTCGTCGACTTCACCGGGCAGGTGACGGACCTCGTGCGGTGGGTGAAGTCCTCGGCGACCGCGCCGGGTGCGGCCGCGGTGCTGGTACCGGGCGAGCCCGAGGCGCGCTCGGAGGCGCACCGGCGCGCGAACGGGATCCCGGTCGAGGCCGAGACGTGGCGCCAGATCGAGGAGATCGCCGCCGAGCTCGGGGTCGGCTGAGAAGGTGAGCGCACCCCGCCTGATGCGGGCGGGAACAAGGCTTCCCTGGCGCGGGTTTCCAGGACGAGCGCCTGAGGGGTGGCCGTCCGTCCTCGCGTGCGTGGGCCACGGGCTCTTGCCTGGTCGTGAGCGGCCGGCCTATGATCCAGTTGATGTGGCCTGACCATCGGGCCACCGTCTCGAGGCGTGTGGTTCGCCCTTGATCAACCCAGACTCAGGAGTCCGGAGGGCACCGATGATGAGGATCCGACTGGGGTGGGCGCTGGCGATCCTGCTGAGCGTCCTCGTGACGGTCGTCACGGCCGAGGCGCAGAAGAAGACGCTCGTGATCGGGCTGAACCAGGATCCGGACATCCTGGATCCCACGCTGGCCCGGACCTACGTGGGGCGCATCATCTTCGAGCAGATGTGCGAGAAGCTCTACGAGATCGACGAGAACCTGAACATCCATCCCCAGTTGGCGGCCGAGATGCCGCGCGTCACCGACGGCGGGAAGACGGTGACCATAAAGCTTCGCTCGGGGGTCAAGTTCAACGACGGGACGCCCATGGACGCCGCCGCCGTGAAGTTCTCGCTCGACCGTCACCGTGACATGAAGGGGAGCACGCGCAAGAGCGAGCTGTCCCCGGTCACGGAGGTGGAGGCGCCCGACCCCGTGACCGTCCGCATCCGGATGAGCAAGCCGTTCTCGCCCATCGTGGCCGCCCTAGCCGACCGCGCGGGCATGCCGGTGTCGCCGACCCAGGCGAAGAAGCTCGACGACAAGTTCGGGACCGCGCCAGTCTGCGTGGGGCCCTGGGCCTTCACCGAGCGGGTCGCGCAGGACCGCATCGTTCTCGACCGGTCCCCGCACTACTTCGACCCGGGCCAGGCCAAGTTCGACCGGCTGATCTTCCGCATCATTCCCGACGACAACGTCCGGATCGCCAACCTGCGCTCGGGGGACATCGACATCGCACATCGCGTCAGCCCGACCGACGCCACCGCCCTCCGCAAGGAGGGGAAGTTCATGGTGTCCAGCGTGACAGGCGTCGGCTACGACGGCATCACGGTCAACATCCACAACAAGACCGGCAAGCACGCGCCCCGGGGCGACCTCGGCACACCGCTGGCCAACGACCCGCGGGTGCGGGAAGCCCTCGAGCTGTCGATCGACCGGGACGCCGTGAACCAGGTCGCCTGGGAGGGCCAGTACACCCCGGGCTGCGGGCCGTTGCCGCCGAACAGCCCGTACTTCGACAAGAGCCGCAAGTGCGCGGCCCGGGACGTGGCGCGGGCCAAGAAGCTCCTCGCCGACGCCGGCCTGGCCGGCGGCTACGCGTTCGAGATGGTGATCGTCAACAACCCCCAGGAGCGGCGGATGGGAGAGATCATCCAGGGAATGGCCAAGGAGGCGGGCTTCAACATTACGCTCGTCCCGAAGGAGTTCGCCTCGGCCCTCCAGGACAACGATGCCGGCAAGGACCAGGCCTTCCTGATCGGATGGAGCGGGCGCGTGGATCCCGACACCGAGTTCTACAACTTCCACGGCTGCGGGGCGAGCCTGAACCAGTCCAACGTCTGCGACGAGGACCTCGACGCCCTCATGAACAAGGCGCGCGAGGTCAGTGACCAGAAGGAGCGCGTCGAGCTGTACCGGAAGGCCATGGACAAGATCGGCGCCCGCCGGAACATCATCTACATCTACCATCGGGCCAACATCATCGCGTTCCCGAAGAACCTCACGGGCTACCGGGCGGTCCCGGACGGCCTGATCCGCATCAAAGGCGTGAGCTGGAACTGAGTCGAAACGCGCCGCGGGGGCCCGGCCGGGCTCCCGCGGCCCCCTGATCCCCGGGGCGCCGTGGCCGAGTTCCTGATCCGGCGAGGCTTCATCTCGCTGGTCACCCTGCTCCTCATCACCGTCATCGTGTTCACCGGAGTCCGCATGATCCCGGGGGATCCCGCGCGCGTGATGGCGGGGACGGAGGCGGACGAGACGGGCCTGGAACAGATCCGCCAGAAGTACGGGCTGCGGGACCCCATCCCGGTCCAGTATCTCCGGTGGCTTACCCTCGCGCTCCACGGCGATCTCGGGGAATCGATCCGCACCCGCGAGTCGATCGTGAGTCTCATCGCCCACAAGCTGCCGATCACGCTGCAGCTGTCGCTGTATGCCGTGCTGATCGCCCTGCTGATCGCCGTCCCGGTCGGCGTGCTGGCGGCCGTGCGGCGCAACACGGCCTGGGACTACTTCGCGGGCAGCGTGTCCCTCTGCGGCGTATCGATCCCGAACTTCTGGCTGGGGATCATGCTGATCCTCTTCCTCTCGGTGCGGCTCCACTGGCTACCCGCCTCGGGCTACGTGTCCCCCTTCGAGGACCCGTGGGGGAATACCCAGCGTCTGCTGATGCCGGCCGTGGTGCTGGCCGCGCAGCTGGCGGCGGTGCTGATGCGCCAGACCCGGAACAGCATGATCGAGGTGCTGAGCGCGGACTACGTCCGGACCGCCTACGCGAAGGGGCTCCGGACCGGCCTCGTCGTGTTCCGCCACGCGATCCGGAACGGGCTCATCCCGGTCATCACCATCCTCGGCCTCCAGCTTGGCGCCCTGATCAGCGGGGCGGTCATCACCGAGCAGATCTTCGTGCTGCCGGGGTTCGGCCGGCTGATCCTGGAGGGCGTGTTCACCCGGGACTACCCGATCGTGCAGGGCGTGGTGCTCGTCACCGCCAGCGCCTACGTGGGGCTGAACCTCCTGGTCGACGTGTCCTACTCCCTCCTCAACCCGCGCATCCGGGTCCAGGGCGGGCGGCATGGGTCCTGACGCCGTGCCGGCCACGGCCGTGCTGGCGCCGGGGGCCGCCCCGGACGGGATCCTCGGCGACCGCCTTCGCCTCGCCTGGCGGCGCCTCGCGCGGCGCCCGCCGGCGGTGGCGGGCACCGTCGTGGTGCTGGCCTTCGTGATCGTGGCGGTTGCCGCCCCGTGGCTGGCGCCCGCCGACCCGAACGCGACCAGTTGGAGCGCGATCCGCAAGGCGCCGAGCTGGGCGCATCCATTCGGGACCGACGACCTCGGGCGGGACACGCTGTCGCGCGTCATCTGGGGCGCGCGGATCTCGATGCAGGCCGGCGTCCTGTCGATCCTCTTCGCGATCGCCGTCGGGGTGCCGGCCGGCCTGATCGCCGGCTACTACCGCGGGGTCGTCGACCAGGCGCTCATGCGCCTGGTCGACGCGTGGCTCTCGTTCCCGTTCCTCATCCTGGCGATCGGCCTGGTGACGATCCTGGGCCCGTCCCTCACCAACGCCACGCTCGCGATCGGGCTCGGCGCCACACCGACCTACGTCCGCCTCACCCGGGGCCTCGTCCTCGCGATCCGCGAGGAGGACTACGTCCAGGGCGCCCGCGCGATGGGGGCCGGCGACCTCCGGCTCATGGGCCGCCACGTGTTCCCCAACATCGTGAGCTCGATCCTCGTGCAGGCGACGGTCTCGATCCCGACGGCGATCATCGCGGAGGCGGTGCTCTCGTTCCTCGGGCTCGGCGTCCAGCCCCCGACCCCGAGCTGGGGCACCATGCTCAACACCGCCCAGGCCTTCCTCGAGCAGGCCCCGTGGATGGCCTGGTGGCCGGGGCTCGCGATCTTCGTCCTCGCGCTCTCGTTCAACCTCGCGGGCGACGGCATCCGCGACGTCCTCGACCCGCGCGACTACTAGCCGGGCCCGGCCCTCCGCGTTTCCCGATGCCGCCCGAATTGACGACCACCGCTTCCGGATGATAGCGTCTGACGCCACGACGCCTGGCCACCGCGGCGAATGCGAGAGACGCCTGACAGCACGTGTCATGGCCTGGTCGACACGGTGACCGGCAGAGGGCCGGAGCGGCGGGAGCCTGTGTCCGGGCGCGGCGCCGGACCTCTCCTCGCGGTGCGGGACCTCACGGTGCGCTTCGGCGGCATCGTCGCCCTCGACGGCGTCTCCTTCCAGGTCGCGGCTGGCCAGATCGTCGGGCTGATCGGCCCCAACGGCGCCGGGAAGACGACCGTCTTCAACTGCCTGTCGCGGCTCTACGCGTCGGAGCGGGGCACGCTCGAGTTCGAGGGGCGCGCGCTCGACGGCGTCCCGGCCCACGGGATCTCGGCGCTCGGGATCAGTCGCACATTCCAGAACGTCGCCCTGTTCCCGAGCCTCACGGTCTTGCAGAACGTCATGGTCGGCGTCCACTGCCGGTCCCGGGGGGACTTCGTGTCGAGCGCGCTCCGCCTCCGAACCGTGCGGGACGAGGAGGGGCGGATCCAGGCCCAGGCCCGCGAGCTCGTCGCGTTCTTCGCACTCGAGGCGGTGGCCGGCCATCCCGCCGCGGGGCTCCCCTTCGGCACGCTCAAGCGCGTCGAGCTCGCTCGGGCGCTGGCCGGCCAGCCCCGGCTCCTCCTGCTCGACGAGCCGGCGGCGGGGCTGAACCACGAGGAGGTGGAGTCGCTCGCCCGGCTGGTCCGGGCCATCCGGGACGACCACGGCGTGACCATTCTCCTGGTCGAGCACCACATGGGCCTGGTCATGGAGGTCTCCGACCAGGTCGTCGTGCTCGACTTCGGGCGGAAGATCGCGGAAGGCTCGCCGGCCGAGGTCCGGCAGCATCCGGACGTCATCCGCGCCTACCTCGGCGTGGCCCCCGGCGAGACGGCGCTCCGCTGATGGCCGCCATCCTCGACGTCGACGCGCTCCATGTCGCCTACGGCGCGACGCGGGTCCTCCACGGGGTCGGGTTCGCGGTCCAGGCGGGCGGCATCACCACGATCCTGGGCGCCAACGGCGCGGGGAAGACGACCACCCTCCGCGCGGTGTCCGGCATGGTTTCCCGGGAGGGGATCGTGCGGTTCGACGGAGAGCGCATCGACGGGCGGGCGAGCGAGGACATCGCGCGCCTCGGCATCGCGCACGTGCCCGAGGGGCGAGGGACATTCGTCGGCTTCACCGTCGAGGAGAACCTCAGGCTCGGCGCGTACGTGCGCCGCGACCGGGCCGCGGTCGGCCAGGACCTCGAGCGCGTCTACGCGCACTTTCCGGTCCTCGGCGAACGCCGGCGCCAGGCGGCCGGCACGCTCTCCGGCGGGGAGCAGCAGATGCTCGCGCTGGCCCGGGCCCTCATGCTGCGCCCGCGCCTCCTCCTCCTGGACGAGCCGTCCCTCGGGCTGGCGCCCTTGGTCGTGCAGGAGATCTTTCGCATCGTCCGCACGATCAACGAGCGGGACGGCGTGAGCGTGCTCCTTGTCGAGCAGAACGCGGCGCTCGCCCTCGGGCTGGCCGACCACGCGTACCTCCTCGAGACCGGGCGCGTCGTCCTCGCGGGGCCGGCCGACGAGATCCGACGCAACGACGCCGTCCGCCGAGCGTACCTTGGCTATTGACACCTTCCTCCAGCAGGTCGTCTCGGGGCTCGCCACCGGCGGCATCTACGCGAGCCTCGCGCTCGCGCTCGTGATGATCTACCAGGCCACCGAGATCGTGAACTTCGCCCAGGGCGAGATGGCGATGTTCAGCACGTACCTCGCGTGGTCGATGCTGAACGCGGGCGTCCCCTACTGGGCGGCGTTCTTCGGGACGCTCGTCCTTGCGTTCCTGGGCGGGCTCCTCATCGAGCGCGTCATCGTCCGGCCCGTCGAGGGGAAGTCGGTGCTGACCCTGGTCATCGTGTGCATCGGGCTCCTGGTGATCCTGAACAGCGTCGCCGGCTGGATCTACTCGTACGTCATCCAGCCCTTCCCGAGCCCGTTCCCCAAGGCGCCGATCCGCATCGGGGCCATCGTCTTCGGCGCGCACGATCTCGGCGTGATCGGGATCACGCTCGTCATGCTCGTCCTGCTCTACGCCTTC
Source organism: Candidatus Methylomirabilota bacterium (assembly GCA_036558225.1). Taxonomy (GTDB): domain Bacteria; phylum Methylomirabilota; class Methylomirabilia; order Rokubacteriales; family DASRDR01; genus DASRDR01. The sequence continues at coordinate 2,612 of DATBGA010000090.1, read as the reverse complement.
TTCCGCTATACGACCCTCGGCCTCGCCATGCGCGCCGCCGCGCAGAACCCGGGCTCGAGCCGGCTCTGCGGCATCCGCGTCGGCTGGATGCTGGCGCTCGGCTGGGGGCTGGCGGCGCTGGTGGGGGCGGTGGCGGGCATGCTCGTCGCGCCGGTCATCTTTCTCGAGCCCAACATGATGGGCGGCATCCTCATCTACGCCTTCGCCGCCGCGACGCTCGGCGGCATCACCAGCCCGTTCGGCGCCGTCGTAGGCGGTTTTCTCGTGGGGGTCATCGAGAACCTTGCGGGGACCTACATTCCCTTCATCGGGACCGAGCTGAAGCTCACGGTCGCCCTCATGATCATCGTCGTCGTCCTGCTCGTCCGGCCCAGCGGGCTGTTCGGGCACGCGGTCGTGCGGCGGGTCTGAGATGGGGCGCGGGCGCGTGGCGGTCGGAGCGGTGCTGCTCGTCGCCCTCCTGCTTCCGCTCCTGCTCAGCGGCTTTCGGCTCTTCCAGTTCACCCAGGTCTGGGTGTACGCGATGGTGCTGCTCGGCCTCAACCTCCTGACCGGCTACAACGGCCAGATCTCCCTCGGTCACGGCGCGTTCTACGCGCTCGGCGCGTACACGACCGCCATCATGATCGACCGCTGGCACGTGCCGTACGGGTGGACGATCCCGGCCGCCGGGGCCTTGTGCTTCGTGGTCGGCTTCCTCTTCGGGATCCCGGCCCTCCGGCTCGAGGGGCTCCATCTCGCGCTGGCGACGTTCGCGCTGGCCCTCGCCGTGCCCCAGATCCTGAAGTACTTCGACTCGTGGACCGGCGGCTCCCAGGGCATCGTGCTGTCGAAGCCGCGGGCGCCGATGGGCCTGCCGCTCTCGCGGGATCAGTGGCTCTACTACCTCGCGCTGGCCGTGCTCCTGCTCCTGCTCGTGCTCACCAGGAACCTTCTCCGGAGCCGGGCGGGCCGGGCGATCGTGGCCATCCGCGACAACCCCATCGCCGCCCGGGCAATGGGCATCGACACCGCCCTCTACAAGTCCCTGACGTTCGGGGTCAGCGCTTGCTACACTGGAGTCGCCGGCTCGCTCGGCGGGCTCGCCGTGGCCTTCGTGGCGCCGGACTCGTTCAACGTGTTCCTCTCGATCACGTTTCTGGTCGGCATTGTGATCGGCGGGCTCGCCTCCATTCCGGGGGCGATCTTCGGCGCGCTGTTCATCCAGTTCGTGCCGAACTACGCGCAGGAGATCTCCAAGGCCGCGCCCTGGGCGATCTACGGTGTGTTCCTCATCGGATTCATGTACGTCATGCCGGACGGGGTCGCCGGCTTCCTCCGGCGCGTCGCGCGCCGCTGGGAAGGGCGATCCGGCCCGGTTCCCGCCGCCCCGTCCGTCACACCTAGAGGAGGACAGCATGCGCAAGCGTAGGAGCGTCCTGGCCCTGATCCTGACCGTGGCGGTCGCCTTCCTGGCCGGGCCGGCCTCCGCCGCCGATCCCGGCGTGACCGCCACCGAGATCAAGCTCGGCAACACCAATCCCTACAGCGGGCCGGCCTCCGCCTACGGCACCATCGGCAAGGCCATCGGCGCCTACTTCAAGAAGGTGAACGAGGAAGGCGGCATCAACGGCCGCAAGATCAACTTCATCACGCTCGACGACGGGTACAGCCCGCCCAAGGCGGTCGAGATGGTCCGGAAGCTCGTCGAGCAGGATCAGGTGCTCCTCCTCTTCCAGACGCTCGGCACGCCGTCGAACAGCGCCATCTGGAAGTACATGAACGACGAGCAGGTGCCGCAGCTGTTCGTGGCCACCGGGGCGACGAAGTGGGGTGACCCCAAGGGCCATCCGTGGACCATGGGCTGGCAGCCGAACTACCAGGGCGAGGGGCACATCTACGCCCAGTACGTGCTGAAGAACGTCCCGGACGGGAAGGTCGGGATCCTCTACCAGAACGACGATTACGGGAAAGACTACCTCAAGGGATTCAAGGACGGCCTCGGCGATGCCGCCAAGAAGGCGATCGTGCTCGAGCAGTCGTACGAGGTCACGGATCCGACCGTCGACTCGCAGATCGTCAACCTGAAGAACAGCGGCGCCAACGTGTTCTTCAACATCACGACCCCGAAGTTCGCCGCCCAGGCCATCAAGAAGGCCGCGGACATCGGCTGGAAGCCGATCCACCTCCTGAACAACGTGTCCGCCTCGGTGGGCGCGGTACTGAAGCCCGCCGGCCTGGACGCGTCGAAGGGGCTGATCACCGTCCAGTACCTCAAGGATCCGACCGACCCCCAGTGGAAGAACGACCAGGGCTACAAGGACTGGGTCGCCTGGATGGACAAGTACTATCCGGAGGGAAACAAGACGGACGCCTTCAACGTCTACGGCTACTCGGTGGCCCAGACAATGGCGCAGGTGCTCAAGCAGGCCGGCAACGACCTCTCGCGTGCCAACGTCATGAAGCAGGCGGCGAGCCTGAAGGACTTCGTTGTCCCGATGCTGCTGCCCGGCATCAAGATCAACACGAGCGCGACGGACTTCTACCCGATCGAGCAGGAGCAGCTCGTGAAGTTCGACGGCGAGCGCTGGGTGCTCTTCGGCGAGATCTTCGACGCCAGCAAGAAGTAGGCG
>DATBGA010000089.1:0-70925 GCA_036558225.1 Candidatus Methylomirabilota bacterium | reverse complement strand
GTCCCGATGCTGCTGCCCGGCATCAAGATCAACACGAGCGCGACGGACTTCTACCCGATCGAGCAGGAGCAGCTCGTGAAGTTCGACGGCGAGCGCTGGGTGCTCTTCGGCGAGATCTTCGACGCCAGCAAGAAGTAGGCGGTAGGTCGTTCCGCAACGCGGAGGCCGCGTCCTTGGTGACGCGGCCTCCGCGGACGGTGCCCGCCTCCGGTCCTGCGCCGCGCTAGAGGGCCGCGGCCAGCTCCCGCCGGCCGCGCTCGGCCAGGAACGCAGCGACCTCCGCGAGGCGCGGAATCCCCCGCCGGCCGCCGAGGGTGCGGCACTTCATGGCCGCCACCGCGTTCGCGAAGGTGAGCGTCCACTCGAACGGCCAGCCGCGGAGCTCTCCGACGGCGCAGGCCCCGTGGAAGACGTCGCCCGCGCCGTTGGTGTCGACCACGGACACCGCGAACCCGGGCGCGCGGACGACGCGTCCCGCTTCGAGGCCGATCGAGCCCTCCGCGCCGAGCGTGGCCGCCACCCGGGCCGGGCCGCCGGCCGCGAGCGCGGCGAGGCCCGCCTCCAGGTCCGTCCGCCCGGTCACCTGCGCGATGAAGCGGGGGTTGCACGCCAGGAGATCGACGCCGGGCCACACCCGGTCGATGCCCTCCACGACCCGCTCGCCGTCCATCGTGACGCGGATCCCGGCCCCGCGCGCCCACTGGACGGCCAGCGCCGCCGCGGCCGGGTCGACCCCGTCCACGTGGAGCAGGCGGCCGGACGTGATGACCGCGCGGTCGAGCTCGTCGGGCCGGATGTCGTAGGCGGCCGGCCGGCGGTAGAAGCCGGTCCGGAGGCCGGTGCGGGCGTCGATCAGCATCATGCTGACGTGGCCGACGCTCCCGCGCGCGCGGAGCGCCCAGCGCACGTCCACCCCGTCGCGCGCGAGGAGCCGGCGGCCGAGCCGGGCCCAGTAGTCGTCCCCGAACTTGCCGACGTAGCGGGCGCGGAGGCCGAGCCGCGAGCACGCCACCATCGCCGTCGCGATCATGCCGCCGCCCTGGACCTCGAACTCGCGGAGGGGCGCCTTGGTGTCGGGCTCCGGCAGGCCGTCGACGATGCCGAGGAAGTCGAGGGCGTTCGTCCCCAGGCCGACGACGTCGACCGGCGACGGGGTCCCGACGGAGGGCGAGTCCACGGCCTCCTTCCGCACGACGGCGGGCGTTCGATGGCGGACGCCGGCCGTCGGCCCGCGTGTGATTGTCCGCAGGGCCGCGCCCGGGTGTCAAGACAGGGCCGCTCGCGATACGCCTTCGATGCCGGAGCGCGTCCGCGCCGACGGCCCGGCGCCCTTGCCACGGCGTCGGGGGGCAGTGCATCATCCCGGGGAGCGCCGGCCGGCCGGCGCGCCGGCGCGATCCACTGCGAAGGGTGACACGGGGGAGATGGCCATGGCGGGGATGGGACAGGAGTTCAAGGCCTTCGTGCTGCGGGGCAACGTCCTCGACCTCGCGGTCGGCGTGGTCATCGGCGCGGCGTTCGGGAAGATCGTGTCCTCGCTGGTCGGCGACGTGATCATGCCGCCGATCGGGCTCCTCCTCGGCGGCGTCGACTTCTCCCAGCTCGGCTGGGTCCTCAAGCCCGCGGTCGGCGACAAGCCCGCCGTCGTGCTGGCGCTCGGGAAGTTCGTCCAGACGATCGTGGACTTCCTCGTCATCGCGTTCGTCATCTTCCTCGTGGTCAAAGCGGTGAACCGCATGCACCGAGAGGAGCCGCCCCCCGCCCCGCCGGGCCCGTCGCCCACGGAGCGCCTCCTGACGGAGATCCGGGACCTCCTCCGCCAGGGCCGCTAGACCGGGCCGCGCCCGGCGTCCTGTGGGCGCCGGGGCCGTCCATTTCGCCGGGAGCCGCGCGCTGAAGATCACCGCCGTCGAGGCCGTTCCGCTGGGAATTCCCTGGCAGCCCACCGATCCGCCGTCGCCGTGGACGGCGCGGCTCGGCAAGCAGGTCCTGGTCCGCGTGACGACGGACGAGGGGCTCGTGGGCTGGGGCGAGGCCTTCGCGCTCGGCGCGCCGGCGGCCGTCTGCGCCGTCGTGCGCGACGCGCTGGCGCCGCTCCTGCTCGATGAGCCCGCCAGCGACCTCGAGCGGCTCGTCGACCGGCTGCACCGCGGCACGCTCCTCTTCGGACGCCGGGGCCTCGGCATGTTCGCGATCAGCGGCGTCGAGCTCGCCCTGTGGGATCTCGCCGGGCAGGCGCAGGGCGTGCCGGTCTACGAGCTGCTCGGCGGCCTGGCCCAGCCCCGGATCAGGGCGTACGCGAGCCTCGCCCGGTTCGACCGGCCCGCCGACGTGGCGCGGGCCGCCGCGGCGGCCGCCGCGCAGGGGTTCCGCGGCGTGAAGCTCCACCAGACCGATCTGGCGTCCGTCGCCGCCGCGCGCGAGGCGGTGGGCCCGGCGGTGGCGCTCATGCTCGACGTCAACTGTCCCTGGACTCCGGCGGAGGCGATCCGCATGGGCCAGGCGCTCGCCCCCTACGACCTCGCGTGGCTCGAGGAGCCGGTCTGGCCGCCCGAGGACTACCAGGGGCTCGCCCGCGTGGCCGCGGCGCTCGACACGCCCATCGCGGCGGGAGAGAACGAGGCGACCGCGATCGGGTTCGGCGAGATGCTGCGCGCCGGCGCCGTGGACATCCTGCAGCCCAGCCCGACGAAGGTCGGCGGCCTCGGCGAGGCGAAGACGATCGCGGCCCTGGCGGCGGCCCGGAACGTCGCCGTCGTGCCGCACTCGTTCTACTTCGGTCCGGGCCTGGCGGCGGCGCTCCACCTGGCCGCGTCCACGCCGGGCATGGCCTGGGTGGAGTGGCCGATGGGCGAGCTCGCCACGCCGCTCCTCGAGACGCCCATCCGCCCCGAGGCCGGCTGGCTCACGCCTCCCGCGGCCCCGGGGCTCGGCGGCCGGCCGAACGCGGCGGCACTGCGCGGCCATCCGCTCGCCGCCGCGCCGTCCGCCGCGTTCACCACCGAGTAGGCGCCGGGGGGCGCACGGGTTGCTCCGGCACGCGGTCGCGCGCACGCTGCTCGAGGGCATGGGGCTCCCGCTCGCGGCCCGGCCGGGCGGCTGAGCGGGCACGGCAGCGGGCGGCGACGGGGGCCGGGGATGGCCGCGAACCCGGGCCGGCCCACGCGGGCGGCCCTCGCGCTGCTGGCCGGATACCAACGGTGGCTCTCGCCGCTCCTGCCGGGGGCCTGTCGGTTCTGGCCGACCTGCTCCGAGTACGCGCGGCTGGCGCTCCTCCGGCACGGCCTCGTCCGGGGCGGCGGGCTCGCGCTCCGGCGGTTCTGTCGCTGCCATCCGTACGCGCGCGGAGGGATCGATCCACCACCCTGAGCCCCGAGGCCCCCGAATCCGCGCGGGGCTCCCGGTGCTCTAACAGGGCGACGGGGTCGGGCCGGCTGGCCCACGCGTCGGAGGCGCAGGATGCACGTCGCGGAGCTGTGGCGGTACCCCGTGAAGTCGCTGGCCGGAGAGCGGCTCGACCGGGCGGAGATCCGGCCCGACGGCATGGTCGGCGACCGGCTGGTCCAGGTCTACGACGCGCGCGGGCGCATAGTCACCGCGCGGACACACCCGGATCTGCTCGGGCGTCGAGGCACGCTCGGGCCCGACGGCGAGCCGTGCGTCGATGGCTGGCTGTGGTCGTCGTCCGAGGCGGCGGCCCTGATCGCGGGGGCGGTCGGATGGAAGGCGCGGCTCGAGCGCTTCACCGGGGACGAGCGGTTCGACGTGCTCCCGCTTCTCGTCGCGACGGATGGGGCGATCGCGGCGCTCGGGGTCGACGGCCGGCGCCTGCGTCCGAACATCGTGGTGGGAGGCGTCGACGGGCTGGGCGAGCGCGAGTGGCCCGGCCGGCGCCTGCAGATCGGCGAGGTGGTGATCGCCGTGGCCAAGCTCCGCGCGCGCTGCGTGATGACCACCTACGACCCGGACACGCAGGCGCAGGACCCCGGCGTCCTGCGCCGGATCGTCCGGGAGTTCGGGGGCACGATGGCGCTCGACTGCGCCGTGGTGGCGGGCGGACCGGTGCGCGTGGGCGATCCGGTCGTGCTGCTGTAGCGCGGTCCCGGTCGGAAGCGGGGGGCTGCCCCATTCCTGGGGGCAGCAGCCTCCCGGCGGCCCCACATACTGTAGTTGTTCGCGACACACAACTCATGTTTAGTATCTCTCGCGACGCTGCTCCGTCGCGTTCTCCATGGAGCCCGTGTCACTGGCCGTGGACCCTCGACGGCACCCGCCGGCACGCCGGCCCTCGATGTCGGCCGTGGCGGCGGACCCCGCCCTGGCCGCGTTCCGTGTCCAGCCGGGGGTTCGCACTCCCGTCGGGCCACGCGCGCCGACCGGTCTCGCGCCGCTCGACGCGCTCCTCGACGGGGGCTTTCCGCGAGGCCAGCTCGCGGAGCTGGTGGGCCCGCGGACCTCCGGGCGCACCCGGGTGCTCCTCGGCACGCTCGCGGGCGCCACGGCACGCGGCGGCTGGGCCGCGCTCGTCGATGGGATGGATGGGCTCGACCCGGCCGCGGCCGCCGCCGTCGGCGTCCCGCTCGGTCGCCTCCTCTGGGTCCGCTGCGGCGGCCGGCTCGCCACGGCGTGGCGCGCCGCGGACATCCTCGTCCAGAGCGGCGGGTTCGAGCTGGTCGCGGTCGATCTCGGCGACCTGCCGCCATGGGCGCTCGGCCGCACCACGCCGGCGGTCTTCGTGCGCCTTCAGCGCGCCGTCGAGCGCGCGGGGACGGGGCTGCTCGTCGCCGGGCCCCGGCGCGTGGCCGGAAGCCTCGCCGCGGTCGCGGTGGCGCTTGCTCCGCGCCGCGTTCATTGGGCCGAGGGCGGCCCGGGGCTGCTCGCAGGGCTCGAGACCGAGGCCCGGCTCGTCCGGTCGCGAACCCGCGCGCCGGGCACCGGTGTCCGGCTGGTGTGGACCGCGCTCGATCCCGGATGGCCGCGCCCGGCCCCGCCCGCCGCGCTCGCGCGCGCCGCGGCGCGCGGTGGAGCCTGATGGCGGCCTCTCCGTCCCCCCGCGCGTCACCGCGCTACGCCTGTGTCTGGGCGCCGGGATTCCCGGCCACGGCGCTGGTCCGGCAGGACTCAGCGCTCCAGGGCCGGCCGGTCGCGGCGCTCCGGGGAACGACGATCCGGACGGTCGTGGCGGTCACGCCGGAGGCGGCCGCCGGCGGGGCGCGCGCGGGCATGAGCGCGACCGAGGCCGAGACGCGCGTGCCCGGCCTCGTCGGGCGCTCGGAGGACCCCGCCGCCGAGGGCGCCGCGGCCGGGGCGCTCCTCGATGCCGCGTGGGCGACCTCGCCGCGCGTCGAGGTGATCGAGCCGAGCGCGCTTTGCCTCGACCTCGGCGGGCTCGCGCCGCTCTTCGGGAGCGAGCGGCGGATCGGCGAGCGGCTGGCCGCGGCGGGCGCGGCGGTCGGCCTGCCGGTTCGCGTCGGCATCGGCGCGACGCGGACCCTCGCCCGGCTCGCGGCACGGGCCGGCGCGGACCTGCTCGTGGTGCTGCCGGGCGCGGAGCCGGAGTTCCTCGCCCCGCGGCCCCTCGGGCTCCTCGATCCCGAGCCGGCCCTCGCGCTCGCGCTCGAGCGCTGGGGGATCGGGACGCTCGGGGCGCTCGCGGCGCTTCCGGCCGCGGCGCTCCTCGCGCGCCTCGGCCCGCCTGCCGTCCGGCTCCAGGCGCTGGCGCGCGGCGCGGACGCCGGACCGTTCGTCCCGCACCCCGCGCCCGAGCCCTGCCGCGAGGCCGTCACGCTCGACTGGGAGGTGCCGTCGCTCCCCGCGCTCGCCTTCGTCCTCGACCGGCTCCTCGCGCAGCTCGCGGCGCGCCTCGCCCTCCGCGAGGCCGGCGCGGCCGCGCTCCACCTGTCGCTCGGCCTCGCGGACGGCGGGACGCACGACCACCGCCTCGGCGTCGCCGCGCCGCTCCGCGACGGACGGACGCTCGGGCGCCTGCTCCGGACCGAGCTGGAGGCGCTCCGGCTCCCGGCCCCCGTCGTCGCCGTCTCCGTGGAGGCCGAGACCGTGCCCCTCGCCTCGCTCCAGTCGGACCTCTTCGCGCCGCCGCGGCCGAGCCCGCGCGAGCTGGGCGAGATCCTCGGCCGGCTCACCGCGCTCGTCGGGGCGGACCGGGTCGGCACGCCGGTCGCGCCCGACACCCATCGGCCCGATGCGGTCCTCGTCGCGCCGTTCCCCGGCGGAGAGGCCGGGCCGGCCGGGCACGAGCGCGACAGGCCATTCGCGCCCCCTGCGGGATCGGGCCCGCCTCCCTGGGTCACCGGGGCGGCGCTCGTCCGGCGCCGGCTCGCCCCCCCGCGCCCGGCTCGGGTGGAGTGCCGCGCGGGCCGGCCGGTCCGCGTCGAGGCGGCGGGATTCGCGGGCGCCGTCGTCGCGACCGCGGGTCCCTGGCCGAGCGCGGGGGAGTGGTGGGCCGAGACGGCCTGGGCGCGCGAGGAATGGGACGTCGCCCTCCCGGACGGCGCGGCCTGTCGGCTCGTGCAGGACCTGGAGACCGGCACGTGGATGATCGACGCACTGTATGACTGATGAATGAGATCACTTGACCGGCATTGAGATCGCACATCGCGATCTCAATTGGAGACAGACCCCATGACGCGCGCGCGCCAGCTCATGCATCGCCAGACGATCGAGAGACGTATCCTGCTCGTCCGCGGCGAGCAGGTCATGCTGGACAGCGATCTCGCGAGGCTCTACGGCGTGCCGACCCGCCGGCTCAACGAGCAGGTCCGGCGGAACATGGACCGGTTCCCCGGCGACTTCATGATCCGGCTCACCGCCGAGGAGTCGGCGGCTTTGAGATCGCAGAATGCGACCTCAAAGCGGGGGCGTGGAGGCCGGCGCTATCCTCCGCTCGTCTTCACCGAGCAAGGCGTGGCCATGCTGTCGAGCGTGCTCCACAGCGAGCGCGCGGTGCGGGTCAACATCGAGATCATGCGCACGTTCGTCCGGCTCCGCGCGATGGCCCTGTCGTACAAGGACCTGGCCAACAAGATCCATGCCCTGGAGCAGAAGTACGACGGCCAGTTCAAGACCGTCTTCGACGCGATCCGGGCGCTCATGGCGCCGCCGCCGGGAAGACCCAAGCCCCGCATCGGCTTCCGGCCGCTGCAACACGGGGACGGCGGCGCATGACCGCCGTAGACCGAGACAGGGCTTTGCCGTCGGCCGCTCAGCGCTCCTCCCCGGTGAATCCGCGACGAATTCACAACAGAGGCCTCGCCATGCCCATCCAACCTTGCCCCCCGTGACGTACGTCGAGCTCTCCGCCCGGAGCGCCTTCAGCTTCCTCGAGGCGGCATCCACGCCCGAGGTCCTCGTCGACGAGGCAGTGCGGCTCGAGATGCCCGCGCTGGCGCTCGCCGACGTGGACGGCGTCTACGGGGCCCCGCGCTTCCACAAGGCGGCGCAGGCGGCGGGCGTGCGGCCGATCGTCGGCGCCGCGCTCACGCTCGCCGACGGTACGCGCCTCACCCTGCTCGTCGAGTCCCGCGCGGGGTACCGGACGCTCGGCCGTCTCGTCACGCGGGTGAAGGCGCGCGCGCCGAAGGGTCAGGCGCGCGCCACGCTCGACGACCTCGACGGCGCGGTCGACGGGCTCGTCGGCCTCACCGGCGGGATGGACGGCCCGCTGACTCCCGATCTCCTGGCCGGACGCCCGGCCGCGGCCCGGGCGACGCTCGAGCGGCTCGTCCGGAGCTTCGGCCGGGACCGGGTCTACGTGGAGCTCCAGCGGCACGGCACGCGCGAGAGCGAGCTCGTGACCCGCCGGGCCGCGGCACTCGCGCGCGCGGCCGGGCTGCCCATCGTCGCCACCGGCGGCGTGTGGCACGCGACGCCCGCGGAGCGCCCGATCCTCGACGTCCTGACGGCCATCCGGCTGCGGACCCCGCTGGCCGCGCTCGGCTGCCGTCTCTCCCCGAACGCCGAGCGGCACCTCCGGACGCCGGCCGAGATGGCCCGGCGCTTCGCCGATCTCCCGCAGGCCGTCGCGGCCACGGGCGAGCTCGCCGCCCGCTGCGGCTTCACGCTCCAGGATCTCGGCTACCGCTTTCCCGACTATCCGGTGCCCGCCGGCCGCCCGCAGATCGCCTACCTCCGCGAGCTCGTCGAGGCCGGCGCGCGCGAGCGGTACCGCCCCGTGACGGTGCGGGTGCGCCAGCAGCTCGCCCGCGAGCTCCTCCTCATCGAGAAGCTCGACCTCGCCGGCTACTTCCTGATCGTCTGGGACATCGTGCGGGAGGCCCGCGCCCGTGGGATCCTCGTCCAGGGCCGGGGTTCGGCGGCGAACAGCGCGGTGTGCTACAGCCTCCGGATCACCGCCGTCGATCCGGTCGGGATGGATCTCCTCTTCGAGCGCTTCCTGTCCGAGGAGCGAGGCGAGTGGCCCGACATCGACCTCGACCTCCCGTCGGGCGACCGACGCGAGGCGATCATCCAGTACGTCTACGGGCGCTACGGCGGGACGAGCGCCGCGATGACGGCGAACGTCATCACCTACCAGCCGCGGCGCGCCGTGCGCGAGGTCGGGAAGGCTCTCGACCTCCCGCTGGACTTCCTCGACCGGCTCGCCAAGGGCGTGCCCGGCTGGGGCTACCGGGACCCGGACGAGGAGGCGCCCGCGCGACACCTCGCGCGGGCCGGCGCCGATCTTGCCGACGCGCGAATCCGGCGCTTCGCCGGGCTCTGGCACGCCGTGGTCGGGCTGCCGCGCCACCTCGGCCAGCACTCGGGCGGCATGGTGCTCGCGGCGGGCCGGCTCGACGAGGTGGTGCCGCTCGAGCCGGCGACGATGCCGGGCCGGGTCGTCGTCCAGTGGGACAAGGACGACTGCGCCGACCTCGGGATCATCAAGGTCGACCTCCTGGGCCTCGGGATGATGGCCGCCCTCGAGGAGGCGATCGCGCTCTGCCGGGCCGCCGGGCGCGAGGTCGATCTCGCGCACCTGCCGCCCGACGACCCGGCGGTATACCGGCTCCTCGAGGCGGCCGACACGGTCGGGCTCTTCCAGGTGGAGAGCCGGGCCCAGATGGCGACCCTGCCGCGCCTCCGGCCCCGGCGCTTCTACGACCTGGTCGTCCAGATCGCGATCATCCGGCCGGGCCCCATCATCGGCCAGATGGTCCACCCGTTTCTCGCGCGGCGGGCGGGGCGCCAGCCGGTCGTCTATCCCCATCCCTCGCTCGAGCCCATCCTCCGCCGGACGCTCGGCGTGCCGCTCTTCCAGGAGCAGCTCCTTCGGATGGGGATGGTCGCCGCAGGGCTCACCGGCGGCGAGGCGGAGGAGCTCCGCCGGGCCTTCGGCTTCCGGCGCTCCGGGGCGCGGATGCGGGCGATCGAGGCGAAGCTTCGCGCCGGGATCGCCCGGAACGGGATCACCGGTCCGGCCGCCGAGGAGATCGTGCGGGCGATCACCGCGTTCGCGGAGTACGGCTTTCCGGAGTCGCACGCGGCGAGCTTCGCGCTCCTCGCCTACGCGAGCGCCTACCTCAAGGTCCACCACCCGGCCGAGTTCTACGCGGCGCTCCTCAACAACCAGCCGATGGGCTTCTACCATCCGGCCACGGTCGTCCGGGACGCGCTCTGCCGCGGCCAGGCCGTACGCCCGGTGGACGTCGGCGTCTCGGCCTGGCGCGCGACCGTCGAGCGGGGCGCCGTGCGGCTCGGGCTCGGGCAGGTGAAGGGGCTCCGCGAGGCCGCCGGCGCCCGGCTCGTCGCCGCGCGGCAGGCCCGGCCCTTCACGTCCGTGGACGACCTCTGCGCGCGCGCCGGGCTCTCGCGGGACGAGGTGACGGCGCTCGCCGAGGTGGGCGCGCTCGGAAGCCTCGGGCTCCGGCGCCGGGCCGCGCTTTGGCAGGCCGAGCGGGCCGCACGACCGCCGGGTCCTCTGTTCGCGGGCCACGCCCCGGCCGCGGAGCCCTCACCGCTTCGCGAGATGACGGTGACCGAGCGGCTGGTGGCCGACTATCGCGGGACCGGGGTCACGGTGGGACCGCACCCGATGGCGCTGCGCCGGGCGGACTGGACGCGCCTCGGCGTCACGCCCGCCGCGCAGCTGGCGGGGCTGGGCGGGGGCCGCCGGGTCCGGGTCGCGGGCGCCGTCGTCGTGCGTCAGCGGCCGGGCACGGCCAAAGGCTTCGTGTTCCTCTCGCTCGAGGACGAGACGGGCATCGCCAATGCCATCGTGGCGCCCGGGCTCTTCGAGCGGGCGCGCGCCACGCTCGTCCACGAGCCCTTCCTCCTGGTCGAGGGCGTCCTCCAGCACGAGGACGGCGTCACGGCCGTGCGGGCGGCGGCGGTCCGGCCTCTCGCCGCGCGCGCCGCCGTACCCTCTCACGATTTCCACTGACGGCCCGCGATTCGCGACGCGCCGGCGGCGGACGATGGCGCCGTGGAAGATGGGAGGAGGGGGGCACCTCTCGGGACTACCGAGCGGGTGCGTCCCTCCCGTCGAGCCGCCCGGGGTCGTCCGAACGCTCGCGGCGCGGCTCGAGGCGCCGCGAGCGCCGGGACGGGGATCCGGTCGCTACTGCTGGAGGGAGCTGACGGTCACGGGCGACTTCACGAGGAAGTGGGCCCGCCGGTTCTTCGCCCAGCACGCTTCGGAGGTCTGGCCGCATGTGGGCCGCTCCTCGCCGTAGCTCACGACCGTGATGCGGGACGCGGCAACGCCGCGCGCGACGAGGCCGTCGCGCGTCACGCTCGCCCGGTTCTCCCCGAGCGCCAGGTTGTACTCGTTCGTCCCCCGCTCGTCCGCGTGCCCCTCGATCAGGACCAGCGTGCCGGGATGCGCGACGAGCCAGCGCGCGTTGGCGTCCACGACTCCCTTGTCCTCGGCTCGGAGCGCGGCGCGATCGAAGTCGAAGTGAACGTCGCGGAGCGCGGCTACCTCGTTGAACTCGTGCGGCGAGGGCAGCGTTGGGAACATCGTGGCGCCCGGCGCGTGCACCGCGGCGCTGTCGCCGCCCGCTCCGCCCGTGCCCGTCCCCCCGGCGGCCAGCCCGCTGGCGCTCGCGGCGCTGCTTCCGGTCCCGGTGCCTTCCGTCCCCGCGCCCGTCGTGGCATGGGTGGCGCACCCCGCCAGGGCCAGAGCGAGACCCCCGGCGACGAGTAGCCGCTTCGGATCGACGCGTCGTGTCATGGTCATCCTCCTGTGCAGGGTGCCGGGAAAAGGCCGGCCCCGGTCGGCGTCCTCCGTTGCAACCCCCACGCCCGGGGACGTCGCGGCGCAATTCGTTGAAAAGGCAGGCGTCGAGGAATTGGTCCCCGGCTGGCGCCGGGAGCGGTTGGCAGTCCCGGGCCCGGATTGTCAGGCCGGCCGACGCGGTTTGTCAGTGGTCGGAGGGCCGGTTGACGGTCTGCCGGGGCACCGCTAGACTCCACGGCCAAGGGAATCGCGGGAGCTCGGAGCGCCGAGCTGAGAGGGCAGCGCGCCCGCTGCCGACCGCCTGAACCTGACCTGGGTAATGCCAGCGCAGGGAGGGTCCACTGTTGCGCCGTCGCGTCCTCACGTCCTGCATCCTCGCCGCAGGTCTCCTGGCCATGGCCGCGCTCGGAGCGCGGCCCGCCGTCGCTCAGGGCTCGCTCCATCTGGCCCTCACGCCGTCCCAGAAGCCCACCGACCTGCTGGTAGCCGGGGAGGCGTTCGGGGTCGCCCTCGGGAAGCTCGTCGGCGTACCGATCCGCGTGACCGTGGCCTCCGACTACGCGGCCGTCATCGAGGCGCTCCGGAACCGGACCGCGGATCTCGCGTTCGTTCACCCGGCCGGCTACGTCCTCGCCAACCGCGAGGCGAAGGCCATGATCGTCGCGAAGGATCAGTGGCACGGGAACACGTCGTACACGTCGCGGATCTACGTCCGGAAGGACTCGGGGATCACGACGCTCGAGGCGCTTCGCGGCAAGACGATCGCCTTCATCGACCCGTCGAGCACCTCCGGGTACGTCTATCCGATGGTCATGCTCATCCAGAAGGGCCTCGTCCAGAACAAGGACCCCAAGACCTTCTTCAAGGATTTCGTCTACGCGGGGTCGCACGACGCCGGGCTCCTGGCGCTCCTCAACGGCCACGTCGACGCGCTCGCGTCGTTCGACCAGGCGCGCGAGCAGTACCTGAAGGATCCCGCCCAGCGCGAGAAGATCATCTTCGTCGCCGAGACCGCGCCGATTCCCGAGGGGGGCATCTGCGCGCGGGCGGGGCTCGATCCGGCGCTCGTCGCCAAGGTGCGGACGGCCCTCCTGTCGATGAAGGGTCCCAACTACGCCGCGGTCCTCAAGGCGCTCTACGACATCGACGGGTTCGAGCCCGCGGAGGACCGGGAGTACGAGCCGGTCCGGGCGGCGATGGACCTGCTCGGCTGGCGCCCGAAGCCCTGAGTCCCGGCCCTGCCGGCCCGGTCGACTCGCCGGCCGCCGGCGCGCCGATGATCGAGGTCAGGGGCCTCCGGGTCGTCCTGCCGCCGGACACGGTCGCTCTCCACGGGATCGACCTCGTCGTCGAGCCCGGGCAGTTCGTCATCATCATCGGACGTAGCGGCGCGGGCAAGACGACGTTCCTCCGGGCGATCAACCGCCTCGTGGAGCCGACGGCCGGCACCGTCCGGGTCGCCGGCCGGCAGGTAACCGGCGCCGATCCGACTGCCCTCCGCCAGATGCGCCGCCAGATCGGCATGATCTTCCAGCAGTTCAACCTGGTCCGCCGCGCGTCGGTGCTGGACAACGTGCTGGCGGGCCGGCTCGGCTACGTCCCGGAGTGGCCGAGCCTCGTCGGGCGCTTTCCCACGCGCGCCCGGTCGCTCGCCCGGGAGTGCCTGGCGCAGGTCGGCCTCTCGGAGTTCGCCGACCGTCGGGCGGACACGCTCTCCGGCGGCGAGCAGCAGCGGGTGGCCATCGCGCGCGCGCTGGCCCAGGAGCCCCGGGTCATTCTGGGCGACGAGCCGACGGCGAGCCTCGATCCCGCCCTCGCCGGCTCGATCATGGGCATCCTGGGACGGATTAACCGAGAGCGCCACCTCACGCTCGTGGTCAGCCAGCACCAGCTGGAGACGGCGCTCGAGTACGGCACGCGGATCGTGGGGTTCCGGGCGGGGCGGGTCGTGTTCGACGGTCCGCCGGCGGCCGTCTCCCCCGACGTGGTCCAGGCGATCTACGGGGAGGAGCGCGCGTGAGGCGGGCAGCCTGGCTCGGGGCGGCCGCCGTGCTCCTGGTGGTCGCCTGGCACATCGACGCCAACCCGGAGCGGCTGGTCCGCGGGCTCCCCTGGATGTGGGACTTCGTCCGCCGCATGGTGCCGCCGGATCTCCGCGTGCTGCCGTCCGCCCTGAAGGGCGCGGTCGGGACGGTGGAGATCGCGCTCCTGGGCACGGCGCTCGCGGCCGCGCTGGCGGTGCCGCTCGGATTCCTCTCGGCGCGGAACGTGGCCCCGCCGGCCCTCTACTATGCGGTGCGCACGGCGCTCAACTTCTTCCGCAGCATCGACACCCTCGTCTACGCGCTGCTCTTCGTGGCGGCGGTCGGGCTCGGGCCCTTCCCGGGCATGCTGGCGGTGGTCGCGTACACGACGACCTCGCTGGCCAAGCTCTACTCGGAGACCATCGAGGGGATCGAGGCCGGCCCGGTCGACGCCATCCGGGCGACCGGCGCGTCGCGCCTCCAGGTGCTCCGGTTCGGGATCCTCCCGCAGGTGCTGCCGCTGTTCCTGTCCTACGTCCTCTACCGCTTCGAGTCGAACGTCCGGGCCGCGACGGTGCTCGGCTTCGTCGGCGCGGGCGGGATCGGGCTGTACCTGCAGACGTACCTCCGCATGATCGACTACCCGGCGGCCTCGACGGTGCTCCTGGTCACCGTCGTGATGGTTATGGTCGTCGACTACGCGAGCGCCCGGATCCGGGCGCGCCTCGTCTAGCCGTCCGGCGCGCGAGAGGATCCGCGGGTGCCTGGTTCCCTGCGAGTGGTGGCCTACAACTTTCTGAGCGGCGGGAGTTCGGCTCGCGCCGGCCACTGGTCGCGGCTCCGGACGCGCCTGGCGCCCGACGTCGTCCTCGCCCAGGAATGCCGGGCGCCCGAGGATTCCCCGAGGGAGCGGTTTCGGGCCGAGGCCGCGGACACGCTCCTCTGGTCGCAGGCCGCCACGCGCCGGTGGGGCAGCGCGGTGCTCCTGCGCGGGCGCCGCGCGACGGCGCTGACGATCCCGGGGTTCGCGGGGTGGGTGGTGGGCGCGGAGGTCACCGGCCCCAGCGGATCGGCGGGGCGCCCGCTGCGGCTCTTCAGCATCCACTGCCCGGCGGGCGAGCGCGGCTACGTCCGGACGCTCCATCGCATCCTGGACGGGATGGCCCGGCTGGGCGCCGGCGCCGACCTGATCCTGGGCGGCGACTTCAACGTGGTCGTCGGCCAGCGCCAGCCGCGCGAGCGCATCCCGATGTCGAGGGGGGAGCGGGAGATCCTGGATCGCCTCGCGGCGGAGTTCGACCTCGTGAGCTGCTGGCAGGCGGCCAATCCGGGGCGACCGCTCGCGCAGACCCTCCGGTGGTCCGCCGACCGGCTCGCCCCCTATCATTGCGACGGCATCTTCGTGCCGTCCTCGTGGATGGCGCGCCTCGTCGCCTGCCGGGTGGTCAGCGGGTCGCGCTGGGCGAGACTGAGCGACCACAACCCCGTCGTGGCCGACTTCACCCTCTAGCGCTCGCCCGGCGCGCGCGGGCGTAGTACGATGACCCGCCGCCGGCGGCAGATGGCCCGATTCCAGGGCGCGCGCCGACCGAGGCGTTCCCCGGCCGGCGGGAGGGCGCGGCGATGGCGAGGATGGACGGCATGGAGCTCCGGGGCCCGATCGAGGGGCGGTTCGGCGAGATCCTGACGCCCGCCGCGCTCGCGTTCGTGGCCGAGCTCCACCGGGCGCTCGCGGCGCCGCGGGCCGCGCTCCTTCGCCGACGAGCGGAGCGCCAGGCAGCGTTCGACGCTGGCGGCGGGCTCGACTTCCTGCCCGAGACCCGCGCGATCCGCGCGGGCGACTGGACGGTCGCGCCGGCCCCCCCGGACCTCCGGCGCCGGTGGGTCGAGCTCACCGGGCCCGCCGAGCGGAAGATGGTCATCAACGCGCTTAACTCCGGCGCGGACGTCTTCATGGCGGACTTCGAGGACGCAAACACGCCGACCTGGCGCAACATGGTCCAGGGCCAAGTCAACCTCCTCGACGCGGTCGGGCGGACGATCGAGCACCGGAATCCGGACGGACGGATCTACCGCCTGAACGAGGTCGTCGCGACCCTGCTCGTCCGCCCGCGCGGCTGGCATCTCCTCGAGCGGCACTGCGCGGTGGACGGCGACTCCGTGGCGGGGGGTCTGTTCGACTTCGGCCTCTACGTCTTCCACAACGGGCGGCGTCTCGTGGAGCGCGGCAGCGGACCCTACTTCTACCTTCCCAAGCTCGAGAGCCACCTCGAGGCGCGGCTCTGGAACGACGCGTTCGTCCTGGCCGAGGAGCGGCTCGGGCTCCCGCGCGGGGCGATCCGCGCGACCGTGCTCGTCGAGACCCTCCCGGCCGCGTTCGAGATGGACGAGATCCTGTGGGAGCTCCGCGACCACTCCGGGGGGCTCAACGCCGGTCGCTGGGACTACATGTTCAGCTTCATCAAGAAGCTGCGGGCCCACCCCGAGTTCGTGCTGCCTGACCGGGCGCAGGTCACGATGACGGTGCCGTTCATGCGCGCCTACACCGAGCTCCTCGTGAAGACCTGCCATCATCGGGGGGCGCATGCGCTCGGCGGGATGGCCGCTTTCATACCCAGCCGACGGGATCCCGCCGTCAACGAGGTCGCGCTGGCCCGGGTGCGGGAGGACAAGGTCCGGGAGTCCCAGGACGGCTTCGACGGGACCTGGATCGCCCATCCGGATCTCGTCACGGTCGCCCGCGAGCCGTTCGCGCGCCTGCTGGGGGCCCGGTCGCACCAGCTCGAGCGGCAGCGCCCCGAGGTGCGGGCCGCTGCCCGCGCGCTGCTCGACGTCCGCATCCCGGGCGGGACGGTCACCGAGGCCGGCCTCCAAAACAACGTGAGCGTGGCGCTCCAGTACCTCGCGGCATGGCTCGACGGGAACGGCGCCGTGGCCATCTTCAACCTGATGGAGGACGCGGCGACCGCCGAGATCTCCCGGTCCCAGATCTGGCAGTGGGTCCACCACCGCGTCCGTCTGGCCGAGGGGAGCGTGGTGACCCGGGAGCTCGTGCGCGACACCGTGGGGGAGGAGCTCGGCAAGATCCGCGCCGCGGTGGGCGACGCCGCGTACGGGCGCGGGCACTACGGGGCGGCCCGGGAGCTCCTCGAGGCGGTCGCCCTCGGCGAGCCGTTCGTCGAGTTCCTCACGCTGCCGGCGTCCGAGCGCATCGACCTCTAGCCGGCGCGTGCGCTAGCGGTCCTGGGCGTCGAGCAGGAGACTGTCGAGGGGCGGGAAGGCCACCGCCGGGTGGGCGCGGAGGCGCCCGAGCACCTCGTCGAGCCACGCCCACGCCGGCGGGGACAGGTCACGATGGTGAGTGAGGAGCCCCGTGGGCTCGGTCGGATCGACGCGGCCCGCGCGCCGGTCGGCGAGATGGGTCGTGATCTGGTCGAGCGTCCACGCCGCCCCGCCGAATTGCTTGTCCGCCCGCCACTGGATCGGATCGACGTGGGCGTTGAGCGGCCGGAGCCCTGTCCCCGCCGCCGCCTCGCGCGGGCCGAAGGTCGACAGGACCCGGTAGCCGGCCCCGGGCAGGGCGGCCTGGACGGCGGGGGCGATGCGGTTCCAGGGCGGGACGAGCCCCGGCCGGAGGCGCGTCGGCACGAGCGCCGACAGGCGTGCCCACCCGGCGGCTAGCTCCACGAGCGCGACCGCCGGCGGCCGTGCGCCGCCGAGCTCGGCCGGCTTCCCCCGCGTGCCGTCGGGGGCCGGCGGCTCGTGGTTCCGGTGCGCGTAGCCGTGCTGGACGACACGGAGCCCGGCGGGCCCTCCGCGGATGGCGGCGCCGGCGGCCTCGTCGAGCCAGGCCGGCACCACGGCGAGGGCGAGTGGCGCCGCGTGCGACTCGGCGAGCTCGAGCAGCCGGTCGAAGGCGGGGCCCGCCACGCCCGCGTCGTCGTCCCGCCACCAGACCGTCGCGCCGCGCGGCGGCCAGCGATCGAGCTCCGCGCGAAGGTGCTCCCAGGCGGCCCGATCCCACGCGTCGGTCACGGGGCGGATGGACGCCCGTGGCCACCGGGGCCGCGTGGCCGCCGGCCGGGCGCGCGCGTATGCTCGGGGGGCCCGCCATGAGCCAGCTCGACTCGCACATCGAGCAGAAGATCGCCCAGCGCGACAGCATCGATCTCGCGGCGCGGCGGCTCGCTGGCCGACCGGGCTGGGTCGTCGAGTTCGGCCTGGGGCGCGGCCGGTCGTACTCCCATCTCGCCGAGCGCTTCCCCGACCGCGAGATCTATTGCTTCGATCGCGAGCACGCGACGAACCCGGGCTGGGGCCCGCCCGCCGCGCGCGTGATCCTGGGCGATCTCGCCGTCGTGCTGGCGGACGCGGCCATCCAGGCGCGCTTTCGCGGGCGGGTGATCCTCGCCCACCTGGATCTCGCCTGGGGCGAGTCGGCCGACACGCGCGTGCACCGCCTCGTCGTCGAGCGGACGCGCGAGTGGCTCCTGCCGGGGGCGTGGATCCTGAGCGACCGGCCGGTGCCGCACGAGGCGTCGTGGGGCCTGACGCCGGTGGCGGCCGCGGACGAGGTGGGCCACGCGCACCGCTTCCATCGCTACGAGTGGCGTCCCGGTCCCTGAGCCCGGGCGGCGCGGACGCCGGCCGCCAGCTCGCGGAGGATCTCGACCGACCGGGCCGCGCCGCCGAGGTCGAGGCGGACCGGCGCCGGGAACCCGGGGCGCTCGAGGGCGGCGTCCATCGCGGCCGCGAGGCGCGCCGGCGTGAGCTCGGCCTCCCGCACGATCTCGAGGAGGCCCCGCTCGGCCAGGAGGCCGGCGCGGAGCGGCTGCTCGTCGCCGCTGCCCTCGTAGGGAACGACCACGGCCCGGACGCGGTGCGCGATGAGCTCCAGCACCGTGTTGTAGCCGGCCTGGCTCACCGACAGCGCAGCGCCTCCGAGGTGCGAGCCGAGATCGGGTCGGTATGCCTCCACGACGACGGCCGGGTGGCCGGCGCCGGCCGGCAGCCCGCGCGCCTGCTGGCCGAGCTCGCTCCGGACGGCCTCGGGGAGGTACGGGCCGGTCACGAGGCGCCAGGGTCGCGTGCGCGCGCGGGTCGTGAGCGGCCACGCCGCGAGCGCCGCGCGGAAGAGCGGCCCCGCCACCTGCCCGCCGCCGCCCGAGATCACGACCTCGCCGTGTGGCGGGCCGGTCGCGGTGAGCGCGTCCGGCCCGAGGTACCCCGTGTAGACGAGGCGGTCGCCGAGCCGGCCGGCCAGGGCGACCGTCCGGTCGAGCGGGATCGCGTCGGGGCTCCCGTGGACGAGCACGCGGTCGGTCCACTGGCGGGCGACCGCGACGGCGGCGAGCTCGAACCACGCCTGGTTCGGTTTGCTCACGAGGACGTCCCGCAGGCTCACGGCGACGCGCGGGGCGGCCGCTCCGCGCCGCGCGCGATCGTCGGCGGCGGCGAGAAGGAGCGGGCCCAGCTCGAAGGCGAGGGCGTGCCGCCCGAAGGGGAAGAGCTCGAGCAGGACCACGCTCGGATCGTGAGTCCGGAGACACGCGAGGAGGCGCCCCCGGCGGTCGTCGAGGTCGGCCGCGGCGGGGCGGCGGCCGTCGGGACGGGCGATGCTGCTCGCGGCCTCGTCGGCGGCCACGAGCGGCGGGAGCTGGACCACCTCCGCGCCCCCCACGTCGAGGTCCGGGACGGGCCGGCCGCCCTGGACGAAGACCACCGGCTCGCCGGCCCGCCCGAGCGCGCGCGCGAGCCGCGCCGCGCGCTCGAGGTGACCGAGCCCGAGGAGGTGCTGGCAGTAGAAGAGGATCGGCGCGCGCGTCACGGCTCGAGCGACTCGTTGAGCCCGACGAGCTGGAGGAGCCCGTCGCCGCGACGGCGCACGCGGTGGAGCCGCTCGGGCAGGAGCCGGACCGGCGCCGGGTCCTCGAGGTCCCAACGGAGAGCCGACGCCACCACGGTCCGGATCACGCCCATGTGGGTCACCGCGGCCCACGTGTCGGGCCCGTCGCCGGGGGCGAGTTCGTCGAGCCAGTCCCGTACGCGCGCGAGGACCCGCGCCGGGGACTCGCCCCTGGGCGGGGTCGCCTCCCAGCCGCGGCCGGCCCCGTCGCGGGCGACGGCGAGCCGCGGGCGCCCGGTCCACTCGCCCCAGTCCTGCTCCGCGAGCCGCGGCTCCACGACGGGCGCGACCGCTCCGAGGATCCGGGCGGTCTCGACGGCCCGGCCGAGGGGGCTCACGGCCCAGCCGAGCCGCCCGCGTGTCGCGAGCGCGCGGAGGTCCGAAGGGAGGCGCCACTCCGCCGCCCGCCGGGCGCCTTCGGCCGAGAGCGGCGGGTCGGCCCGGCCGAGGACGCGCCCCTCGGCGTTCCAGGCGGTCGGCGCGTGCCGGATCAGCGCGACGTAGATGGAGCGCACGGCAGGTCGAGCGTGGCGAGCCCCGCGGCCAGGCGGCGCTGGAACGCGTCGAGCGTCCGGTCGGCGGTGACGAAGCGCCGCGCCGCGGCCCCCATCGTGTCCCGGAGGGCGGGGTCGTCCAGGAGCCGGGCGACGGCGACGGCGAAGGCGTCGGGCGTGGGAAGGGTCAGGAGCGCGCCGTCGGGCGCGACCATCGGATCGGGCCCGGGCCCCGTACACGCGACGACCGGCAGCCCCGCCGCCGCGGCCTGCAGGTAGACGACGTGGAAGCGGCCGGGAAAGGCGAAGAGGTCGGCGCCGAAGTACGCGGCGGGCAGGGACTCGGGCTCGAGCGAGCCCAGGAACGCGACCCGCCCGGCGGGGAGCGCGCCCAGCGCGGCGGCCACTGCCGGGCGTGCCGGGCCGTCGCCGACCACGGCGAGTCGCCAGGGGCGGTCCGGCCCCGACGCGTGGAGACGCGCGAGCGCGCCGCCGAGGAGGCGGTACGCGTCGAGCTTCTTGACCTCCCGCATGGCGGCGACGGCCAGGATCACGGGACCGTTCGCGTCGCCGAAGCGCGCGGCCATCTCGGCGCGGCCGGCGGCCCGGCGCGAGGGGCTGGCGCCGAAGCGCGTCACGTCGACGGACGGGGGCAGGTCCAGAATGCGCTCGGCGGCGAAGCGCGGCCCCCGGCAGCCGGCCACGCGGGGCCGGTCCCGGGGGCTCATCAGGAAGATGAGATCGGCGCGCCGGGCGGCGAGCCGCGCGGCGCTGACCCAGGGACGGAACGCGGTGCGGCGGCTCTTCGCCGAAAGATAGGTGTCGACGAGGACGTAGGGGATGGCGAGCGCGGTCGCGACGGCCGGCCCCACGAGGTCCGGCGCGCGATAGTAGCTCTGGTAGGTGATCCACGCCCGCGGCCGCGCGTCGGGCCGGGCGCGCCGGTACCGCGCGACGAGGCGGGCGGCCGTGAGCGCCGCGACGCGTTCCAGGCGCGCCGCGTCGGCCGGGTCGAAGGCGCGCCGGTAGGTGAGCAGCCGGCTCGCGAGCCGCGGGGCGAAGCCGATCCCGCGGAGTGCCGTCATCAGGAGCCGTCCGAGCTCCCGGTCCCCGGACGGCTCGGTCTCGAACGGGTGCTTGACCGGCGTGTAGAAGGCGAGCGGGGTCACGCCGGCACGCTCGCGGCCCGGACGGGCGCTCCCGAGGGAGCGGGCAACGTCGCCCGGAGGAACCCGTGGATCCGGTCGGCCCCCGTGTCGAGGTCCCAGCCGCCGGCGACCCGCGCGATGCCCGCCGCGGCCATCCGGCGCCGCGCGGCGGGATCGCGCGCCAGGCCCTCGACGGCCGCCGCGAGCGCGCCGGCGTCGCCCGGCGGGACGAGCCGCCCATGGAGCCCGTCGACCAGGAGCTCGGGGATCGCCGCGGCGCGCGTGGCGACCACCGGGAGACCCTGGGAGAGCGCCTCGACGACGACGTTCGGCAGCCCGTCGCGGTCCCCGTCGGGGGCGACCTCGGAGGCGAGGAGCAGGAGATCGCTCACCCGGTACTGCGCGCGGACGGCCGGCTGATCGAGGGCGCCCGCCCACGTGACGCGACCCGCCAGGCCGAGCGCCTCGGCCCGCGCGCGGAGGTCGGCCGCGAGCGGCCCGTAGCCCACCACGGTGAGCCGCACGGCAGCGCGCACGTGCGCGACGGCCTCGAGGAGGGTCGCATACCCCTTCTTCGGCTGGAAGCGGCCGACCGCCAGGAGGCGGACCGGGTCGGCCGGGTCGGTGCCGTCGCGCGACGAGCCGAACGCGGACGGCGCGGCGAAGAGCCGGCGGTCGAGCCCGTGGTACACGAGCTCGACCCGGCCCGGCGCGAGCGCGCTCAGGCGCGCGTGGCCGGCCGCGGTGCAGGTCACCGTGAAGCGCGCCTCGGCGAGCTTCTCCCGGAGCTCCCAGTCCGGCGTGGTCCAGACGTCCTTCGCGTGCCCGGCGAGGCTGTAGCCGAGGCCGCGCATCGCCGCGGCGTAGCGGGCGACCGACGCGGGCGTGTGGAGGAAGTGGGCGTGGAGGTGGGCCGCCCCGGCCGGGAGCTCGGCGGCGAGCACGCCCGCTTGGCCGAAGCGCCGCCCGCGATTCGGCGTCGGATCGCGGCGGACATCCCGGAGCCAGAGCCCGAGCGCCCGCGCGTAGCCCCGGGGGGCGCGCCAGAGCGCCCGCGCGTGGCCGGCCAGCACTCGCCCCGGCGCCTGGTAGAGGTACTCGGGCAGATACGTCACCGCCGCGCCGATCGTCGCGTGGACCGGGTGCGTGAGGGCGTCGTAGGGGCGCCGGAGCGACGCGATGTGGAGCGGGAGCCCGCGCCGCTCGAGCGCTGCCAGCTCGTGGGCGATGAAGGTCTCCGAGACGCGCGGGTAGCCCTTGACGACCACGACGACCACGGGCGGGGCACTCGAGGGCCGCACGGGCGCGGCCGTGGGTGAACGGCTCAGACGGCTCGCCGGGCGGGGGCGCGTCGGATGACGCCGGCACGCTCCAGTGCGCGGAGCCTCGGGCGCGACGGTCCCTCGACGCGCCACTGCGCGACGGCCTGGTTGATGAACCGCAGGCCGTCGAGCAGGCCCGGGACCCGGTGCGTCGCCGGGGGCGGCTGCTCCGGCAGGTGGATGATCGCCTCCGCGAGCGTCTCGGGCGTGAGCCGGCTGGGGTCGAGCGTCTGGGCGAGCCCCAGGCCCGCCGCCGCCTGGGCCCGGAGAAGCTGCTCGGCGCGCGGCGTCACGCGCGGCACGATCAGGCTCCGCTTCTTGAGCGACAGAACCTCGCAGAACGTGTTGTAGCCGCCGAGGCACACGACGCCGGCGGCCTTCTCGACGAGGTTCTCCAGATGCTCGTGAAACTCGAGCGTGGTGACGCGCGAGAGCCGCGCCGCGCGGCGCTCGAACGCCGCGCGCTCCCGCGCCGGCAGGAATGGCCCGTACACGACCAGCGCCGGCCACGGCAGCCGGGCGTTGTGGCGCTCGTAGGCGGAGAGCGTCGCGTCCACGAGCAGGGCGCCGTCCCCGCCGCCGCCCGGCGTCACCAGGAGGAACGGCCCCTGCTGGACCGTGGCCTGGACGTCGGCGGGCAGGCTGACCTCCGGGTTCGTCTCGCGGGGGAGATAGCCCGTGAAGGTCGTCTTGGCCGCGATCTCGGCGGGGAGCCCGTACGCCTCGATCGGATCGTAGACCTGCGACAGCCCGTAGACCCAGATCTGGTGGTAGAAGCGCTTGAGCGCCGGGATCACGCGCTTGCGCCGCCACTCCTCGGCGAGCGAGGTCGGGTCGTCCATGATGTCGCGGAGCCCGAGGACGAGCCGCGTGCCCCCTTGGCGGCGGAGGTGCGCGAGCGTGCTCCGCACCTCGCCGAGCAGCCCGAGCGGTTCCTTGTCGACCAGGAAGAGGTCGGGCCGGAACACCCGGGCGGTGTGCTCGATGATCGACGCGCGGAGCGCGAGGGTCTGCTCGACGTGGAAGTCGAGGTTCAGGCTCGTGTACTCCCCGTTGCGTCGCTTGATGATGCCCGGGACGCGGACGAAGTCGACCCGGGAGCGGAAGCTGAAGCGCCCCAGGATGGGGGATCCGCTGAGGATGAGGACGTTGAGCTTCTTGTGATGGGCCACGAGCGAGTGGGCAATCGTCCGGCAGCGCCGGAGATGGCCCAGCCCGAACGAGTCGTGGCTGTAGATCAGGACCCGGTACTGCCCCAGGTCCTGATCGCCCGGCGCACGGTGGCCGTTGCCGTTGGCTGGGGGGCCGCCCCCGGACCGGACCGTTCCCACATCCACCTCCCACCGGGGCCCCGGCCGGCGAGGACTCCCGCCACGGGGTCCAAGCGTATCAGGGTGATGTCCCGGGTAACCCAGGGAGTAGGCAATCCAGGCCCCGAGCAGGTCACAAGTACCAAAAAGCCGTGGAAAAGGGAAGCCTGTCGGGAGGGCCTGGGGCGGGGGTTCCGAGGGTCTGCGGGGGCCCGGGCCCTTGCCTCCGATCGGCCCGGAATGGTAGTCATACCTGCGATGGGCGCCCCGTTGCTGGAGGTCCAGGACCTGCGGACGTCCATCTACCTCGACGAGGGGGTCGTTCGGGCGGTAAACGGCGTTTCCTTTTCAGTCGACCGGGGCCAGACCATGGCGGTCGTCGGGGAGTCGGGGTCGGGGAAGAGCGTCCTGGCCCAGTCGATCATGCGGATCTTGCCGTCGCGGGCGCGCATCGAGGCGGGGCGGGTCCTCCTGTCCCTGGACGGGGGCGCGCCGGTCAACCTGGCCACCCTGGCCGCCGACGGACGACAGATGCGGGCCATCCGCGGCGGGGCGATCTCGATGATCTGCCAGGAGCCGATGACGGCGTTCTCTCCCGTGCACACGATCGGCAACCAGATCGGGGAAGTCGTGCGGCTCCACCGGGACCTCGGCCGGGCCGAGGCCCGGGCGGCGACCATCGAGGCGCTCGAGGCCGTCGGGTTCCCCGAGCCGTCGCGGAAGGTCGACGCCTACCCCTTCGAGCTCTCGGGGGGCCTCCGCCAGCGGGCCATGATCGCCATGGCCCTCGTGTGCCGCCCGGCCCTCGTGATCGCCGACGAGCCAACCTCCGCGCTGGACGTGACGGTCCAGGCCCAGATCCTCGACCTCCTAGTGCGGCTCCAGCGCGAGTACGGCATGGGGCTGATCATCATCACGCACGATCCCGGGGTGGTCGCGCACGTGGCCGACTTCGTGACGGTGATGTACTGCGGGCACGTGATGGAGACGGGGCCGGTCAGCGAGCTCTTCGAGGACCCCCAGCATCCCTATCTGCAGGCGCTGCTGCGCAGCACGCCCCAGTTCGGCGTGGCCGAGGGCGAGCGGCTCCAGACGATTCCCGGCACGGTGCCCGATCCGCTGGCGCCCATCCCGGGCTGCCCGTTCCTCTCGCGGTGCCCGGAGGGCGAGCCCGCGCTCTGCGGCGACGCCATGCCGGCCCTGCGCACGCTGGCGGACCACTGGCAGGTCGCGTGCTACAAGCGCGGGTCGATGCCCGAGCTCCAGACGATGCCGGCGGGAGCCTGACCCGTGGCCGAGCCCCTGCTCGAGGTCCGTGACCTCACGAAGCACTTCCCCCTGTTCCAGCCCTGGATGGCCGGGCTCGCCCGGCGTCGCGTCGGCACCGTCGTGGCCGTGGACGGGGTGAGCTTCGACGTCGCGAAGGGCGAGACGCTCGGCCTCGTCGGCGAGAGCGGCTGCGGGAAGACGACGACGGCGCGCCTCGTCCTCCGCGCGCTCACGCCCACGCGCGGGGAGATCCTGTTTCGCGTCGGCGGCGGGCAGCCCGTGCGGGTCGACCTCCTGAAGGGGCGCGCCCTCCGCGCGCTCCGCCCGCACATCCAGATGATCTTCCAAGACCCGTTCTCCTCGCTGAACCCCCGCATGCCGGTCGGCGAGATCATCGGGGAGCCCCTGTGGATCCACCGGCGCGGGTCGCGCGAGGAGATCCAGGAGCGGGTCAAGGCCCTGATGGGGATGGTCGGGCTCAACGTCCAGTACCTCCGCCGCTACCCGCACTCGTTCTCGGGCGGGCAGCGGCAGCGGATCGGGATCGCGCGCGCGCTCGCGCTGAATCCGGAGCTGGTGGTCTGCGACGAACCAGTCTCGGCGCTCGACGTGTCGGTCCAGGCGCAGGTGCTGAACCTCCTGAAGGACCTCCAGACCGAGCTCGGGCTCACCTACCTGTTCATCTCCCACAACCTGGCGGTCATCGACTACGTCGCCGACCGGATCGCCGTGATGTACGCCGGCCGGATCGTCGAGCTGGCGTCGAAGCGACAGCTCTTCGAGCGCCCCCGTCACCCCTACACCGAGACGCTCCTGGCCGCGGTCCTCCGGCCCGATCCTCGTCTCCGGGGCGCCACGCTCGGGGCGGCTCGCGACACGACGGCGCCGCTGACCGGGGGGATCCGGGGGTGCGCGTACGCCCTCCGGTGTCCGTACGCCGTCGACCGCTGCCGCGAGGAGCGGCCCGAGATCCGCATGGTGGGGCCCGAGCACCTCGCGCGGTGCCATCGGGCCGAAGAGCTCCAGCTGACGCCGCTGCCGCGCCGGCCGGCCGCGCGAAGCGCGTGAGCCCGGCGTGATGCCGGCGCGGGCCGGGGCCGAGGACCGCTGACGCATGGGCCGCTATCTCGTCCAGCGTCTCTTGCTCATGCTGCCGACCCTGTTCCTGATCTCGGTCGTCACCTTCATCATCATCCAGCTCCCCCCCGGGGACTTCCTGACGACGCTGATCAGCGACCTGGAGGCGTCGGGGGAGCGCGCGGATCTCGCCAAGGTCGAGTTCCTGCGCCAGGAGTTCGGGCTCGACCAGCCGCTCTGGAAGCAGTACTGGCTGTGGGTCTCGGGGCTCGTCCGGGGGGACATGGGCTACTCGTTCGAGTACGACCGACCGGTGGCCGACATCATCGGCGAGCGGCTGCTCCTCACCTTCGTCGTCTCGTTCGGCTCGATCCTGTTCACCTGGTTGATGGCGTTCCCGATCGGCGTCTACTCGGCGACCCACCAATACAGCTGGGGTGACCACGGGCTCACGCTCCTCGGCTTCCTCGGCCTCGCCACGCCCAACTTCCTGCTCGCCCTGATCCTGATGTTCATCTCCTTCACGTACTTCGGGACGAGCGTGGGCGGGCTCTTCTCGCCGGACATGCAGAACGCGCCGTGGAGCATGGCCCGCGCGTGGGACCTCCTCGAGCACCTGTGGATCCCGGTGATCGTCATCGGGACGTCGGGCACGGCGGCCATGATCCGCCGCCTGCGCGCGAACCTGTTGGACGAGCTGCGCCGGCCCTACGTCGTGACCGCCCGCGCCAAGGGCCTGGCCCCGCGCCGCATCCTGCTCAAGTACCCGCTCCGGATCGCGCTCAACCCCTTCATCGGGGACATCGGCAACCTGCTGCCCCAGGTGATTTCGGGCGCCATCATCGTGTCGATCGTGCTCTCGCTGCCGACCACGGGCCCGATCCTGCTGCGCGCGCTCCGGTCGCAGGACATGTACCTGGCGGGCTCGTTCCTGATGCTCCTGGCGACCCTGTCGGTGTTCGGGGTCTTTCTCTCGGACCTCGCGCTGGCGGCCCTCGATCCGCGCATTCGCCAGGGCGGCGGGCAGACCCGGTGAGCGCCATCCCCGCCGCCGAGACGCTCCCGGTCGCCGCCGAGCGCCCGCGCCTCTCCGAGCAGGAGCGCTACTACTTCGCCTCCCAGTGGCAGCTCATCTGGTGGCGCCTCCGGCGGCACCGCTTCGCGATGCTCTCGCTGTGGTTCCTGGTGGCGCTCTACGCGACCATCCCGTTCGTCGAGTTCCTGGCGCCGTACGAGCTGCGCAGCCGCCACGGGGGCTCCGTGTACTCCCCGCCCCAGCAAGTGCACCTCTTCCACGAAGGCCGGTTCGAGGGGCCGTTCGTCTACGGGCAGCTCCTCACCATCAACATGGCGAACCTCAAGCGCGAGTATCGCGAGGACCG
This sequence comes from Candidatus Methylomirabilota bacterium, assembly GCA_036558225.1. Lineage (GTDB taxonomy): Bacteria > Methylomirabilota > Methylomirabilia > Rokubacteriales > DASRDR01 > DASRDR01. The sequence goes on along the minus strand of DATBGA010000089.1, from coordinate 43,797 downwards.
CTCGCGCCTGTACCACCTCCGGCTCTTCGCGGCCGGGGAGCCGTACCGGATGTGGGGGGTGTGGCGGGCGGAGCGCCACCTGGTCGGCGTGGAGGAGGGCGGGACGATGTTCCTGCTCGGGACGGACCGCCTAGGCCGCGACATGCTCTCGCGGATCATCTACGGGGCGCGCATCTCGCTCACCGTGGGTCTCCTCGGGATCTCGGTGAGCTTCGTGCTGGCGCTCGTGTTCGGCGGCCTGTCGGGATACTATGGCGGCACCGTCGACATCGTGATCCAGCGACTCATCGAGGTGATCCGTGCGTTCCCCGAGCTGCCGCTCTGGATGGCGCTGTCGGCCGCCCTGCCGCCCCGCTGGGACCCGATCCTGGTCTACATCGGCATCACGGTGATCCTCGGGATCCTCGAGTGGACGGGACTCGCCCGCAGCGTCCGCGGGAAGCTGCTGGCGGTGCGCGAGGAGGACTTCGCCACGGCCGCGATGCTCATGGGCGGCGCGCCGCCCTACATCATCCGGCGGCACCTCCTCCCCGCGTTCACGAGCCACTTGATCGTCTCGGCGACCCTGTCCATCCCCAACATGATCCTGGGAGAGACGGCGCTGTCCTTCCTGGGGCTCGGGCTCCGCCCGCCCATCACGAGCTGGGGCGTGCTCCTGTCCGAGGCCCAGAACATGAACGCGGTCGCGCTCTACCCCTGGCTCTTGACGCCGGTGGTCATGGTCGTGCTGACGGTGCTGACCTTCAACTTCCTCGGGGACGGGCTCCGGGACGCCGCCGACCCGTACGCCTGACACGGACGAACCGTGGAACGGAACCTCCACCGCTACATCATCAACCGGAGCCTCAAGCCCCAGCTCGTCCTGATCGCGATCAGCTTCGTCCTCGGCCTCGGGCTGAACCCGCTCATGCTCGACCTCCAGAAGCGCATCATCAACCAGGCGATCGGGCGGCGAAACTTCGAGGCCCTCCTCTGGCTCTGCGGCGGCTTCCTGGGGGCGGTGATCCTGAACGGCGCTCTCAAGTACGTGAAGCAGAACCTCGAGGGATACATCTCCGAGACCATGCTCCGGGACCTCCGGGGCGAGCTCTACAACCGGATCCTGCGGTTTCCTTTGCTCCACCTGAAGAACACCTCGACCGCCCAGATGGTCGCCATGATCCTCGGCGAGGTGGAGGACCTCGGCGGCTACTTCGGGCTCGCGCTCTCCACCCCCGCGTTCCACGGCGCCATGCTGCTCGGCACCCTCGGGTACATGGTGTACGCGAACCCGTGGATGGCGCTCGTGAGCATGGTGCTCTTCCCGATCCAGATCGTCTTCATCCGGCGGCTCCAGCGCAAGGTGACCGCGATGTCGCGCGATCGCGTGCGCTTGGTGCGAGGGCTGTCCGATCGGATCCAGGAGTCGGTAGGCGGACTCCAGGAGATCTACGCCAACGACACGGCCGCCTACGAGTCGGGCCGGTTCCGGCACCAGCTCCAGCGGATCTTCAAGATCCGGCTGAACATCTACAACCTCAAGTACCTGATCAAGTGGATCAACAACTTCCTGGAGAAGTTCGGCCAGTTCCTCCTGCTGCTGGTGGGCGGCTGGCTGATCATCCACCACCCCGAGTCGTTCAACCTCGGTATCCTGGTGGCGTTCCTCCAGGCGTACAGCCAGCTGAACGAGCCGTGGCGGGAGCTGATCAACTTCTTCCAGCTGAAGGAGAACGCCCGGGTCAAGTACGAGCAGGTCATCGCGAACTTCGATCCGCCGGGGCTCCGGAACGAGTTCGCCCGGGACGACGCCTCCCCCGAGCGGCCGCCGGCGCTGGGCGGGGCCTACGACCTCCGCCAGGCGAGCGTCGTGCTGGACGGGCGGACGCACGCGCTGGACCATCTGCAGCTGACGCTGTCGCCCCGCCAGCACATCGCCGTGGTCGGCACCGCCGGCAGCGGCAAGAGCACGCTGGCCCTCGTCCTCGCCAAGCTGTCGGGCTACACCGGAACGATCCTGCTGGACGGCGTGGACCTGACCCAGCTGTCCCCGGGTCACGCCGGCCGCGCGATCGGCTTCGTGCCGGCCGACGCCCGGCTGTTCACGGGCTCGGTGCTGGACAACCTCCTCTACGGGCTCCGTCACCGGCGGGCCGAGCAGCGCGCCCGCGACGCCGACCTGGGGCTGGGGGGAGAGGACTGGCTCGACCTGTCGCCCCTCGAGGTCTCGGATCGGACCGGCCTGGTCGCGGTCGCCCTCGAGACCGTGCGGCTGGTCGGTCTCGAGGACGACCTCTTCGGGTTCGGTCTGCGCTCGCGGGTCGATCCCGCCCGGCACCCGGACGTGGCGGAGCGGATCGTGGCCACCCGGCGCCTGGTGGCGGCCCGCTTCGCGGGCGAGGGGCAGGAGACGGCGGTCGAGTTCTTCGACCGGGACCGGTTCTCCTCCTACGCGTCGATCGGCGAGAACATTCTCTTCGGCCACAGCTCGCGGGCCGAACTGGGGCTCGAGCAGCTCCCCCAGCATCCGCACTTCCGCGCGGTGATCGCGGAGGTGGGCCTGCAGGAGCCCCTGGTCGAGCTCGGCGCCGACGTGGCCCGGGACATGGTCGAGATCTTCACGGACATCGCGGCGGACAACGAGCTGTTCGCGCGCTTCAGCCTGCTCACCGCGAGCGAGCTGCCCGAGTACGCGCAGGTGGTCGCGCGGGTGGGCCGGGGCGGCGACCTGACGGAGGCGGACCGCGACCGGCTGATCCGCCTCGCGCTCCGGCTGATTCCCGCGCGGCACCGCCTGGGCCGGATCGACGAGGCGTTCATCGGCAAGGTGCTCGCGGCGCGCCGCCGGTTCGCCGAGGCGCTGCCCCCGGAGCTGTCGGCGTCGTTCGTGCCCTATGACCGCGAGCGGTACTTCGCGGACGGTACCCTCCTCGACAACCTGCTCTTCGGCAAGGTGGTCGCCACGAGCAGTCTGGCCGTGAAGAAGGTCAACGCCATCGTGGAGGAAATCCTCGAGGCGGAGGATCTCCGGGGCCTCGTGCTGGAGGTCGGGCTCGACCACCACGTGGGGCTCTTCGGCGGCCGTCTGTCGCTGCCCCAGCGCCAGCGGATGGCGCTGGCGCGCGTGCTGCTCAAGCGGCCGGACATCCTCATCCTCGACGGCGCGATGGCCGCCCTCGAGCCAGGCGAGCGCATGGATCTGCACCGGCGGGTGCTGGAGTCGATGAAGGACCGGACCGTGATCGCCGCGGTGGAGCGTCCGGACCTCGCGCGCCTGTACGACCGCGTGGTGGTCCTGGACGCGGGGGCGGTCGCGGAGGCGGGCACCTACCAGGAGCTGGTGGCCCAGGAGCAGGGCGTGCTGCGCCGGATCGCGGCCCAGGCGGGCGTGCGGGTCACGGGAGAGGACTGACATGCAGCCGCTGGAGCGCGACGTGGAGACCCTCCGGAAGATTCCCCTCTTCGCGGGGCTGCCGACGGCCCGCCTGAAGCTGATCGCCTACACCGCGGAAGTGGTGGAGTTCGCGCCCGGCGAGCCGATCGTCCGCCAGGGCGATCCGGCGGACGCGGTCTACATCGTGACGGAGGGGGAGGCGGAGGTCCTCCTCCGGGACGCCGACGGGCACGAGATCAATGTGACGACGATGGGCCGCCACAGCCTGTTCGGGGAGACCGCGGTGATCTGCAAGGGGAGGCGGACGGCCACCGTCCGCGCCCGGGATCGCGTGGTCACGTTCAAGATCTCCGCCGACGTCTTCCTGGACCTGGTCCGGCAGAGCCCGGAGATCAGCATGCAGGTCATGACGGTCCTGGCGCAGCGCCTCGAGCGTTCGAGCGCGCTCTTGCAGCAGCACCAGAGCCACTCCTGAGATCGCCGCCCGGGCGCGGGCCCCTTGCGCCACGGGAGGCGTTCGCCTAGGATCGACGGCGAGTACGGCCAGTGCGACGGACGTGCCTGATCCGATCCCCCAGGACAGGAGCGAGACGATGACCGGAGAACCCAGGCGGGGCCTCACCGGAGCCATGGTGACGGGCTTGCTGGCCATCGCCCTCACGACGGCGGAGGCCCAGACGCTCACCGGGCTCAAGGCGGCCGAGCCGCAGCCGTCGCCCGACAAGCTCGCGCCGGGCCTGGCCGTGAGCTACGTGTTCGGCATCTTCAACCACATCAACGAGTTCAAGACGAAGAAGTTCGAGCCCGGCGCGCCGCTCCAGCACCTCGACTACCGCATGGGCGAGGGCGCGATCCTCACCACGAAGGAGCGTGACGGCGTCGGCGCGCTCATCACCGGGTTCATCCGGTTCGAGAAGCCCGGGACGTACGGCTTCGACGTCACGTCCAACGACGGCGTGCGGGTGGAGATCGGCGGCAAGCTCCTCTACGAGGATCCCTCCGTCCACGCGGACGACACGTCGGACCGGATCGACGTGAAGATCGACCAGCCCGGCTGGTACCCGATCGAGGTGCTCTACTACGAGAAGAAGCGGACGGCCACCCTGGTGCTCCGCTGGGCCACGCCGGGAAGCGACGCCAAGGCCAAGCCCGTCCCCGTCCCGGCCGCGGCATTCGCGCGGCCCAAGTAGCACCCCGACCGGCGTCCGCCTCGCCGTCGGTGCGGGGCCGCGTGCGAGGGGTCCGGGGCTACCGGTGGCCCTTCTGCCAATAGAAGGTGTCCGGGTTGTAGAACCCGAAGTGTGAGCCGGGCTCCCAGGCGTAGACGCCCTTGACCGGCACCCCGCGGAGCCCGTTCTTCACGACGATCGGCTGGAGCGTCCCGCCGACGATGCCGATCGTGAACACCTCCTCCGCGTTGATGTCGAGCATCTCCGCCCAGACGCGGGCGCGCTCGTCGGGGTCGCTCGACACGAGCCATCGCTGGTACAGCTCGACGAGATGGCGGGCCGCCGGCAGGGTCGGGGGCTCGCCCTCCTTGCCCTTGCTCTCGAAGTAGGCGCCCCACTTCGGCCACTGGAGCTGCTGCTCGCTGACCGGCGCGAGCCAGTCCGGGCTCATGTCGGGGGTGGGCAGCCCGAAGCCGAAGTTGCCCTCGTAGGCGCTCATGACGGCCTCGCCCGAGAACACGCGGCGCCGGAACACCTCGAGCTGGCTCGGACGGATCAGGAGCTCGATGCCGAGCTCCGCCCACGTGTCCTTGACCAGCTCCAGCACGTCGGTGTGCTCGGTCGAGTCCCCGGAGGTCTCCACGATGAGGTCGAGGCGCCGGCCATCCGGCCGGAGGCGGAACCCTCGGCCGTCGCGCGCGGTGAGGCCCATCTCGTCCAGGAGGCGGTTGGCCTGCGCCAGATCGAAGCGGGCGTAGGCCATCCGGGGCTCCTCGTGACCCGAGGGGCTGCGGAGCACCGTGTTCTGGCCCGGCAGTCCGAGGCCGTAGTAGAGGATGTTGTTGATCTCCTCCCGGTTCACCCCGAGGGAGAGCGCCTGGCGGAAGCGCCGGTCGTAGAAGAGCCTGCGCATCACCTGGTCGTTCGTCGTGAGGTTCGGATAGATGGCCACGGTGGACGGCACCCCGGTGTTCCAGAGAAGGACGCGGTAGCCCGCGAGGCTTTCGTTTTTGCGGAGGAAGGGGACCTGATCGAAGGACAGGTACCGCGCCTGGAGGTCTGCCTCACCGGTGGACGTCTTGACGGGGATGACGGCCTTCTCGACCAGGATCATGACCAGGCGGTCGATGTAGGGAAGCTGCCGGCCGCGCTCGTCCACGCGGTGGAAGTAGGGGTTGCGCTCCGCCACGAAGACCTGGGCGGGCGGCCCCACTGTGGGGCGCCACGGCTGGAGCGTGGGGAGGTCGGGGTTGTCCATCACGTACATCGAGTCCTTCTTGTTGTGGAGAGCCGCCCAGTTCCGGCGCCCCTCGGCGCGCGCGAGCTTCCGGAGCGCGTCGGGATTCGCAAACGCGCGATGGAACTGCTTCAGGTAGTGCGCCGGGCGGAACAGGATGGTCGGGTACGCTCCGGCCTGGTCGGGCAGGAAGAGGTTGTTGGGCCGGCTCCAACGGAACCGCACCGTCCACGCGTCGGGGAAGGTCACCTTGGGCATTTCGCCGTCGACCCGGAGCGAGGCGGGCGGCCCTCCCGGCGAGAGCTCCTCATCGTTGGCGACGTGATTCCACCAGTACGCGAAGTCCGCGCTGGTGAACGGGGCGCCGTCGGACCAGCGATGCCCCTTGCGCAGGGAGAAGGTGAAGCTCCGGCCCCCCTCGGCGACCTCGACCCGCTCGGCGATGTCGGGCACGAGGTGGTAGTCACGGTCGAAGCCGATCAGCCGGGCGTAGCCGTACACGAAGGCGAGCTTCATGTCCTTCAGGGTGCCGATGAGCATCCGGAGGTCGCCGCCGTAGACCGCCTCCGAGTCGGTGGCCATGACCCGCGGGCGCTCGGGGAGCCGCTGCGCGAGCGGCGGGAGCTGGCCGGCGGCCACGAGCTTGGCGAGCTCGGGCGCCTCGCCCCCTGCGCCGGCGCCGGCCGCGGGGCCCAGGGCGAGACCGAGCGCGAGCCCGATGCCGAGCCAGCCGCGGACGAGCCGCATGGGCGATCCTCCCGGTGGGACGGGCGGCGATTCGAGGGTCTTCCGCGCGTCTCCCAGAGGCAGCGTATCGCGGGCCACTGGAGCGGCGCAAGGCGCGGCGCCCGCGCGCCGCGCCCGGCTGGCGCGTGGTAGTCTACGGGGCACCGCCGCGCGACGGCCTGGGTGGAGCGGTGCGCGGCTCGGTTCGCGATCCGAACCTGGAGGGGGCGCATGCACCGCCGGCGATATTCGGGGTGGTTGCTCGGTCTCGTGGGATGCGCGCTGCTGGTCGCGGCCGGCGCCGCGGCGCAAGGCAGTGGGCCCGAGCGGTTCTACGGCGTGTACGTCGGAGAGGCGATCAGCCAGAGCGGCGACGAGCTCGACAAGCGCGACATCAACGCGGAGATCGCCCCGCAGGGCAAGGGCTTCAAGGTGAGCTTCACGGTCGTCCTCAAGCGCGGCAAGGACAAGCCGCGGCGGGACGAGTACACGATCGCCTTCGTCCCGAGCAAGCGCCCGGGGATCTACAGCTCGGCCATGCGGACGGACGTGTTCGGCAACGCGGTGCCGCTGGACCCCCTGGCGGGCGATCCGTACATGTGGGCCCGGGTGGAGGGCTCGAAGTTCTGGCGGTACGCCCTGTTCGTGACCGAGGCGGGCGGCTACGAGATGCAGACCTACGAGTACAGCCTCGTGCCCGGCGGGATGGACCTCCGCTACTCGCGCGTCCGGGACGGCGAGATCCTGCGGACGGTGACCGGGAAGCTCAAGAAGGTCCGCTGACCCGGGCGCGGGCCGCCCGGGCGAACGCCGCGGCCGCGGCCGGGCTCCTGAACGCGAGATACACGCGCGCGTCGGCCTTGAGACCGTGTGCCCGCCGGTACGAGGGGCCGAGGCCCCGGAGCGGGTCGAAGCGGAGGGGCGCGAGCCTCGCTCCCCGCAGGCGCGCCGGGTAGTCGCGTCCGTAGAAGCGGTGGGAGCCGTTGGTCGTAACGTGCGCGGCCGTGAAGCGGTCGGGATCGCGCCGCCGGAGCGTGGCGGCGGCCGTCGTCCGTGCGACCTGCAGGTCGACGTCCACCATCGCCACCCCGCCGGGCTTGAGACAGCGGCGGATCTCCGCGAGAATCGCCGTGTCGTTCTCCGCGAACGGGAGCACGTTGTTGCAGAGGATCACGTCGAACGTCCCCTCCCCGAACCGCAGCCGGGCGGCGTCCATGCGGCGGAAGCGGTGAGGCGACCGAAGGCGCGCGTGGTGCGGCCGGGGGTCGAGATCGACGGCAGTGTAGCGGGCCGGACCGATGGTCCGCCGACTCGGCACGAAGCGGGTGGCGGGGCGGGAGGGTCCGATCTCCAGCACCTCGCTCCGGCCCCGGAGGTCGGGCCGGACGAAGCGGCGCAGGAAGATCAGGAGCGCCCGGTGCCGGGGCTTCGCCCCGCACCCGGGGCAGAGGCCGGGCCGCGGCCTCTGCCCGTAGCGTGCGAAGGCCGGGAACCGCCGGCCGCAGGCCAGGCACGTCACGCCGCGCGGGATCCCCTGCACGGGACTATTGTACGGGGGCCCGGACGACGGGGTGGCGGCCCGGGGCCCGGCGTCCGCCGTCCGGTGCTCGGGTCGGCCCCGGCGGGGGCTCGGGGTCGGCGAAAAAGGCGTTTCGCCTGGGGCGGCTGTCTCCTACACTAGTCGAACGAGTTGGGCCGGATGTCCACGCACGGGAGTCCTCGGGTCATCAGGTGTCGGGTCGTCTGGGCGGCGGCGATCCTCGCCGTGGCGCTGGAAGGGCCGGCCGCGGCGGCGGAGGAGTGGTCCGTGAAGACCGTGCCGCGGACCGACGGTCCGGGCAACCGCTGCGTCATGGAGTCGACCCGGCAGTCGCTTCCGGACGGATACCAGGACACGACGGCGTACGTCCGGGTCGACGGCCGGTCGGTGGCCGTGACGTCGGGGTCGAATCTCGACGGGGGGATGTCGGACATCGGTCTCGCGGTCGACGAGGAGCCACTCGTGCCGATGGACCGGCTAGACGGCAAGAAGACGGTGATCTTCGACTCGCGGTACGGACGGCTGATCGAGCTGTTCAAGGCGGGGACCCGCCTCCGGGTGCAGCTCCGGTTCTGGCCGGAGTGGCCCGCGACCGGGACGCACTCGGCGACCTTCAGCCTGATCGGGTTCACCAAGGCCTACGGCGAGCTGGCCGGCTGCCGCTGAGGGCGGCCGGCCCGCCGGGGAGGGCAACATGGGGCTGCGGCTCAAGTTCAACCTGGTCCTCCTGCTCGTGTTCCTGGTCGGTCTCGGCGTGGCCGGCTGGATCTCGCGCGACCTACTGATCCAGAACGCGCGGGACGAAGTGGCCCGGAACGCGAGCCTCATGATGGAGGCGGCGCTGGCGGTGCGGGGCTACACGATCAACCAGGTGCGGCCGCACCTGGACATGCAGCTGATGCGCGCGTTCCTGCCGCAGAGCGTGCCGGCCTACGCGGCGACCGAAACGCTCACGGAGCTCCGGAAGAAGTACCCGGACTACTTCTACAAGGAAGCGACGCTCAACCCGACCAACCCCCGCAACCGGGCCGCCGACTGGGAGGCGGACCTGGTCCAGGAGTTCCGGAACCGGCCGGCGGTCAAGGAGCTCGACGGGGAGCGTGACACGCCGACCGGCCGCGCCCTCTACATCGCCCGGCCGATCCAGGTGGGCAACCCGGCCTGTCTTGGCTGCCACAGCACCCCCGACGCCGCGCCGCCCACCATGATCAAGCTCTACGGCCCGGCGAACGGATTCGGCTGGAAGCTCAACGACATCGTCGGCGCGCAGGTGGTGCAGGTGCCCATGTCCCTGCCCCTCCAGAAGGCGCAGCGGACCTTCTACACGTTCATGGGCTCGCTGGTCGCGGTTTTCGCGCTCGTCTTCGTCGCCCTCAACGTCATGCTGAACTGGATGATCGTGCGGCCCGTGGCCCAGCTGTCCCACGCCGCGGACCAGGTGAGCACCGGCAACTTCGAGATCCCGGAGTTCCCGGAGCGGGGTCGGGACGAGATCGCGCTCCTCGGCCGGGCCTTCAACCGCATGCGTCGGAGCCTCCAGAAGGCCATGCAGATGATCGAGAGCTGACGCGCGTGGAGCAAGGGCCCGCCGAACCCGGCCACCGGACGTTCATCGCCACGGTGGTCTTCATCGACATCGTCGGGTACTCCGAGCGCCTGGTGACGCAGCAGGTCGAGCTGAAGACGCGGCTCAACGGGCTGGTCGCGGGCGTGCTCGAGCATGTCCCAGCCACTGACCGGATGATGCTCGACACCGGCGACGGGGCGGCGCTCTGCTTCCTCGGCGACCCCGAGGACGCGCTGTTCGCCGCGAGCAACCTCCGGGCGAGCACGGTGGCGATCGGCCCCGAGCTGGCCCTGCGGATCGGCATCAACCTCGGTCCACTCCGGATCGTGAAGGACGTCAACGGCCAGCCCAACATGCTCGGCGACGGGATCAACGTCGCCCAGCGGGTGATGAGCTTCGCCGAGCCCAACCAGATCTTGGTCTCGCGCTCCTACTACGAGATCGTGTCGCGGCTCTCGCAGGAGTACACGCGGCTCTTCCAGTACCTGGGGATCCACCGGGACAAGCACGTCCGGGAGCACGAGGTGTACGTGATGACGGCGGGGGGACCCGGCGCGGCGACCCCGGTGGCGGCCCAGGCCGAGGCCGCGGCGGCGGCGGGGCCGCCCGGTCGAGTGGAGAGCACCGAGTTCGTGCCCGTCGCCGGCACCCGCTTCGACCCCGCGGTGTTGGCCCGGGTCGAGAGCGCGCTCGCGGAGGGGCTGGGGCCGCTGGCGCGGGTGCTCGTCCGGAAGGCCGCCAAGACGGCGACGGATCTTCCGGCGCTCTGCCAGCAGCTCGACGGGGCCCTGCCCGAGGCGCAGCGCGCGGCGTTCCGCCGCCGGCTCGGCGAGGTCGTTGCGGCGCCCGTGACGCCGCCGGTCTCTCCGGCGCGCCCCGCCGCGTCGCCTTCCCCGGCCGTGCCGCGGCCCGGCCACGCCGGGCCTCCCCTGTCGCCGGCGGTGCTGGCCGAGGCCACCGACCGGCTCGCCATCCACATCGGCCCCGTGGCCCAGCTCCTCGTCAAGCGCGCCGCCAAGCAGGCGAGCAGCACGAAGGACCTCTACGAGCGCCTCGCGGCGCACATCGACGACCCGAAGAACCGCCAGCGCTTCGTGGCGGCCACCGAGGAGCTCTCGGAACCGTAACGCCCTCGGGGGCCGGCCCTCAGTGGGCGGTGTAGCCTCCGTCGACCGGCAGGACGACCCCGGTGATCCAGCGCGCCTCGTCGGAGGCGAGGAACAGGGCCGCGTCCGCGACGTCGCGGGGCTCGCCGAGGCGCCGGAGCAGGTGCCGGTCGAGCAGCTCTTCCCACGGCGCGCCGTCGGCCCGCATCCGCTCGAACATCGCGCGGTTGATACTGGTGATCACGAACGAGGGGCTGAGAGCGTTGACGCGGACCCCGTGCCGGCCGAAGTCGACCGCCATCTGCTTGGTGAGGATCGCGACCGCCCCCTTCGACGCCGAGTAGGCGGGGCGGACCGGCAGGCCGACCACCCCGGTGATCGAGGAGAGGTTCACGATCGCCCCGCCCCCCTGGTCGACCATCGTAGGCAGGACGGCGCGGCTCATCAGGAACACCCCCTTGACGTTCACCCGCATGGTCTCGTCCCAGTCGGCCTCGCTGGTCTCGAGCACGGTCTCCCGGGACGGGAGGATCCCGGCGTTGTTGACGAGGACGTCGATGCGGCCGAAGCGCTCCCGCGTCACCTCGGCGACCCGCCGGGCGTCGTCGGCGGCCGCGACGCTTGCCTCGACGGAGAGGGCCTCGCCGCCGTCGGCCCGGATCGCGTCGACGACCGCGTCGTTGGGCCCGGGTCGGACGTCCACGCAGGCGACCCGCGCGCCCTCCTCGGCGAACCGCCGGGCGATGGCCTCGCCGAGACCCATCGCGGCACCCGTGACGATGGCGACCTTGCCGTGGAGCCGGGGCTGCGGGGATCGCAGGGCCATGAGCTCGCTCCGTCGGCGCCGTCTACCGGCTCATCGGACGAGGATGCAGCGGTCCGCCGCGATCCGGACGACCACGGCCTGGCCGACGGCGAGCTGGGCGTCCGGCGCCCCCGCCGCCCGGAGCGTGCAGGCCGTCCCCGCGATCGCCACCTGGTAGTCGATCGAGTCTCCGAAGTAGCTGGCCCGGGTGACCGTGCCGGTGAGGACGTTCAGTCGCGCGTCGGCGGCCGGCGCCGCTCCCGCCCCGGCCGCAGGCGCGAGAGCGACCGTGTGGGGGCGGATCGAGACCGCGACCGCCTCGCCCGGGGGGTGCTCCCGTCCCGCTGCCGTGACGAGGTCGAGCCCGCCCTCGCAGGCGACGCGCCCGTCGGCCGCGAGCCGGCCCCGGAGGAGGTTCGTGCGGCCGATGAACCCCGCCACGAACGCCGTGGCCGGGCGCTCGTAGACCTCCGCCGCGGTGCCCACCTGCTCGGCGCGGCCGGCGCTCATCACCGCGATGCGGTCCGAGGTGACCATGGCCTCGGCCTGGTCGTGGGTGACGTAGACGGTCGTGATCTGCGAGGCCTCGTGGAGCCGCCGGATCTCGAAGCGCATCTCCTCCCGGAGGTGGGCGTCCAGGTTGCTGAGCGGCTCGTCGAGGAGCAGGACCGTCGGCTCCACGACGAGCGCCCGGGCGAGCGCCACCCGCTGCTGCTGGCCGCCGGAGAGCTCGCCCGGGTAGCGGTCGGCATAGCCCTCGAGGCGCACGAGCGCCAGGGCCGCCCGGAGGCGGCGCGGCCACTCCGAGCGGGGCACGTCCCGGAACTTGAGGCCGTAGATCACGTTCTCGCCCACGGTCTTGTGCGGCCAGACCGCGTAGGACTGGAAGAGCATGCTCATCCCGCGTCGCTCGGGCGGCACACTCTCGCGCGGGGATGAGAGGCGACGGTCCCCGAGCCAGATCTCGCCCGCGTCGGGCGCGAGGAAGCCGGCGATCAGGCGGAGGGTCGTGGTCTTGCCGCAGCCCGACGGGCCGAGCAGGGAGAGCAGCTCCCCGTGGCGGATCTCGAGCGTGAGGTCGCGGACGGCCGCGACGTCCTCGCCGAACCGCTTCGTGAGCGCCTGCAGGCGGACCGCGGCCATCCGCCGGTCAGATCTGAAGGAAGCGCCGGCCGAGGAACCGCTGCGCCACCGCCACGAGGACGAGGGTGAGCCCGAGCAGCAGGATGCCGAGGGCCGACACCGCCTCCCAGAGGCCCTCCTCGTAGAGGGTGTAGATGACGACCGACACGACGCGAGAGCGTGTCGTGAAGAGCAGGATCGAGGAGGACAGCTCGCGGAGGCTCGGGAGGAAGACGAGGAGCCACGCCGAGACGAGCCCCGCGCCGAAGAGCGGCACCGTCACGTCCTTGAAGGCCACCAGGCGGTTGGCCCCGAGGATGCGCGCCGCGTCCTCGAGGTCGACGTGCACCGTCTGGAGCGCGGCGTGACAGGCGGTGTAGGCGATCGGCAGGTACTTGGTGAGATAGGCGACGAAGATGATCCAGATCGTGCCATAGAGGAGGAACGGCGGCCGCGTGTAGGCCTTGAAGAGACCGATGGAGAGCACGATGCCCGGGATCGCGAGCGGCGCCATCGCCAGGAACGCCAGCGCCCCCGCGCCCGTGAGCAGTCGCCGCTGGGCGACGTAGGCGATGGCGCCCATGAGGAGAGCGGCGAGCGTCGCGGTGACCGCGGCCAGCTCGAGCGTGTTCACGATGGCCGAGCGGGTCGGATCGAACTCGAAGATCACGTAGCGGAAGTTCCGGAGCGTGACATTCTGCCACGACCAGCCGAGGCCCCAGGCCTTGGCGAGGGCGCCGCGGAGCAGCGCGAAGTAGGGGAGCCCGATCGAGAGCAGCAGCACCATCCCGCAGCCCCCGAAGGCGACCCACCGCCCGGCGCCGAGCCGGACGGGCGGCGCCGCGGCCCCGCGGCCGCCCACGGTCGTGTAGCCGCGCCGGCCCATCAGGCGGCGCTGGACCCAGAGCAGGGCCACCGCGACCAGGAGGAGCGGCATGGCGTACGCGGCGGCCACCTCCACCTGCGGAGGGTACTGGAAGAACGCCCAGATCTGGGTGGTCATCACGTGGAAGCGCCCCGGGATGGCGAGCATGGCGGGCGCCCCGAAGAGCACGAGCGCCTCCAGGAAGGCGAGGATGAAGCCCCCGGCGATCGCCGGGAGCGCGAGGGGCAGCGTGATCGTCCGCATCACCGCCAGCCGTCCCGCCCCCGCGATCCGCGCCGCGTCCTCCAGGTCGGCCGGCGTGGCGGTCAGCGCGGCGCTGGTCAGGATGAAGACCACCGGGAACGTGTAGAGGCTGGTGACGTAGATCAGGCCCGTCATCGTGAAGATGTTGAAGAGCGGGGCGTCCGCCCCGGTGACGGCCCGGTAGAGGACGTTGAGGAGCCCGGCGTTCGGCCCCGCCAGGATCACGTACGCCGTGGCCCCGAGAAAGGACGGGGTGACGAAGGCGGCGATCGTGAGCGTGCGCACGACCGCCTTGCCGGGCATGTCCGTCCGCATGACGAGCCAGGCCATCGGCGCCCCGAGGAGGACGCTCAGGACGCCCACCGACGTCGCGTACACGAGCGAGTTCCCGACCGGACCCTGGTAGATCGCCTGGCCGAAGGCCTCGAGGAAGTTGGCCAGGGTGAGCCCCGGGCCGTCCGGTACCCGGACGGCCGTGACGAGGAGGATGGCGAGCGGGGCGACGACGAGGACCGCGAGGATCGCCGCGCTGAGGAGCCAGACGAGCGGGGCGGCGTCGAGCCGCCCCGCGGTGGTTCCCCGCCCGCTCGCCGTCCCCGCCGTTGCCACGGGCGCCGATCAGACCCCGAAGAGCTCGCGGAACTTCTTCTTGACCTCGTCGTCCCGCTTCTGGATCTCCTCCGGCTCGACCTTGATCAGCTTGAGCTCCTTGAGCGGCCGCCGGTCCTTCGGGTAGGCCACGCTCTCGTTGGGCACGTAGAGGCCGTCGTCGGCGAGGATCTGCTGGCAGTCCTTGTCGAACAGGAAGTCGCTGAAGACCTTGGCCGCGTTCGGGTGGGGCGCCTTGGCCAGGATGGCGTTGGGCGAGGACACGAAGGGCAGCCCCTCCTCGGGGAAGATCATCTCGATCGGGTCGCCCTTCTTCATCGGCCGGTAGAAGTTGTACTCCCCGGATACACCGATCCACCCCTCGCCGCCCGCCACCTTCATCGGCACGTCCTCGGCCGACTGGACGACGAGCGGGTTGTTCTTGACGAGCGCGGCGTAGTAGTCCCAGCCGCCGAGGCCGGGGAGCAGGCCGATGATCCCGGTCATCACCACGCCGCTGTAGCCGGGGTGCCCGTGGACCAGCTTGCCCTTCCACTTGGGGTCCGTGAGGTCCTTCCAGCGCTTGGGCGCGTCGGCGGCCGTCACCTTCTGCGTGTTGTAGGCGATGACGTACGGCGTGCCGCGCAGGACCGTGTAGAGCCCGTCCCGGTCCCGGAAGTCCGCCCGGAACTTGTCGGCTCCGGCGGGCAGGTAGCGCATGAGCATGCCCTTCTGCTGGAAGTCGAGGTAGTGCGAGGCGTCGGACGTGTGGACGACGTCGGCGATGGCCAGCCCCGCCCCCGTCTCCTGCATGACCTTCTGGAAGACGCGCTGGGAGCCGTCGCGCATCAGCTCGCAGGTGATGCCGAGCGCCTTCTTGTTGAAGGCGTCGCAGACCTTCTGCGCGACCGACAGCCCGAGCGACGAGTACCAGACGACCTTGCCTTCCTTCTTCGCGGCCTCCATCACGGCGGGGTCTGCGGCTTCCGCGCGGACCCACAGCCCGAGCGCGAGGGTCAGCCCGGCCAGGGCCGCAAGGAGTCTTCGGTGATTCATCATCGGCCTCCTCTCTTTGGTCATCGTCCGGCTCACGCCGGACGTCGCAGCAGGGCGGCGATGGGCGCGACGTCATCCGCTCCGGCGATCGCGGAGAGTCGCTCGAGCAGCGTGGCCCCCTGGGCGGCGGGCAGGGCTCGCGCGGCGTTGACGCGGAACTTCTCCTGGAGCTCCTCGGGCGACAGCGGGTATTCCGGGCCGCCCCGCGGCGCGTCCTGGGTCTCCTCGAGGACGCGCCCGTCCGCGAGCTCCACCCGCACGTGCCCGGTGAATCGCCGGGGATAGGGCAGGGTCGGGTCCAGGACATAGCGGACCTTCTCGGCGACCGCCAGGATGCGCGGGTCCCGCGTTCGCGTGTCGCTGAAGCCGTCGACGCCGGCCTGGCCCTCCACCAGCACGAGCGCGATGCAGTACGGCAGGCTGAACTTCGCGCCGTACGGGGTCGTCGGCCGCCGCTTCTCCGCGAGCGGCTCCCAGAGCCGGTGCACGGGGCCTTCCGCCGTCCGGCACACGATTGCCCGGATCGCCGCGAGGTCGAAACCGCCGCACGCGCGGATCCGGGCCGCGCAGTCCATGTAGGGCTGGTTGATCGAGCCGCAGGGGTAGGCCTTGAACATGAGCTGCTGGAGCGCCCACTCCCGGCCGATGGCGCCGGCCAGGGTTGCGAGGCGGTCGCCGTCGGGCGGGGCGCCGGCGAAGCCCTGGTAGAAGCCGTGCGTGCCCTCGAACACGGTGCGGGGAGCGGTGAATCCCGCCTGCGCGAGGTGCGCCGCGACGACGCCCGCATGGGCCGCCCAGCCCGCGTGGAGGCGCTTGGTCCAGGTGCCGTCGGTGAGGTACTCGATGATCCCGCTCGCTTGGCTGCCGCAGAGCCCGAAGGCCGCGGTGAGCTGCTCGGCCGTGAGCCCGATCAGCCGTCCCGCGGCCGCCGCGGCCCCGAAGGGCCCGCAGAGGGCGGTCGGGTGGAACCCGCGCCGATGGAACGCGCCCGGGCAGACGCGGCCGACCGCCGCCATGACCTCGACGCCGGCGACGATCGCCGCCAGCACCTCCGGTCCGGCGGCGTGCCGCGCCTCGCCGACGGCGAGGGCCGCCGTCACGCAGCAGGACCCAGTGTGAACGATCGCCTCCTCCAGCGTGTCGTCGTAGTCGAGCCCGTGGGCCAGCGTCCCGTTCGCGAGCACCGCCGCGGCCATCCCGAGCCGATCGGGGCCGCCCCAGAGGCTCGACTCGGGCGGCCCGCCGAGGGTCCGGGCCACCGTCTGGACGCTGCGCGCGAAGTCCTCGGGCACCGCGGCCAGCGTCACCCCGACCGTGTCGACGAGCAGGCGGGTGGCCTGCCCGGCGACGTCCCGGGGCACTCTGCCGGGCGCGAGCCCCGCAGCGAAGGTTGCCAGCGTCTCGGCAAAGGTCTCCATCGATCGTCGCGCGCGATTCGTACAAGCCCGTATCATGGGCCGCGCGGGGCCGTCAAGGACGGGGCGCCCGGGGCGCCCGGTCGGGATCGCCGTGACCCGCCCCGCCGCACGACCATCCACGCTCACGGAGGAGGCGCGATGACGATCGATCCCGGGCGGCTCGACATGTCGGTGGGCGAGGCCATCTTCACGCAGCGGTCGATCCGGCGGTTCCGGTCCGACCCGATCCCCCTCCCGGACCTCCAGCTCGTCTTCGAGGCTGCGGCGCGGGCCCCCAACGGGGGCAACCGCCAGATCGCGCGATTCCTGGTCGTGACCGACCGGGCGCGCCTCGCCCGGTTCGGCGCGCTCTATCACGAGGCCTGGTGGGCCAAGCGCCGGGACGAGCTTGGATGGACCGGACCCCAGGACATCCCGCCCGATGCCACGAACTACCGGGCGGCGGCGGCGCTCGCCGACCACATGCGGGACGTGCCGTGCGTCGTCCTGGCCTTCGCGGAGCCTCCCGGCTGGGCCAACTCGGTCCTGCCCGCCTGCCAGAACCTCATGCTGGCGGCGCGGGCACTCGGGCTCGGCTCCATCCCGACGACGCTTCATCCGTCGGTGATGGCGCGCGTGTACGCGCTCTTCGGCGTGCCGTCGGAGCTGACGTTCCACTTCTGCATTCCGCTCGGGTATCCCGGCGACGGGGCTCGCTTCGGCGGGAGCCGGCGCCGTCCGACCCGGGAGACGACCTTCCTCGACCAGTGGGGCGGGCCCGTGCCGTGGACGTAGGACGCGTGCGCGCGAATTCCCGACCCCGACCGACCCGAGCGCCGGCGTCGGATTGCTCATGAGCCGATGGTGCGCGAAGAGTCTCGGCGACCCGCTCACGGCCGGGGAGCCGATGGCCCGGATCGAGGAGCTCTTCCGCGCGGCATTCGCGCGGGCCGGCGGGCCGAGCGACATGGCGATCTTCGTCCGGCACGAATCGGAGGGGCGCCTTCACTGCGACGTCCGCGCGTACTTCTCGCCGGCCGCGTCGGAGGTGGCGCGCGCGGTCCAGGCCGCGCCGTGCGACCAGCCGGCCCCGGACGGCCTGAGCCTCCTCGCGGGCGCCCACGAGGCCTGGCCGGCCCTCTTCCCGGATCGTCCGGGCGGCTGCGCCGCCTGATGGAGAGCACCACCGTGGCCGTCCGCTCGGGCGAGTTCCGGACGCCCCATGGCTTGACGAGCTCCGGAGGCGAGTGGTACAGAGGTCCGGCCCCCTCGGGTGATCCACGACGACCTCGGAGGTCCTCATGAGCCAGGTCCCGAAGAGCGTCCACGCCGTCGTCATCGGTGCTGGCATTCACGGCCTCAGCACCGGCTGGCATCTCGGCCTGGAGCTCGCCCGCCGCGGCCGCGGCTCGGGCCAGGACGTCGTCGTGCTCGACAAGACCGGGGTCGGGGCGGGCGCGTCCGGCATCGCCTGCGGCTGCGTGCGGAATCTCTACATGACCGAGCCGCTCCACGCCATCCTCCGCCACAGCGTGGACGTCTGGTCGTACGACCCGGTCGCCTTCGGGTTCCAGCAGGTGGGCTACGTCGGGGTCGACGAGGAGCAGAACCTCCCCGCCTACGAGCGGGTCTGGAAGAGCCAGAACGCCGCGGGCTACCCCTCCGACCTCTACGCGGGGGAGGACGCGCGCCGGTTCGTCCGGGGCCTCTGGCCCGACTTCAACACCTCGCGTGTCGGCCTCGCGCTCCACGAGCGGGTGAGCGGCTACGCCGGGACGCGCCAGGCGGTCGCCGGCCTCGCCGGGAAGTGCGCGCAGCAGGGGGTGCGGGTCCTGCCGGGCGTGGAGGTGACCGGGTACGACGTCGAGGGCGGCCGGGTGCGCGCGGTGCTGACCGACCAGGGCCGGATCGCGTGCGACGTCGTGGTCTGGGGCCTGGGCGCTTGGACGCCGAAGCACTGGGCGATGCTCGGCAAGCCGTCCCGGCTCACCTGCCGCTATCCGGACGGCACGGTCGAGACCAAGGACATGTGGACCTACTGGCGGCTGCTCGAGGGCGAGGTCTACTACGACGAGCCCTACGTGACGGCCGCGGGCCTGAACCCGCCCGTGCTCCACGTCGAGACGTCGGAGCCCGTCGTCGATCCCGTCTCGGGGCGACCGATCAAGGACTTCACGTACGTCTACTTCAAGAATGGCAACGAGCGGATGGACCGCCCCGGCCTCCAGGGCGGCACCACGCCGGTCAAGCTCGGGCCGACCGCGGTCACCGAGCCCTACGGCCACGCGAACGACGAGTACCAGGCAGACCCGTGGTTCGCCGACTACTTCTGCGCGGCCATGGGCCAGACGATGTCGCGGTTCAAGGGGTGCCGGTCGCACTTCCGGGAGCGGCGGAACGGCGGGATCGGCGCGTTCACGCCCGACAACGTGCCGGTGTTCGACTGGGTGGCGCCGAACGTCTTCATGATCGCGGACTCGAACCACGGCTTCAAGATGACGGGCGCGGGCAAGCTGGTCGCGCGGCTCCTCATGGGCGACGACGTCCGCGAGCTCAAGCCGTTCGCGCTGAGCCGCTATGCCGAGGGCCGGACGTTCGGCGCCTCCGGCAGCCACTCCCCGTGGGTCTGACCATCGGGGCGCTCCCGCGTCGCGTGCGCCGCTTGCCCGCCCGACGAAGAAGGGTATCCTCATGGTCCGCCGGCTCTTCGACGAGCAGAGCGCGCTCCAGGCGGCCGAGGGCGTCGACTTCTTCCTCGGCGAGACGTTCACCTTCCTCGAGGAGGCGCGCCAGTGCCTCCAGGCCATCAAGGCCGCGGGCTACCCGGCGATGATCACGTTCGCGGTGCGGGACGCCGAGACTGCGGAGGCCGTCCCGCTCGCCGAGGCGCCGCGGATCCTGGCGGGCGAAGGGGTGGACGTCATCGGGGCGAACTGCGGCCGCGACCCCGAGCGGATACTGCCCGTCGTGGCGCTCATGCGGCGCGCCACCTCCGGCTACGTGGCGGCCCAGCCGATCGGGTTCCGGACGAGGGACGGCCTGCCGACCTTCACCCAGCTGCCGGAGTTCCCGCTGGCCCTCGACTCGCTCACGCTCAGCCGCGCCGAGATGGCGACCCACGCGACCACGGCGCGCGCGCTCGGGGTCATCGGCTCCTGCTGCGGCTCGGTCGCGCACCAGGTCCGCGCGATGGCCGAGGCCCTGGGCCGGCGCCCGCCGGCGAGCGCGATATCGGCCAGCGTCGACCGCCACCCGGGGATCCCAAAGAGCCGGACCCTCGAGGAGATGGCGGGGGCGAAGCCCAAGTCCTCCGACGCGCCGCGCTTCGCGACCGGCGACCGCAACTGGTAGCCGCGCCCGATGGCCGACCTCCCGCGCACGGCCGATGTCGTGGTCGTCGGCGGCGGCGTCCACGGGGCCAGCGTCGCGTACCACCTGGCGCGCCGCGGGGCGCGGCGCGTGGTCCTGGTCGAGCGGAAGTTCCTGGCCTCGGGCCCAACGGGCCGCTCCTCGGCCCTCGTGCGCCGGTTCTACGCGATGGAGTTCCTCACCCGGACCGCGAACACCTCGGCGACCGTGTTCCAGCACTGGGCGGAGCGGATCGGCGGCGGTGACCCGGGGTTCCGTCAGGTCGGGATCCTCTGGCTCGTGGGCCCGGACCGGATGGACAACCTGCGCGCGAACGTTCGCCGGGCCCGGGAGCTCGGCGCCAACGTCGTGACGCAGACCCCCGCCGAGGTGCGGACCCTCGTCCCCGCCATGGCCGTGGACGACGTGGCGCTCGGCGCCTACGAGGCGGAATCCGGCTACGCCGACGCGGCGATGACGACGAACGCCTTCGCCACGCGGGCGGGCGCGCTGGGCGCGACGGTCGTCCAGTACGTGCCGGTCGAGGCGATCCTCACGGCGGGCGACCGGGTGACCGGCGTCCGCACGGCCGGCGGTGAGATCCACGCGCCCGCCGTGGTCATCTGCGCCGGCCTCTGGGCCGGGCGACTCCTCGGCCCGCTCGGCATCGAGGTCCCGGTGGCGCCCACGCGCCACCAGATGTGCTTCTTCCGCCGGCCGCCGGACTTCGGGCCGCATCCGGCGGTCCTCGACCGGCCCCACGCGACCTACATGCGGCCCGAGACCGGGAACCTCACGATCCACGGGCTCTTCGCCTACGACGAGGTCGTGGATCCCGACCACTACAACGAGGGCGCCGATCCGGCCGAGGTCCTGCGGAACGCGGAGCTGATCGCGGAGCGGTTCCCGGCGATGGAGCACGGGCTCTCCATGGGCGGTTACTCCGGGGTGTACGACAACACGCCCGATCACGAGCCGGTGCTGGGCCCGGTGCTCGAGCACCCGGGCCTCTTCGTCGACTTCGGCTGGAGCGGTCACGGCTTCAAGCACGCCCCGGCCGTCGGCGACATCCTGGCCCAGATCGTCCTGGAGGGCCACGCGCCCGGCTGGGACCTTCGGCCGTTCCGCTGGTCACGCTTCCGGGACAACGCGTTACTGCCGCGCGCGACCGCGGCGGATCCGCCTCACTAGCACTCGCGCGCTCGACGAGAGAGGAAGGACGAGATGGCGACCAAGACGGCGAAGAAGGCGACGAAGGCCGCTCCCAAGAAGACGCTCGGGCTGCTCGAGCGGCTCGCCAAGGGCCCGGTGATCTGCGCCGAGGGGTACCTCTTCGAGTTCGAGCGCCGCGGCTACCTCCAGGCCGGCGCCTTCGTGCCGGAGGTCGTCCTCGAGCACCCGGACCTGGTCGAGGGGCTCCACCGGGACTTCGTGCACGCGGGGTCCGACGTCGTGGAGGCGTTCACGTACTACGCCCACCGCGCGAAGATGCGGATCATCGGCCGCGAGCGCGACCTCGAGCGGATCAACCGGACGGCGCTCCGCCTCGCCAGGAAGGTGGCGCGCGCGACCGGGACGCTCCTCGCGGGGAACATCTGCAACACGAGCATCTACGGGCCGGACGACGCGAAGTCGCACAAGGAAGCCCGGCGGATCTTCGACGAACAGATCGACTGGGCGATGGACGCCGGCGTCGACTTCATCGTCGGCGAGACCTACAGCTGGGGCGGGGAGGCCCTCCTGGCCCTGGAGGCGATCCGGCGCTCGGGCAAGCCGTCCGTGATCACGCTGGCGATCCCGCGCGAGGGGCGGACGCGCGAGGGCTGGAGCGTCGGCGAGACGGCGCGCCGGCTCGAGGCGGCGGGCGCCGACGTGGTGGGCCTCAACTGCTCGCGGGGTCCCGAGACGATGCTGCCCCTGCTCCGGGAGATCCGGAGCGCCGTGCGCTGCCACGTGGGCGCGCTGCCGGTGCCGTATCGCACCACGCCGGCCGAGCCGACCTTCCAGTCGCTCACGGATCCGAGCTGCAAGGTCATCCCCGACGACCGCCCCTTCCCGGCTGCCCTCGACCCGTTCGTCTGCAACCGCTACGAGATCGCCGAGTTCGGGAGAGAGGCGTATGCCCTGGGGGCGCGGTATCTCGGCGTCTGCTGCGGCGCGGGGCCGCATCACGTGCGCGGGCTGGCCGAGGGCCTCGGCCGCCGGCCGCCGGCGAGCCGCTACTCCCCCGACATGTCGAAGCACATCCTGTTCGGGACCGACAAGCGGCTCAACCAGGAGAACCTCGCGTACGGCCGCACGTACCGGCGCCCCGGGAGCGCCTGAGCCGCGGGCGGAGGCTCAGCGCCAGAGCGACATCACGACGAGGGACAGCGTCAGGACGGCGACGCCGGCCACCTCGCGGCGCGTGAGGCGCTCCCGGAACACCCGGCGCGAGATCACGTAGCTGAACAGGAGCTCGATCAGCCCGAGTGTGCGCACGTGGGCGACGGGCTCGATGGTCATGGCGGTGAACCACCCCGCCGATGCCGCCGCGCCCATGAGCCCCGCGAACAGGGACGCGCGCCAGGCCCGGAGCACCGCCGTGACGACGGCCGGGGTGCGCAGGACGAGCCAGGCTCCGAGCAGGAGCGTCTGCAGGAGCTGCGCCGCCACGAGGGTGAAGGCGGCCGCCATGAGGAACGGCGCGCTGCCGAGCGCCAGCGCCGCTCCGCGATAGCCGACCGCGGCCAGCGCGAAGCCCGTTCCGGACGCGAGGCCCAGGAGTGCCGGGCGCGTCGCCCGGGCCTCCCCCGGGGCGGGTCGGCGCTGACGATCGGCGGGGGACAGGAGGAGCACTCCGACGGTCCCGAGGGCAACCGCGGCGGCGGCGCCCGGGGACACCGGGTCGCCCAGGAACGCGAGGCCGAACACCGCGACCTGGACGATCTCCGTCTTCGAGTACGCGACGCCCAGCGTGAAGTTGCGCTCGGCCATGACCCGCAGCAGGAGGCCGGTCGCCGCGATCTGGCAGACGGCGCCCACGAGCACCCAGCCGAGGAACGCCGCGCTCGGCGCGGGCAGCGTGGCCCGGCCCGCGCTCCCGACGACGCCGAGCCAGAGCGCCGCAAAGGGGAGCCCGTAGAGAAAGCGCACCAGCGTGGCCCCGAGGGTGCCGAGCGGTCCCGTCAGGTGGCGCTGGGCCGTGTTCCGGAGGGTCTGGGCGAATGCCGCCCCGATGGTGACCGGAATCCAGAGCCAGGGCGCAGGCGTCACGCGCGGCGGCTCCCGGCGGAGCGAGGCAGCGTCGCGGAGCGCTCCCGGTGTGTCCTGCCGATCCCTAGCCGCCGTTCGCCGGGGGGAGGCCGAGCTGCTCCAGGACCCAGTCGTTGAAGCCCCGGATGTGGCGCTCGATCGGGACGTAGACCCCGCCGTTCGCGAAGGCCCGGGAGCGCGTGCCGGCCTGGACCCACTCGCAGACCTCCCAGTCCTGGCGGTTCACGCGATCGAACAGTGCGACGGTGTCCGCCGGGTCGAAGCCCGGCCGGGCGACGGCGTCCGGCGCGAAGAGCCAGTCGCAGGTGACGCGCGAGCGGTCCGGGGCGAGCGGCGCCAGCGTGTGGACGATGACGTGCTCGGGGAGGAGGTTCAGGAGCATGTTCGGCCGCACCACCATCCCGTAGTAGTGCCGCTCGTGCTCGGGCGGGAGACCGGGGAACGGCGGCGCCGGCGCCCGCCCGCTGTCCGTGAGCGCCTCGGCGTCCTGGGCCAGGCGCGTGCCGATGCCGTACTCCTGCGTCGCCCCGCTCCGGAAAGCCGGCAGGAGCCGCACCAGCTCCGGGTGCATCGGGGCGCAGTGGTAGCATTCCATGAAGTTCTCGACGACGACCTTCCAGTTCGCGCGGACCTCGTACTCGACGGTGCGGGCCACCGCGAGGGTGCCGATGCGATAGGGCCCGAGACGCTCGGCGTCGCCGAGCCGGTCGGCGATCTGGGGGAGGAGCTGGTCCGTGAGCGGCGGCGGGCTCTCCGCGAGGCTCACCCACACGAGCCCCTCCCAGGTGTCGAGGGCCACGGCGACCAGCCCGAAGTCGCGGCGATCGAACGCCGCCGAGTCCTGGAGCCCGGGGGCCCGGAGGAGGCGGCCGTCGAGGCCGTAGGTCCAGGCGTGGTACCGGCACTGGAGCGCGCGCGCCTGGCCCTGCTCGGCCGCGCAGAGCTGAGCCCCGCGGTGGCGGCAGACGTTCAGGAAGGCGCGGAGGGCGCCGTCCTCGCCCCGGACCACGAGGACGCTCTCGTCCCCGACGCGCACCGTCCGGTAGTGGCCGGCCGCCGGGAGCTGGTCCGCGCGCCCGACGCAGACCCAGAGACGGGCGAAGAGCCGCTCCTGCTCGAGCCGCCAGATCTCGGGATCGTGGTAGAAGCGCCCGGGCAGGGTGCGCGCCAGGCGGCCGGCGGAGTCGGGCGCGGGGGTCACGGCGCGTCGGCGGCGGGGAACACGATGACGTTCCGGAGCGCCTCGCCCCCCTCCATCGCCACGATCGCCTCGTTGATCTCTTCGAGCGGGTACCGGGCCGTGATGAGCCCGTCCAGGTCGAGGCGGCCTTCCCGGTAGCGCGCGACGAGCCGGGGGACATCCACGCCGAGCCGCGTCGAGCCCATGTTGCTCCCGAGGAGCCGGAGCCCGTTGCCGGCGAAGTCCCCGACCGGGATCGGCGCGGTGGCGCCCGCCGCGGGCATCCCCACCAGCACCACCGTGCCCCCACGGCGCACGAGGGTGAGCGCCTGGCTCACCGCGGCCGGGCTGCCCACGGTCACGAACACGTAGTCGGCACCCCGGCCGGCCGTCAGCTCCTGCACCAGCCCGCGGACGTCGCCGTCCCGTCCGTCCACGGCGTGCGTGGCGCCGAAGCTCCGCGCGACCGGCAGCTTCCGCGCGACGACGTCGACGGCGATGATGGGCGCCGCGCCCGCCAGCCTGGCGCCCTGGATCGCGTTCACGCCGACGCCGCCCGCGCCGATGACGACGGCGCTGCTGCCCGGGGTGAGCTGCGCGGTGTTGAGCACGGCCCCGACCCCCGTGATGACGCCGCAGGCGAGGAGGCACGCCCGGTCGAGCCCGAGGTCCGCGGGCACGACGACCAGCTGCGACTGGTCCACCACCATGGACTCCGCGAAGCCGGCCACGCGGATCCCTGCGTTGAGCGGCTGGCCGCTCCGGGCGTGGAGCCGGTGCTCGGTCATCAGGGCGAAGCTCCCCTCGCAGAGGTACGCCGCGCCGGAGAGACAGGGGACACAGCCGCCGCACGTGCGGAGGAGCGACACGACCACGCGGTCACCCGGCCGGACGCGCGTGACGCCCGGTCCGACCTCGCTGACGATGCCGGCCGCCTCGTGCCCGGCCACGACGGGGGGTGGCGTGCTGGTCCACCCCGCCCAGTCGCCCCGCACGAGGTGCACGTCGCTGTGACAGATGGCGACGGCACCGGTCCGGACGCGCACCTCGCCGGCCCTGGGCGGATCGAGGACCACCTCCTCGACGACGAGGGGCTTCCCGACCTCCCGGCAGACGGCGGCCTTCACGGGGTCAGATGTTGACTGCGCGACATTTCGGGGCTGGGACTCGGGCGCGCCGGATGGCGCGCATCACGGCCGCGCGCCGGCAGCCGAGGGAATTGTAGCGAAGTCAAAGTCTGACGCCGGATTCTGACGGCAGCCAGCCGAGCTGGGCGCGCCAGTCCGGCGGCGTCCCGGCGAAGCGGTCCAGGCGGAGCGCGGTGAGATCACAGAAGCGGCAGCGGCCGTGAAGGACGAGCTCGCTGATCGCCTTCCCGGACGCCGGCGAGAGCCCGAAGCCGACGCTCGACATCGTCGCCAGGACGAGGTTAGCGGGATCGGCGAGCCGATCGATGATCGGGAGCCCGTCGGGCGTGTTCTCCACGATGCCGGCCCAGCTCCGGATGATCCGCACGTGCGCGGCCTTGGGGAAGAGCTCGGCGAGCCGCCGACCGAGGCTTCGCAGGAGCGGGGTCGTCGGCCGCGTGCCCGCCGCCGTCGCGAGCCCCGGGCCGTCTAGCCACTCGTGCGGGCCGCCGCCATAGACGAGGTTCCCGCGCCGCGTCTGCCGGCCGTAGAGCCCGTTCCCGTCAACCCCACCCACCTTCATGAGCGGGATGGGCTCGGTGCAGATCATCTCGACGCGCGAGGGCGCCAGCGGCACGCGGACCCCGAGCATGGCGGCCAGGCGATCGGTCTGGGGCCCGGCCGCGAGGACCACCGTGTCGGCGCCGACGGGCCCGGCCGCGGTCTCGACCGCGGTGACGCACCCGCCGGCCGTGCGGAAGCCCGTGACCGGCATGTGCTGGCGGATCCGGCCGCCGAGATCCTGGAGCGCCCACGCGTAGGCCTGGACGGTGCGCTGCGGATTCGCGTGACCCCCGAAGTGGAGGTAGAGGCCGCCGACCACGTTGTCCCCGACGATCGGGACCAGGTCCCGGAGCTGCTGGCCGTCCAGCAGCTCGGTCCGGAAGCCTCGGCGCGCGGCGATCTCGGCGTTCTTCCGGTAGAGCGCGAACTGCTCGTCCGTCAGCGCGACCCGGATCCGGTGCGGCGCGTGCTCCGTCGGGTAGCCGAGCAGCGAGTCCATCTGCGGCCAGAGGCGCTGCTCCTCGAGCCCGAGGGGGCTGTAGACGTGGGTCGCGCCGCCGCCGTTCCGCCCCGACGCCTCCCAGCCCACGATGCCGGCCTCGAGGACCAGGACGTCGACGCCTTCCCGCGCCAGCCACCAGCCCGCGCTGAGCCCGGTGACCCCACCGCCGACGACCACGACGCTCGCCCCACGCGCCTCGGTCACGCGCGCGCCCCTCCGGCCCCGCGGCCCTGCATCACTCGACTGGCGCCCCGCCCGGAACGTCGAGCATGACCGTCATGTCCGGATCGCCCGCCCAGTGCGGCGCGAACTGGGTCGGGATCCCGAACCAGCTCACCCAGTGCTCGCGCATCGCCGCCGGCTCGTCGTGGGGCCACAGGACGGACAGCGGGAGCGGCCGGACTGGCGGCCGGTAGCTCGCGAGCGCGATGGTGTCGACCGGCACGTCGCCCGCCTCCGCGAGCAGCAGCGCGACCTGCTCCCGGCAGCGGCGGCCCTGGCACGGCCCCATGCCGGCGCGCGTCAGCCGCTTCACCTGGTCCTGATTGATCGGCCCGTCCTGGCCCAGGGTGCCGAGGCTCCGCGCGCGCATCGGCGCCGAGGCGGGGCCGAGGTAGCGCGGGGGCTGGACGCCGGCGAGCTCGTCCCGCGTGACCTCCTCGCACTGGCAGGCGAGGGTGTCCGCGCCGCCGGCGGCCAGGGTGGCGCGGAGCCACTGCCGCCAGTAGTCGTGGACGCGGGGCGCGGCGGCCGCCGGGGTTTCACGGAGGAGCACGCGCGCCTGCTCCGGGGCGATCGCGCCGAGCGAGGCGGCGGCGGCGAGGCCCGCGCGGCGGCCCTCCGCAACGGCCCGGTCGGGTGCGGTCACGGTGCTCTCGTCGACGCCCGCGCCGTCGCCGGCGGCGAAGACGTCGGGCAGGCTGGTGCGCTGGTCGGCGTCCAGCTCGGGGACGAACCCGCCGCGCTCGGAGCGGAACACGAGCCGGCAGCCCAGGGTCTGGAGGAGCTCCACCTGCGGCACGAGCCCGATGGCGAGGCAGACCGTGTCGCAGGCGATGTCGACGCCGCGTCCCGGGATCACCCGGAGGTCCGCGTCGAAGGCGGCGAGGCGCACCCCCTCCAGCTCGTCGCGGCTCCCCAGCGCCTCGGCGACCACGTGGCCCGGATAGAAGCGCACGCCCTCCCGCTCGAGCCGGGCGCGCGCGCTGGCTTCCCCGCGGATCGCGGGGGCCACCTCCACCACCGCGGGGACCTCGATGCCGCGCGCCCGCGCGAGCGTCGCCACCGCCAGGCCGAGCGGCCCCGAGCCGAGGACGACCATGCGCCGCGCGGCGCACGCCTGGTACCGGGTGAGGAGCGCGAGCGCCCCGGCGGCCCCCATGGTGCCGGCCTTCTCCCAGCCCCGGAACGCGAGGACGAGATCGCGCGCCCCCGCCGCGACGATCAGCCGGTCGTACCCGACGAGCCACGACCGCGACTGGTCCGCCACGCCGACGCATCCCTGGCCGAGCTCGCGCAAGGCCGGGCCGGGCTGGAACGCGCCCCACACGGAGACGCCCAGCTCCGCCTCGACCCCCGCCTCGATCGCCTCCTCGAGCGCGGGATTCGCGCGGACCACGCGCTCGAGCATGACGCCCCGGTCCCGTACGGCGCCGCTCATCCGCTGGCCGAAGTAGAGCGGGACGTCCATCGCCATCAACTCGGGATCGAGCGGGTGCTCGTCGAGCAGCAAGACGCGCACCCCGGCGCGGGCGGCCGCCGTCGCCGCCGCGACGCCGGCCGGGCCGGCACCGACCACGATCAGCGGCACGCGCCGCTCAGGCGCGGGCGTCTTGCCGGCGACGGACTTGAGATCGATGGCGGGGGTCATCTCAGGACAGCCTGGCGCGGATCATAGGGCGGGCTCGATGGGACCGCAAGACCCGGGGACCGCGGGTCAGACGAGGTCACGGGGGATCGAGCGCTCCCAGCGCTGCTCGTGGACGACCGCGCCCCCCTCGAAGGCCTCGAGCGTCGCGGTGAGGTCGAACGTGTCCCGCGTGGCCGTGAGCACTGTCCGCGTCCGCGTCTCCACGCGCCAGTCGTCGCGCGCGAGGCGGACCGTCCAGGCGACCTCGGCCCGCGCGGACAGGGGGTCATCGGGCCGGATCGTGAAGCGGTCGGCGGCCACGGTGTGCACCGTGAGGTCGATGTCGTCGTACCGACGGCGGCCGCTGTCCTGGGTCCAGTTGAGCGTCGCCTCGCCGGTGACGGCGTCGTGGCGGACGACGCGCTCGGTGCGCGCCGGCTCGAAGGCCGTGACGGGGAGCGGCGGGGCGGTCTCGACCGTCGGGAGCGGCGGCAGGAGATCGTCGGCCGGGTCCGGGGGTCGCACGGGAAGAGTCAGCGCGCTCGCGCCCGCGTAGAGGATCAGCGTGACCGGCTCCGGCGCCGGCCACACGGTGGGCCAGTAGGCGGTCGAGAGCGCGAGCCGGATCCGGTGTCCCGGCGGAAAGGCCTGCGCGACGTCGTTGAGCGGGAGGCGCACGCGGTACCGCCTGCCCGGCTCGAGCGGCGTCGGGTGCTCGTGGCTGTCCCGATGGGTGAGGTTGAGGACGCCGTAGCTCACGCGTCGGGCCGCCCCGTCGGGGGCGACGTCAGAGAGCCGCGCTACCACCAGCGCCACCGGCCGGTCCGCCGCCAGATCGAGCTCGGCGACCGGCGCCCCGAGGATCTCCAGCCGGTCGGAGAGCGGATCGGTGTCGAAGACGAGGGCGCCGCCATCCTCCCCCCGCTGGTCGAGCGGCAGGTCCGGCGTGAGCTGGTACGGACACCAGCGTCCCGCGTAGAGGCCCACCGTCTCCGGCGACCGGAGCGAGAGCGGCACGTCGGGGCCGGCGTCGGGCGCGAGGCGGCCCCGGTGGAGCACGTAGAGCCGCGGGGTGATGCGCGGGGACGGCCACGTGCGCTCCGCGACCCAGCGGCCCGGTAGGGTCGCGTGATGCGGCACGGGGCGGACGCTGTCCTGCATCCAGATCCGCAGCATCGGCTCGTCGGCCAGCCCGGTATCCCGCGCCTTGAGCCAGGTATCCCACCAGCGGAGGGCGACCTGGAGGAAGCCCACCGCGGGCCCGGGCAGGGCCATGTGGGGATAACGGTGCGCCCACTGCCCGATCAAGCCCTGGCGCGGCACGCGAAGCCCCCGCATCAGGCGCGGGATCGCGTTGGAGTAGGCGTCCAGCCAGCCGCCGACGGCGAAAACCGGGCACTCGATCCGGGGGAAGTCCTCGCACACCGAGCCCTGCTTCCAGAACGCGTCGCGCCGCTGGTGGCGGAGCCACGTGTCGACCCAGAGGCCGCTGCCGCGAAGGCGCGCCAGCCATGATTCGCGCCAGCGGTCACCCACGATCGCGGGGTCCGGGGGGCGAGAGTTGTGGGCGAACATGGTCGACGCCCAGCGGAGGTTGTCGAGGAGGAGGGCCCCGCCCATGTAGTGGATGTCGTCGGCGTAGCGATCATCGGTAGAGCACGACGTGATGATCGCCCGGAGCGCCGGGGGCCGGCGTGCGGCGACCTGGAGCGCGTTGAAGCCGCCCCAGGAGTGGCCCATCATCCCGACCCGGCCGGTGCACCACGGCTGGGCGGCGATCCAGGCGATGACCTCCACCGCGTCGTCCTGCTCGAGCGGCAGGTACTCGTCGGTGAGGACGCCGTCCGAATCCCCGCTCCCGCGCATGTCGACGCGCACGCACGCGTAGCCGTGTCCCGCGACGTAGGGATGCGTGAGCGCGTCCCGCTCGGCGGTGAAGTCGCGCCGGCGATAGGGGAGGTACTCGAGGATCGCCGGCACCGGCCGGGCCTTGGCGTCGATGGGCAGCCAGACGCGCGCCGCGAGGCGGGTCCCGTCCTTGAGCGGGATCCAGACCGGATCGAGGCGCTGGATGGGGCGGGGGCCGGAAGCCACGACCGTCACGGCGTCGGATTATACCGGCTTGTCGACCCGCGGCGAGGCGGCGTATGGTCGGGGTCACCCATCCCGACCCGGATCACACCCAAGGGGAGGATGACCATGCCGAAGAAGACCGCCGGTGAGGGCGTCTACCGCGTCATCGACGTCATCGGGACCAGCAAGCGATCGTGGGAGGAGGCGACGAAGAACGCCGTCGAGACGGCGACGCGCTCGCTCCGCGACCTCCGGATCGCAGAGGTCCAGAAGCTCGACGTGAAGATCGACAACGGGAAGATCGTCGCCTATCGCGCCCGCGTCCAGGTCTCGTTCAAGTACGAGGGCTGATCGGCCGGCCGGTCCGGGGGGCGCGCCGAGACCGGGTCAGCGCTCTGCGGGGTCCTCTTCCAGGTCGAGCCAGCGCGATTCCGCGGGCATGAGCGCGAGGTCGAGCGCGCCGACGCTCTCGCGGAGCTCCGCGACGCTCCGCGGCCCGATCAGGGCGTAGGTGGGGAAAGGCTGGTGGAGGACCCAGGCCAGAGCGACCTGGCCGGGCGTGGCGTCCTTGCGCGCGGCGAGGGCCTGCGCGCGGTGGAGGCGCTCACGGTTGGCGGTGGTCTCGTACACGCGCGTGACGTCGGGGCTCCGGACGCCGGCGAAGAACCCGCCGGCGAGCGACGCCCAGGCGAACACCGGGAGCTGGCGGCGCGCGTACCACGCGCGGGCCTCGGGCTCGTGGATCGTGACGCACCCGGGCCAGGGCTCCGCCCGGGGCGCGGCGAGGCTCAGCCCGGGGCTCGAGCAGGCGAAGCCGTCGAGCCCGTGCCGGGCGGCGTAGCGGGCCGCCTCCTCCAGGCGAGCCGCCGACCAGTTGGACGCCCCGATGACGCGCACGCGCCCGGCCCGCCGGTGCTCGTCGAGGGTCTCGAGGATCGGGCCCACGGGGACGGCCGGGTCGTCGCGGTGCAGGCAATAGACGTCGATCGCGGGGCGGCCGAGGGCCCGCAGGCTCTCGTGAAGGTCCGCGGTGATCTCCGCGGGGTTGACGCGCTTCCGCCCGGTGTCGTTGTCGTGGTGGGCGCCCTTCGTGAGGACGACGACCTCGCGGTCCAGGCGCCGCTCGCGCAGCCAGCGCCCGAGGATGGGCTCGGCGTTCCCGTACTCGCGCCCGGTGTCCACGACGTTCCCGCCGAGGTCCCGGTAGGAGTCGAAGAGGTCGAGGGCGACGTCGAGCGGGGCCTGCTCGTACGCGGCGGTGCCGAGCACCAGCCGGGACAGATCCCGGCCGAGCGGCGCGAAGCGGAGATACTGCATCAGCCGCGGCGGCGCGTCCCTCTCACTTCCACACTTGGCCGGCGACGCGGAGAAAGCTCTCGCCGAGGATGCCGCGGACGGCCACCTCGCCGTAGCCGCGGTCGAGCAGCGCCTGGGTGATCCGGGGCCACGCTTCCGGATCGAGGTAGCCCGAGCCGCTGTCGGGATACTGGCGCTCCGGCCAGTACGCGCGATTGCCCGTGAACGGCGCTCCCGCCGGCTTCTGCCTCAGCACACTGTCCATGCCGAGGCCGACGTGCTCCGGGCCCACGAGCTCGACCATGTAGTCGATGTGCTCGACCAGGTGCTCGACAACCGGCCCGCGGGGGCCGAGGAAGCGGCCCACGCCGGTGACGGCGATCACGCCGCCGGTCGCCGCGCAGGCCTTGATCTGGTCGTCGCGGATGTTCCGCTCGTGGTCGCACAGGCGGCGCGCGTTGGAGTGGGAGAAGATGCACGGCGCCGTGGACAGCTCCATGGCCTCCATGGTCGTCCGGTGGCCGCAGTGGGACCCGTCGACGAGCATCCCGACCCGGTTCATCTCCCGGATGACGTCGCGCCCGAAGGGCGTGAGCCCCACGTTCTCGTCGTGGCAGCCTCCGCCGGCCTTGTTGTTCCGGTTGTACGCGAAGAGCATCTGCCGCACGCCGAGCCGGTAGTAGACGTCGACCATGCCGAGGTCGCCGTTCAGCGCGTCCATCCCCTCGAGGTCGAAGGAGACGGCCAGCTTGCCCTCGCGCTTGGCGCGCCGGACGTCCTCGACCCCCTGCACCTGGACGAAGGCGTCGGGGCGCTCCCGGACCCACTGGCGGTCCTGAGACACGGCCTCGACCGCGAGCATCCACGGCGTCACGTCGTATCCGACGTTGATCGAGAGGTAGTCGATGCCCGAGGCGTGCCAGCGCTCGAGGTCCTTCAGCGCCGAGGCCGTGCTGTAGGCGAAGCCGCCGTGATCGTCCCAGACGAGCGCCGAGCGGTGGAGCTCAGCGGCGCGCTCGGATACCTCCCACTCCCTGGACCGCTGCGTCGACATGGCCTCGAGGTCTCCCTGCCGGGTGGTGTTCCCGCCTGACCGCGCCGGACTCGCCGACGATACCCCACGCCGCGCCCGGGCACCAGCCGGCGGCCCCTCGCGGGCGCTCGCGCGGCGGCGACGCGCCTGGCGCGCCGCGAGGCGTGTCGCGCGTACAATATGCAGACCGGTGAGCGCTCCGGCCGGGTGGTCCGGCGCGAGGCGAGCCGTCGGTCGCGGGAACGAGGAGGGGGTATGCAGGGGTCGCAGGCGTCCACGTATCACGCGCGGCGAATCGCGCTCGACCGGCTCGAGCCGAGCATCCCCGCCCGCTACTACTACGACCCCCAGCACTACGAGCGGGAGCTCGAGGTCTTCTGGTACCGCATGTGGGTGATGGCCGGCCGCGAGGAGGAGGTCGCCGCGCCCCGGGACTACAAGGTCGTCAAGATCGGCACGCAGAGCATCGTGATCCTCCGCGACCTGGACGGGCGACTTCAGGCGTTCCACAACACGTGCCGCCACCGGGGCTCGATCCTCTGCACCGAGGAGCAGGGGCGGCTCCCGGGCCGGAGCCTGGTCTGTCCATACCACACGTGGACCTACGGCCTCGACGGGCAACTCGTCGGCACCCCGCGACAGATGGAGACGCCGGGCTTCGACCGGGCCGCCTACCCCCTCTTCAAGGTCGCCGTCGCCACCTGGGGCGGCTTCGTGTTCGTGAACCTCGCAGGCGATCGGGCCGAGCCCCTGGCGGACGCCCTCGGCGACATCCCGGAGCGGTTCAAGAGCTACGGCTTCGAGGATCTGCGCATCGGCAAGCGCATCGTCATGGACGTCAAGGCGAACTGGAAGCTCCTGTTCGAAAACTTCTCGGAGTGCTTCCATTGCCCGCCCGTGCACCCGGAGCTCTGCGAGATCGCCACGCTGTTCTGGGACGCCGGCGCCTGGGGGCTCCACCAGGAGGTGACCGGCGGCCCTCCCAAGACGGCGCGGCCGCGCTTCAAGCCCGGCGCCGCGACCCTCACGATGGACGGCACCGCGCGCATCCCGCCCTTCAAGGGGCTGTCGGCCGAGGAGCGGACCAACCTCTACCAGTCGCAGACCCTCAGGCCGAACCTCTTCCTCAACGTGCACCCCGACTACGTCAACTCGCACCAGATGCTGGCGACCGGCCCCGAGAGCGTCCGGATGATCTACGACTGGCTCTTCGAGCCGGAGAGCCTGAAGCTCCCGGAGTTCGACCTCGAGCATTACGTCGCCCTCTGGGACCTGACGAACCGGCAGGACGCCCGGAACTGCGAGTGGCAGCAGGAGGGGCTGCATGCCCGCCCGCTCCTGCACGGCAACTTCGTCCCGCAGGAGCACGGGTGCCACCAGTTCAACCAGTGGGTGCTGGAGAGCCTCGGCGAGATCGAGCGGGCGCAGGGAAGCGGGAGCGGCAACGGCGGCGGCATGACCGGCATGGCGTAGGCCGGCTTCGGCGCGGCCCTCGGGGCCGGCCGATCTCGCGCGGGCCCGCGGCGTCACGGGGCGCCCGATCCTCGACGACAAGTGACGGCCGGCTCAGGTACGAGCCCTCACGTATTGCTGGTAGGCGGTGACGAACCTGGGCGAGACCGCGCGCAGCCGGTCGAGGTCCACCCGTCCCGAGCGCCTGATGTAGCTCATCGCGAACTCGAGCGGCGCGAGCGTCATGTGCTCGGCGAAGCGCTCGTACCATTCGGCGCTCGCGTTCGCCGCCGCGGTGAGCTTGTCCAGGATCGGACGCCGCGCGGCCTCGTACGCCCGGACCGCAGCCACCAGGTCGCCGGGATGCGCCTCGATCGCGCGCGCCAGCGCGAGCGCGTCCTCCAGGGCGAGGCGCGTGCCCGAGCCGATGGAGAAGTGCGCGGTATGAAGCGCGTCGCCGATCAGGACCGCCTTGCCCGCTGACCAGCGCGCGTTGGCCACCGTCGGGAAGCTGCGCCAGAGCGACTTGTTCGACACCAGGCGATGCCCGTCCAGCACGTCGGCGAACACATACTCGAGATACGCCGTCGTCGCGGACTCGTCCATGTCGGCAAATCCGGCCCGCCGCCACGTCGGGGCGTCGGTCTCGACCACGAAGGTGCTCATGTGCGGCGAGTGGCGATAGTGGTGGGCATTGAACACGCCGTCGGCATCGCGGCGAAACGTCTGGGTCAGCGTCTCGAAGCGCTTGGTCGTCCCGTACCACGCGAACTTGTTCGTGAGAACGGTGACGCTCGCGGCGAATTCCCGCTCGTGCGCGTGGCGGACGATCGAGTTCGCCCCGTCGGCGCCGACGATGAGGTCGGCCTCCTCCACTTCGCCGAGCGACCTGATCGGCCGCTGGAACTCGACGGCGATCCCGGCCGCCCGGACCCGGTGCTGCAGCAGCTGGAGCAGCTCGAGCCTGCCGACCGCCGAGAAGCCCACGCCGTCGATGCGCACGACCTGCCCTTCCAGGTCGAGCGTGATGTCCGACCAGGACTCCGTCAGAGGCGCGACGGCCTCGTAGGTCTCGGGATCGTCGTCGCGCAGGAACTCGAGCGCGCGGTCGGAGAACACCACGCCGAACCCGAAGGTCGCGTCCGCGGGGTTCTGCTCGAAGACCTGCACCGCGGCTCCGGACCCGCGCCGCTTGAGGAGATACGCGAGATAGAGCCCGGCCGGCCCGGCGCCGACGATCGCGATCCGCATGGTCGGGCTCCCGGCGCCGCTAGCCGACCCGCTGGCGGCTCCGCCGCCGGGCCGCGTCGACCACGACCTTCATGGCCATGATGTGCTCGGGGCCGGTGGCGCAGCAGCCGCCGACGATCTGGGCGCCCATCTCGATCCACTCCCGGGCGAACTCGGCCAGGCGCGAGGGGCTCGCGGCCGCGGCCGACATGAGATCGGGCCCGAGGTGAACGCGCCCGCCCACCGGCGCCATGGGGTTGTATCCGACGTTCGGATAGGCGCCGATCGGCCCGTCGAACGCCTGGCGGAGGCGCGGCAGCGTCGCGCTGACGGCCTCCGGGCGGCTGCACATCAGGAGGACGGCCTGGACGGGGTGACCGCGCAGGGCCCGGCCCAGGTCCTCCATCGTCTCGCCGTTCCGGGTGATGCCCTCGGTGGTCACCATCGGCACGCCGAGCCACACGGGGCGGCCCGCCTCGGCGCAGCCATCCACCGCCGCCACGCAATCCTGGATGTAGTTGACGAACTCGGGCAGCATCACATCCACGCCGGTCGCGGCGAGGACCTTCGAGTGCTCCGCGAACTCCCGGCGACATTCGTCGCCCATGATCTCGACGTCGGTCTCCGGGCGATCGTGCAGCATGCCGAGCCCGGGCGCGGCCATCCCGCCGGCCACGTAGGCCTCGGGGTTGATCGCGTCGCGCGCCTTCACCGCGAGGCGGCCTCCGGCCTCGGCGTACTCCGTCCAGCGGTCCCCCAGGCCGACCGGCGCCAGCCGGGTCCGGGTCGTCCGGAAGTTGTTGCTGATGATGACGTCGGCTCCCACGCGCAGGTAGTCCTGGTGGACCTGCTGGACCACGTCCGCGGCGTCCAGGTTGGCGGTCGCGGACCAGGGCCCCAGCTTGTCGCCCTTCGAGCCCAGCAGCACCTCGACCCCTCGCCGCTGGAGCTCCGAGCCGGTGCCGCCGTCCATGAGCAGGACCTCGCCACTCCGCAGCCGCTCCGTCACGCTTCGCCTGGGCATCGCATCCTCCCTGTTCCGGGCATGCGGCGGGATTATAGCGGCTTGTCGCGACCCGGCGCCCGGCGTACTGTCGGGGCGCGCGAGAGGCCGTCGTGACACGCTACCTGGCTCGCCGCCTGGCCCTGGCGATCCTCATTGTGGGCGTCGCTATGGCGATCCTGTTCGGGGCGATCCACCTCGTGCCGGGCGATCCGGCTAGCATTGCCCTTGGGCCCCGGGCCACGCCGGAGATGCGCGAGGAGTTCCGCGCCCGCATGGGCCTCGATCGCCCGCTACCGGTGCAGTTCGCCCGGTTCGCGGGGAACGTGCTGCGCGGAGACCTGGGGACGGACATCTGGTCTCGGCAGAGCGTGGCGAGCCTGGTGTGGCGCGCGCTCCCCTCGACCATGGCGCTCACGGCGCTCGGGATCGGCTGGGCCATCGTGGTCGGGATCCCGCTCGGATGCTTCTCGGCCGCACACCGCGGGAGCTGGCTCGACCGGGCCACGGGCGTCCTGTCGGTCAGCGCGATCGCGCTGCCCTCGTTCATCGTGGCCATCTACGCGCTTCTCATTTTCGCTGTCTGGCTGAAATGGTTCCCGGCCATCGGCGCAGGGCGCGCCGGCGACCTCCCGGACCAGCTCTGGCATCTCATGTTGCCCTCGCTCGCGATCGGGTTCGGGTGGGTGGGCTTTCTCGCCCGGCTGGTCCGCGCCTCCATGCTTGAGGTGCTGGGGGAGAATCACATCCGGGCCGCCCGGGCGCTTGGGCTGCCGGAGCGACGCATCGTCTACCGCTACGCGCTCCGGCTCGCGATTCTGCCGACGGTGGCGCTGCTGGGGGTCGGGATCGGGCGGCTGCTCTCGGGCGCGGTGTTCGCCGAGATCGTCTTCGCCCGCCCGGGGCTCGGGCGGCTCGTATACGACGGCGTGATCAGCCGCAACTACCCGGTGGTGATGGGGGCGGTGCTGGTCACGACCGCGCTCTTCGTGCTCTCGACGCTCGCGGCCGACATCGCGGTCGCGGCGCTCGATCCCCGCGTCCGCGAGCGGCTCTGAGCCGCGGCCCGTTCGCCCCCTTCAGCGCTCGTGGCGGAGGGAGGGATCGAAGACGTCCCGGAGGGCCTCGCCCAGGAACGTGAAGCCAAGCGTTGTCACCACCAGCGGGAGCCCACCGGCCACGACGGGCCACGGCGTGTCGCGGATGAACGTGTAGCCGTCGTTCAGGATCGAGCCCCAGCTCGGCGTGGGCGGCCGGATGCCGACGCCGAGGAAGGAGAGCCCCGCCTCGATCGTCACCACCACCGGGATCTCCATGCTCGCGAGAATCAGGACCGGCCCGACGACGTTCGGCAGGATGTGGCGCGCCAGCACCCGGAGGAGGCGCGCGCCCAAAGCGCGCTCGGCGAGGACGAACTCGTGGGTCTTGAGGGACTGGGTCAGGGTGCGGACGATGCGGCCGTAGACCGGAAAGGACGTGGTCACGACGATCACGACGATCGTGAGGATGCTTGGGCCGAGGAGCGTGACGAGCGCCAGGGCGAACAAGATGGTCGGGAACGAGCGCACCGCATCGAACGCGAGCACGAGGGCGTGGTCGAGCCAGGCGGGGCCGTAGCCCGCGAGCATGCCGAGGACGAGGCCGACCGCGAGCGCGAGCCCCACCGACCCGCCCGACACCTCGAGGGCGACCCGCCCGCCGTAGAGGACGCGCGCGAAAAGATCCCGCCCCAGGTGGTCGGTCCCGAGCGGGTGCAGCCCGCTCGGGCCCTGGAGCCGGGCGGGAAGGTCGAGCGCGGTCGGGTCGGCTCCGATCAGCCCCGCCAGTATCGCCCCGGTGACGACGAGCGCGACCAGGGCCAGGCCCAGGGCGCCGAGGGGATCCCGCAGGAGCCGGCGGAACGCCGGACCGCCCCGGGGCGCGGGCGGGCCTGCCGGCATCGCGCCGTCAGGCGAGCTGGAAGCGGCGCATCATCATCCGGTTCCCGTCGGGGGTGAAGACCGGCTTGAGGTGGTTGCGGTAGAGCAGCGCGTTGACCCCGTGAGTCAGGAACACGTAGGCGCCCGACTGCTCCATGAGATCCTGCATGCGGATGTACATGGCGTTCCGCTTGACGGGATCGGACTCGGCGAGCGCCTTCTCGTGGAGCTGGTCGTACTCCAGGTTGCTGATGCGCTCCCAGTTCCACTCGCCGATCTGGGCCGTGGTGAACCACACCGTGGCCCAGCTCGGGTCCGGTCGCATGGAGAAGCGCTGGATGTGCATCTGCATCTTCTTCCAGCCGCCCGCCTTGTCGGAGGCCATCGCCTTCTGGACCCCGCTGTCGAACGGGACTACCTCCGCCTGGATCCCGACCCTGGCGAGGCTGGCGGCGATCACCTGGGCCGCGTTGATGAACTCCGGCGTGTTGCGGGCCCCGATCTCGGTCTTGAATCCCCGCGGGTGCCCCGCCTCGGCCAGCAGCTTCCGCGCGCCCTCGAGATCCGGTCCGGCCACGAGGTTCTTCTCTCGGTGGCCGACCAGGCCGGGCGCGATGATGCCGGTGGACGGAGGCGCCACGCCGAAGAACGCGCCGTCCATGACCGCCTTGACATCCACCGCCAGCTGGACCGCCTTGCGGACCCGGATGTCCTTGAAGATGCCGTCCTCGCTCTGCATGCCGAGCCACCAGTAGGTCAGGCCCGGCCGTGCGACGAGCGACGAGTTGGCCGGGAGCTTGCCCCGCAGGCGCGGTACCGATGTCATCGGCACCTGGGTCACGTCGATCTGGCCGGCCTCGTAGGCGATCTCGGCCGCGTTGGTGTCGACGATGCCGATCGCCTGGATCTCGTCGAAGGCGGGCGGCGGGCCGGTCCACAGGGGGTTCCGCTCGAGCGTGATGGACTGGCGCGGCTCCCACTTCCGGATCCGGTAGGGCCCGCAGACCGCCCCCGGGTCCATGGTGAAGCGCTGACCGTCCATGCGCTCGACGGCCTTCTTGCACACGATCGCTGAGGAGGCCGTCGGCAAGGTCGTCGTCCAGAGCGGGATGAACGGCTCCTTGAGCACGATGACCCCGCTGTGGCTCCCGGTGATCTGCACCTGGTCGAGCTTCGCCCAGTCCCCGCGGTAGGGAGACTTGGTGGCTGGGTTGGCGATCCGCTCGTAGGAGAACTTGACATCCTGGGCCGTGACCTCACCGAAGCCGCCGGTCCACCCGAGGCCCGGGCGCAGCTGGAACTTGATGTGGGTGGGGTCGACCTGCTCGATCGACAGCGCGGCGTCCCGCTCCCAGCCCCAGGTGTCGCCCGGCTTCAGCCCGACCAGCCCCAGCAGGAGCGCGTCGATGATGTCCCCCTCGGGCGCGGACAGCTGGAACGCGGGATCCAAGATCTCGAGCTGGACGTACGAGCGGACCTTGAGGACCTTCGGATCGGCGGCCTCGACGGGTGGATCACGGCGTGCAGCCAGGGTGAGTCCGGCGGCGGCCGTCCCGGTCAGGAACGCTCGGCGAGAGACGCGGGGCTGTGTCATGTCGGCCTCCTTGGTGACCGGTCCGTATGGCTCGTCCGTGTATCACGCCCCGGACTGCCTTGACAAGGTCGACCCCGCACGCTGAGATGGGCGCGCTGCCCGAGCGGATCGGGGCGCTGTCCCGCGTGCTCACCGTGACGCCGAGGAGGAATCGATGGGACCGGCCGACACCGCCGCGCCGGATCCACGCCACGAGCTCGAGCCAAGCCCGCGGTGGGTGCGGGTGCGCTTCGCGGGCCAGATCGTGGCCGACAGCCGGCGCGTGTGGCTGCTCCGCGAGCCGGGTCGCCTGCCCGTGTACTACTTCCCGCGGGAGGACGTGCGCGCCGAGCTCCTCGTCCCCGCCGACCACGTGACTCCCTGTCCGGACCCGGGCGCAGCCGCCTGCTGGACGGTCCGGGTCGGAGACCGGACGGCCGAGCACGCCGCGCGGAGCCATCCGGCCCCGTCGCCTGACCGCCTGCCGCTCCACGACCACGTGGCGTTCGAGTGGTCGAAGATGGACGCCTGGCTCGAGGAGGACGACGAGGTGTACGTGCATCCCCGCGATCCGTACAAGCGGGTCGACGTCCTCCACAGCTCCCGCCACGTGCGCGTGGTCGTCGCCGGCGAGCTCGTCGCCGTCTCCCGGCGCCCGTCCCTCCTGTTCGAGACCGGGCTGCCGACGCGGTACTACATGCCGAAGGCGGACGTGCGGATGGACCTGCTCGTGCCGACCGAGACCGAGACGCGCTGCCCGTACAAGGGGGTCGCCACGTACTACTCGGTCCGGATCGGCCCGACGGTGATCCGTGACATCGCCTGGTGCTACCGCCATCCGATCCCGGAGTGCGGCAAGATCGAGAATCTCGTCTGCTTCTTCAACGAGCGCGTCGAGGCCCTCTACGTCGACGGCGAGCTCGAGCCGAAGCCGCGGACGCGGTGGTCGGCTCCCGAGCCGGGCGCCGCGCCGTGAAGCGGCTGACCACGGTGCGGCTGGAGACGCCCCCGGGCGAGAGCCTGCTGAACGTCACCGACCAGGTGAAGACCGCCGTGAAGGCAAGCGGCGTGGCGGACGGCATCTGCGTCGTGTTCGTGCCGCACACCACGGCGGGGCTCGTCGTGAACTCGGGCGCGGATCCCGCCACTGCGGCCGACATCGGATCCGAGCTGCGCCGTCTCGTGCCGACGCGAGTGGACTTCCAGCACACGTACGACACGCCGGCCGACGCCGCCGGACACATCAAGACCGCGCTGACCGGGACGAGCGTGTCCCTCATCGTGACGGGCGGCGAGCTGGTGCTGGGCCGCTCGCAGAGCCTCATGCTCGCCGAGTTCGACGGGCCGCGCCGACGCACGGTGCTCGTGCGGGTGATGGCCGATCCCGCGTGAGGGCGCCCTGAGGCCGGTCCGCATCGTGCTCGGCAGGGGGCCCGGTCCTCGATGAACTCCATGGTCGCCCAGATCCGGAGCCTGCCAGCGCTCATCCGCGAGATGATCCCCGTCCTCGACGACACCGTGCGGAAAACGCTCGATCACCGGCTCTGCCTGTCCGTCAAGCGCGTGTACGTGACCGGCTGCGGCGACTCGCATCATGCCGCGCTCACCTCGGAGCTCGCGTTCGAGGCGCTTGCCGGCCGGCCGGCCGAGCCCATGAGCGCGCTCCAGTTCGCGCGCTACGCGGCCGGCTACCTCCCCGAGACCGGGCCGGGCACGAACCTGGTGATCGGCGTCTCGGTCTCGGGGGAGGTCGCGCGCACGACGGAGGCGCTGCGGCTCGCCCGTCAGGCGGGCGCCGGCACGGTTGCTCTCACCGCCACGCCCGGCAGCCGCCTGGCCAAGACTGCCGATCTGGTCGTCCTGTCGACTGCGCCCGCGTTTCCCGACCCGCCGGGCGTGCACACCCCGGGCGTCCGATCCTACCTGGCGAGCCAGCTCGGGCTCATCCTGACGGCGGTCCGCATCGGCGAGGTCCGGGGCCACCTCGACTGGGGCGCCGCCACCGCCGTGCGGCGCGACCTCCTCGCGCTGGCGGACGCGGCCCAGCGGACCGTCGACGCCTGCGACGAGAAGGCGAGCGCGCTGGCTCGAGAGTGGCGGGACGCGAACGAGTTCGTCTTCGTGGGCGGCGGGCCGAACTACGGGACGGCGCTGTTCTCGGCCGGCAAGGTGCTGGAGGCCTCGGGCGACGGCGCCGTCGGCCAGGACACCGAGGAGTGGGCGCACCTCCAGTTCTTCGCCCGGACCGCGGCCACGCCCACGTTCTTCATCACCGCGGGCGGACGGGATCTCTCCCGGGCCACCGAGGCGGCCGGCGCGGCGCGGACCATCGGGCGCCGCGTGGTGGCCGTCGCGCCCGCGTCGGCCGCGACGCTGCACGAGGCCGCCGGCCACGGGCTGCCCCTGGCGGAGGGGGTGCCGGAGGTGTTCTCGCCCCTCCTCGCATCGATTCCCGGCGCGCTGTTCGCCGCCTACCGCGCCGAGGTGCTGGGCGAGCCGTTCTTTCGCGCGGCCGGCGGCGGACGCGTCCCGGGGCTCAGCAGGGTCCGCACCAGCGAGACGTGGGACCAGATCGAAGGGTGACGGGTCGATGGACGCCGCAGCGGCGAGCCCGAGCGGGCGTCGACGGTTCCTCTCGATCGGGTCGGTGGTCATCGACGACATCGTCCTGCCGGACGGTCGGACTCGCATGGGGATGCTCGGGGGCGGGGCGCCCCACGCGGCGATGGGGATGCGCGTGTGGAGCCCGCACGTCGCGCTCCTGGCGGCCGTCGGCTCGGACGTGCCTGAATCGGATCGGCGCCGGCTGGCGGGCGCCTTCGACCTCCGCGGTCCGGCGAGGGGTGACGCGCCGGCGCCGCGGGCCCGGCAGCTCTACGAGCGCGACGGGCGCCGCACCCACGTGGACCGCACCGATCCGAGCCTGTTCATGGCGATGTGCCCGCGGCCGGACGAGCTGCCGGCGGAGCAGGCCGGCGCCGGCGGCGTCCGCCTGGAATGCGACGCTCCCGACTCCTTGCGCGAGTGGATGGCGCGCCTCCGGGCCGCGGGCTGTGGCCCCGTCCTCTGGGAGCCGTGGAACGTCTTCTGCCAACCCGGGAACCGCGCGCTGTTCGGCGAGCTCGCCCCGCTGCTGGACGTATTCTCGCCGAACCTGCTCCAAGCACGGCGCCTGACCGGGCTCGAGGATCCGCGCCAGGTCCTCGCGGCGCTGCTCGACGCCGGAGTCGGGATGGCCGTCCTGCGCATGGGCGAGGCCGGGAGCCTCCTGGCCGCCCGGGGCCGGGCGCCGGTGGCGGTGCCCGCGATGCCCGTCTCCCGCATCGTGGACGTGACGGGCGCGGGGAACGCCTACTGCGGCGGCTTCCTGGTCGGGCTGGCCGAGACGGGCGACCTCGGGCAGGCGGGCCGCTACGGCGCCGTGTCGGCCTCGTTCGCGCTCGAGCAGTTCGGCGCGGTGTTCGCGCTCGAGGACCTCAGGGCGAGGGCCGCGGCGCGCCTGCGCACCGCCGCCGGTGACCCGGCCGACGCTGGGCGCCGCGCGCGCGACCACCGCACGGGCGCCTGATTCCCCGGTG